>JBJMOA010000001.1:0-11632 GCA_045803975.1 Gemmatimonadaceae bacterium
ACGGCTGGCAGGAGGAAGAGCCGCTGGATCGACCGATGGATAGAGCAATGCTTCGCGCGTAAACCAAATTCCTGAACATTTCTCGCAAACCGCGATCGATGCCGATCCGACTGCTTGATAAGTCAGAGGAAAACCGTCAACGGGACAGCGAAGCATATGTACCTTACGTCCGCGTAACGCCCCAGTCCAGCTGCGGGCGATCTACTAATGAAGCCACGCGGAGTTAGCATAAGCAAGGGGCGTCGAGGATCGGTCAAGCCAACGACTGACAAGCGCCCGTCTGGTGCAACGTTCGTTAGCTAGCGCCGGATTATCGCTTGGGTAACAAGTATCGGACGTTCTTTGATCACTGCGTGATCGTCCCTATTTAGCGCCCGTACACGTATTACCCCGGTCCCGAGCTTGTCGAAACGAACCTTCACGGTCCTAGGGTACGGAGCATCGTACTCCAAACAGCCATGTGCGTAATTCACGATGTCACGTGGAGTAATTAGGGCGATCAATCCCCTAACGTCGACGTCAGCTCCATCCGCACGTACGCAGCTACTGCCGCGGGTGGTTACGGTAACATCGAACCACTCACCAAAATGCACAGTGCTCGGAGCTTGAATTACTGGTCCGGAGACGTCAGTCGCGTCGATAGTTCCGATCACGCGGTGTTCCTTCGGCGAACGGAAGAACGTGTGACAGCCAGTGAGGGAGATTACGAGTCCAGAAAATAGCAACGGTCGCATGATCATGGTCTTCACGGCGGTCCTGATCGTCTAGCTAACGCCTTAGTTCAGCAGCGAGCGATTCTACTATAGTCGCGATCAACCCGAATTCCTTAAAGCGGGCGCTCGTCTGCTGCAACGTTCGTTAGGCGGCGGGATCAACGCCGCGCAGTTGAATCCACCGGATGCCAATTACCTGACTTGGTTTCAATGATCATCAGAGGTACTCCGAAACAACTTTCGTATCGCCTTGCTTCAGAAGCGTCCGCCAGCCGCATTGACTTCAATTCGCCACGGGGTATCGGCGGATTATATGGACTTACATAGTCGCCTATTGAAGACATCGGACGGTTCCACACCGCTATTCTACCATCTATTACCACGCTCACAAACTCCGGACGTGATCTCACGGAATCAAAGGCGGCCGGGTCACCCGACCTTGCCCTCGAGACCGTAGCTGAATCACCCCGAAGCTGGGGACAGGGCCAGGCAGCGATATTCGGTACGGAACTCGGTCTTGGCGCGCAGGCTGTGATCCCGACGAAACAAAAGACAACGCTATAACGCACAGTCATTCTCGTGTGTTAAGCCAAAAGGTCTGCCTAACGCCTATTATGTTGCGGCGGAATTTGAAACGCTGCGAGGCTCGCAGCCTTTCCACACTTAAAGGATACCCGGAGTGGCGGAAAAGTCACTGGTGAGCAAAGAGTTCGCCTTCGATGCATCACAACGGCGCTCGGCGATAGACTGCAAGACTCGCTGCGTAGCATTCGTTCGCTGCTTTTACTGTGGGAATGCATCGATCGGGCTGCGTACTCCACGACCGCCACGCAGAACATGGGTGTAGATCATCGTCGTCCGGACGTCCGAGTGCCCCAGTAGCTCCTGAACCGTACGGATATCGTAGCCGTTCTCGATTAGATGCGTGGCAAATGAGTGCCTAAATGTGTGGCAGGTCGCCCGCTTCGCCAGCCCCGATGCTCGCACTGCCTCCGCTACCGCGCGCTGCACCACCGTCACATGAAGATGATGCCTCCTCAGTTCGCGGCTAACTGGGTCGACATACGTCCGCGCTGCGGGAAAGGCGTATTGCCACCGCCATTCCGTCGATGCGTTTGGATACTTCCGCGCCAGTGCGTTCGGGATGTCGACCCGCCCACCGCCGCGCTTGAAATCCCTCGCATGTAACGCCCGCACACCTTCCATATGCTCGTGCAGGGCATGTACGACCGACCTCGGAAGCATAGTCAAACGATCCTTGTCACCCTTGCCGCCCCTCACCATGATCTCGTGAGCGGCAAAATCGACATCCTTGACACGGAGTTGGAGACACTCCAATACTCGCAGGCCCGCTCCGTACAACAGCTTCACGACGAGCTGCGGCGTGCCGTCGAGGCGCGCGATCAACTGCGCTACTTCGTGCGGGGTCAACACCACTGGGAGGCGCACCGCCCGCTTCGCCCGCGCGATCGGCTCCAGCTGCTCGAGCGGAGTACTGAGCACGTTGCGATAAAGGAACGAGATCGCCGCCATCGCTTGGTTCTGCGTCGAGGCGCTAACTCCGCCGCGAATCGCCAGCGCGGACAGGAATTCCACCACTTTCTCCCGGTCCAGTAGTGATGGATGCCGGATTCCGTGGAACCTGATGTACCGAACCACCCAGCGGATATAAGCCCGCACCGTCGCATCGCTGTAGTGCCGAAGCCGCATCTCCCTCCTCAGCGCCTCGAGTAGCGGGGATCGCACAACTCCATGAGCTGGGATGCCAGCAGCCATAAGAGGAGTCTTTGGAACAGCTGCATCCGCCGGACATCGATTGGACGCGGTGATGGCCGTCTTTAGACGCTGCGAGGCGGGCTCGCCTGATGGGTCTTATGGACTGGCGGCGCTGAACACCGGATCCGGCGCCTCAACTTTGACCACCGCAGGCCTGCGATCGGCGTCGATCACTGTTGCCTGTGCCGGCGCCGGCAGCTTCTTCAGTAAAATCAACTTGTCGTCGCCCGGCTTGTAGTACTCCTTGATCTTTCCGACGAGCTCGTAACCCGTCTTCTCGTAAAACTGAATCGTCCCACCGTAGGTCTCCTGCGACGATGTTTCGACCAGCAACATCCGACCACCACGGCGCGCGATTTCTTCCTCGGTGAATTTCATCAGGCGCTTGCCGACTCCACCGCGGTGTTTGGACTTGTCGACCGCTATCCAGTACAGATCGTAAGTCGCCTCCGTCAGCGGCGTCGGACCGAAGCACACGTAACCGAGAACCTCCGACGCGTCGTCAGTCGGCGATTCGAGAACGTAGGTGAGATACCCGCTGTGCTCGCCCAGCTCCAGCCACTCGTCGATCAGCTCCAAGGCGGTCGCCACTTCCTCGGGCGTGAAATTGCCCGCGCTCTCGAGGATCCTGAAGACGCCGCTGCGGTCGGCCGCGACGAGCGGCCTGATGATCGAAGCCGGCGACATCTATATATGTATCGGTCGTCCGAGCACGCCGAGCGCGGCTTCCTTTACCGCTTCGCTCAGCGTCGGATGCGAATGCACGACAACGCCGATGTCTTCCGACGATCCGCGATACTCGAATGCCTGCACCGCCTCCTGAATCAGCTCGGAGACGTTCGGCCCGATCATGTGCGCGCCTAGTAGCTCGTCGGTTTCTGCATCGGCGATGAACTTGACGAAGCCAGCGGTGTCGCCGGCAGTCCGCGCGCGACCGTTCGCGGAAAATGGAAATCGTCCGACTTTGTATTTCCTGCCGCTCGCCTCGACCTCGTGCTGCGCCAATCCAACCGTCGCGATCTCGGGCCACGTATACACAACCGACGGCATCGACTTGTAGTCCATGTGCACCTTGTGACCCGCGATCACCTCCGTCGCGATCACTCCTTCTTCCTCGGCTTTGTGCGCCAGCAGCTTGCCGCCGACCACGTCGCCGATCGCGTAGACATTGGGAAGATTGGTACGCATCTGAGTGTCGACGGCAATCTCGCCCCGCTTGCCAAGATTCAGCCCGAGTGCCTTGGCGTCGACGCCGGTGAGCGACGGCTTTCGCCCGACGCAGATCAACACATAGTCGGCGTCGAGCGTCTCCTTCTTTCCGTCCTTCTCGACGTCGACCAGTACTCGATTCGCCTCGACCTTGGCACCCGTCACCTTCGTCCCCGCGCGAATCTCGAGTCCCTGCTTGCGAAGGACCTTGTCCGCCTCCTTCACAATCTCTTCGTCGTTGCCGGGAAGAATCGTCGGCATCAGCTCGACCACCGTCACCTTCGCGCCGAGCCGGCGCCACACAGAGCCGAGCTCCAGTCCGATTACGCCGCCGCCAATGACGATCAAGTGCTTGGGCACTTCCGGAATCGTCAGCGCCCCGATGTTCGACAGCACGCGCTTCTCGTCGAACTTGAGAAACGGCAGCTCGATCGGAACAGATCCAGTCGCGATGATGACGTTCTTCGCGCGATAGGATTCCGTTTTACCATCGGCGCCGGCGAAGTCGACGATGTTGTCCTTCTTCAACGTACCGCGGCCCCTCGCCCAGGTGATCTTGTGCTTCCTGAACAGGAACTCGATTCCTTTGGTGTTCTGGCCGACGACCGCGTCCTTCCGCTTCATCATCGTCGGTAGATCCAGCTTCACTTCACCGACTTGGATACCATGCTCCGCAGCGTGAAGTCGCGCGAACTCGAAGTGCTCCGACGAGGAAAGAAGTGCTTTGGATGGAATGCACCCGACGTTGACGCAAACTCCTCCCAGCGTCTTGTCCATCTCGATGCAAACTGTGTTGAGTCCCAGCTGGGCGGCGCGAATCGCTGCTACATATCCACCAGGTCCGCCGCCGATGATAGCTACATCGCAGTCGACCATTTATTCGATAAGCATCGCGGCCGGATCTTCGATGAGCTCCTTTACGCGTACGAGGAATTGCACCGCCTGTTGACCCTCGACGATGCGGTGATCGTAGGACAGCGCGATGTACATCATCGGACGAATCACGACCTGTCCGTTGACCGCGACGGGACGATCCTGAGTTTTGTGAAGTCCAAGTATGCCGACCTGCGGGTAGTTGAGAATTGGAGTCGAGACGAGTGAGCCGAATACTCCGCCATTCGTGATTGTGAAAGTACCGCCCGTGAGATCATCCATCGTCAGCTTGCCATCACGCGCGCGCTTCGCGACATCGCTAATGTCGCGACTGATCTCAATCATGCCCTTGCTGTCAGCGTCCTTGACGTTGGGGACGACGAGTCCCTGTTCGGACGCGACCGCGATTCCCATGTTGACGTAGTGCTTGTAGATGATGGAATCGCCATCGACCTGCGCGTTGATCGTCGGGAACTGCTTGAGCGCCTGACACGCCGCTCTCACGAAGAACGGCATGAAGGTCAGCTTGACGCCGTGCTCCTTCTCGACCTTCTCCTTGAACTTTTCGCGCAACGTATTGACGGCCGACATGTCGACTTCATTGAACGTCGTCAGGTGCGCCGTCGACTGCTGCGATTGCAACAGGTTCTCGGCGATCCTCTTCCGGCGCGTCGACATCTTCTCGCGCGTTTCGCGTTCGCCCGGCGTCGCCCCATTTCCGCGCGAGCGCGAAGGCTGCATAGCAGGGGCGCGCGGAGCCTCCGTGCGCGCGCCGGACGATGCCGCAAGCACGTCAGGTTTGGAGACTGCTCCACCGCGCCCAGTTCCAGACACGGCAGCGATGTCGATACCGCGCTCGTCCGCGATGCGTCTCGCCGCCGGTGAGCTCTTCGTACTCTCGGATTGCGAGGGAGCCGGCACTGGGGCAGCGGGCGCAGCGGCTTTCGCTGCGGGAACAGCAGCCGGCGCCGATACAGTCGCCGCAACGGCCGTCTCGTCGAGCTCACCAAGCACGTCGTCCACATGAACGACATCGCCTTCTGCTTTGGCCCGCTTGGTCAAAACGCCCGGCTTGAGTGCCGGCACTTCCACGGTGATCTTGTCCGTATCGAGCTCAACGAGCGTATCACCGGCGGCAACCGCGTCGCCCTCGTTCTTGTGCCACTTCGACACCGTGGCCTCGACGATCGACTCGCCGAGCGGCGGAACTTTTATGGGGAGCATTCAGACGGATCCGGAGCGGATGGAAATCAATGTCGGTATCTTGCGGCCGTAATCACATGTCCCCATTGAATATAACCCGCCCATAATCGCGTGCGAGGACTCACCATCTCCGCGCACGGCGGCCTCGACCAGATCGAGTACCGCACAGACCTGCCCAAGCCTGAGCCCAAGCGCGGGGAGATCCGCGTCCGTGTGAGGGCCGCTGCGCTAAATCATCTCGATCTCTTCGTGGTTGGCGGACTCCCGGGTGTAAAGATTACGCCTCGTTGGGTCTTGGGCGCTGACGCTACGGGTATCATCGACGCCGTCGGCGATTTGAGCGGAGTGTCCGACAACAACCTCAAGATCGGCGACGCTGTCATCATCAATCCCGGTCTAAGCGATCGCACCTGCGAGTACTGCCAATCGGGAGAACACTCGCTGTGCGTCAACTTCAAGCTGCTTGGTGAGCACGTTCCGGGTACGATCGCCGAGTACATCGTGGTGCCCGCGCAGAACGCGCGCAGCATCCCGAGGGACAAACCAATCGAGCAAGCGGCGGCGTTTACGCTGTCGACGCTCACCGCGTGGCGAATGATCATAACCCGTGCACGCGTCAGGAAATCCGACAACGTCCTGATCTGGGGTATAGGCGGCGGTGTCGCACTCGCGGCACTCGAGATCGTTCGCATGATTGGCGCGACTACGTGGGTGACATCGCACAGCGACGAGAAGCTCGCATTGGCGCGTGGGTTGGGCGCCGAGAATGTCCTCAACTACACCAACACCGATGTCGGCAAGGAGATCAGGGCGCGCACGGGAAAGCGCGGCGTCGATGTCGTCTTCGACACCGTCGGCGAAGCGAGCTGGTCTCAATCGCTCGGCGCCCTGGGCAGGCGCGGGCGACTCGTGACGTGTGGCGCGACGTCGGGCCCGATCGTACAGATGGATGTCCGGCGACTGTTCTGGAATCAGTGGGACATCATGGGCTCGACGATGGGTAATGACGCGGAGTTCGACGCTGTCACGAACGAGTATCGCGCCGGCCGGCTTACACCATTGGTCGATTCGGTATTTGACATCTCGCAGGGACGACAGGCGTTCGAGCGGCTGCAAAGCGGCCAGCAGTTCGGAAAGATCGTCGTGCGGATTCCGGACTAGTGCCCGACGATTCCGCGCAATACAGTCAGAGCGAGCTGCAACAGATCCGTACCGAGTTCGTGGCCGGCAAAGCGCCCATCTGCCCGCGGTGCAGCGTCGCAATGACGCGTCGCGAAATTGGCGGCGGTTCCTTCGGCCTGGGTTATGCGCGACAGCGTGACTGGTTGATCTGCGGAAAATGCCGCCGCAGTGCGATATTCGATATTCACCGCGGAACGCGGACCTAGGCTCAAGCCCTTTGATATGAACGCCACTCGACGCCTCGCTGCCTGCGGCGCCCTGCTCTTTGCAATTGTCCCAAACCTTCACGCGCAAGTCGTCGAGCGGCCTGTTTCGTTCGACAGCGCGGGCCGGGTCGTGGTCATTACGCCGTATATCGCCGAGCGGGCGGCGCTGCGCGCGCCGTGGTGGCCAGTAGCGGGCGAATTCCGCGAAGCACGGCTGTACACTGTCACTGATTCGACCTACGTGCTGGCCGTCGCGCGGCCGAGCGGGGTCGTCGAACGCTACACG
This sequence comes from Gemmatimonadaceae bacterium, assembly GCA_045803975.1. GTDB lineage: Bacteria > Gemmatimonadota > Gemmatimonadetes > Gemmatimonadales > Gemmatimonadaceae > UBA4720. Next base: position 7,449 of record JBJMOA010000001.1, read on the forward strand.
CTGAGCGCCGCCGACCGTGATGCAATTCGCGCGATCGTGTCGCGCCTGCCGCGCGAGGTGATCGCGGCACGCACCGATGCGCGCGACTCGTTCGTTCGCAACCAATCGCTGCTCGGCATTTTCGTCTATGGCCCCGCATTCGCCGGCGCGATCGCTGACAACGATGCGAGTCGGGTAGCGGGATACCTTGTCGTCGCAGGCGGGACATTCTTTGCGGCCTCCGAGATCTCGCGGCGGTTCGTGATCTCGCGACCGCAAAGCGATCTCGCGTTCAACATGGGTCATAACATTGCGCTAGCCGGCCTGGCGACGATGTATCTCTTTAGCGCCGACGATCGCGCACAGTCCGCAGGCGCATTAGTGGGCGGACTCGCTGGAACAGGATTGGGCTTGCGATTCGCGCGCAACATGACCGAAGCGGACGCGGTCGGCACAGGGTTCGGCTCTGACCTCGCAGCCTTGATTGGACTTGGCGTATCTACGGCGATGCGAGGCGACAGAGTATGCCCGCTCGATTTTGGAGGCAGCGTCTGCCGGGACGACCGCACCCAGGTCGGTGTGACGCTGGCTTCCGGTCTCATTGGATACCCGCTCGGACTCCTCTATCCACGCAACGCGCGCTACAGCGTCACGCCTGGTGACATCAACACTCTATGGTCCGGCGTGCTTGTCGGAGGTCTTACCGGAATAGCATTTCTGCCCGAGAGCCCCAGGCGACGGGCGGTCGCGACGGTGATCACCGCTGGCGGCGTACTCGGCGTCATTGCCGCGGATCGATTCCTCGTCCAAAGGGCGGATCACGGGCGGACGGAAGCGACTCAGCTCCTGCTGGGGACGGCGGCCGGGGCGCTGATGGGAGGAGGAGCCGTTGCGTTGTTTACCAACGCGCACCAGCATCCGCAGCAAATCTTTGTGGGGTCGGCGATTGGCAGCCTGGCCGGTATGATCGCAACCGAGCACTACATTCGGCCCTCACCAGATGCGGGCCCGCCAAGGGTGCGGCTAACATTGAATCGGGGAAGTATCTTTCTGATTGCGAGCCGCACCCCAGGGAATCACTCCCTACTCAATGTGAGGTTCTAGTGGACACCACGACGACACTCACCTTCGGCGAAAGACTGCAGGGAAGCTTCGAACAGCTCTATCGCTACGTCCCGGCGCTTTTCGGAGCGCTGGTCATTCTCTTTGCCGGCTATCTCCTGGCGAGATTGCTCGAGAAAGGCACCGACCGGTTGATGCGCCGAATCCACCTCAATCAGGTGCTCGAGCGCGGTGGCGTGATGCAGGCTGTGGAAAGATCAGGGTCGCGCGTAAACCCCACGCGCGTCGCCGGCAGTCTCGTGTTCTGGTTCGTGATGTTCGCGGTGATGCTCGTCGCCGCGAACGCGCTTGGACTCGAGTCACTGGCCAATGTGTTCTCCGAGCTCGTGAGCTACATCCCGAGCGTTATCGCCGCGATCGTCATCATGATCGTCGGCATCGTGCTCGGCGGCTTCGTCGGCGGACTGATCATGGCGTCAGCGGGTGGGCTGCACGGCGGACCGACACTCGCACGCGTCGGCAAAGGGGGCGTCGTCGTGCTCGCGGTCTTCATGGCGCTCCAGGAGCTGGGCGTCGCGACTGAAATTGTAACCACGGCATTCGCGATACTATTTGGTGCGGTGGCGTTGGCGCTATCACTCGCGTTCGGACTCGGCGCCCGTGAGCTCGCCGGTGAAGTGACGCGCAATTGGTATCGACGCTATCGCGAGGAGCGTGACGCGATCGAGCGCGACAACCGCGAGCTCGATCGGCAGGAGGGTATCGCGACCACCGAAGAATACGTTCGACCTACCTACGGAATTCGTAACACCGGTCCACACGACGTAGTCCGACCGCCCGAGTGAGCTCGACCGCCGCGGCATCACCAGACGTGACGCCCGCGACAAGAGAGCTCCTGAGAGCGCTGTCGCTGCGTGACGCGATAGCGCTCGTCCTCAGCGTCATCGGCACCGGCGTCTATCTCAAGACCGCGCCGATGGCGCAGCTCGTTGGGAGTCCGTCAAATGTGTTGCTCGCGTGGCTCGCGGCCGGCCTTCTCTCGCTGGCCGGCGCGCTCACCTACGCGGAGCTGGGCGCGATGATGCCAGAAGCGGGCGGAGAGTACGTCTTCCTGCGCGAAGCGTACGGCGATCTTCCGGCGTTTCTGTTCGGGTGGACCTCGGTGATGTTGATCGCTAGCGGCGGACTTGCCGCCGTATCGACTGCGCTCGCGTCGTTTCTTTCGTCGTTCGTACCGCTCGATGCAACCTGGATCGCGCGCGACGTCCATCTGTTGGGGCAAGTGGTGCATTGGCGCCTCGGAATCCAGCAGGTCGTCGCGGTTTTGGTGATCCTGCTCTTTTGTGCGATCAATTCGCGTGGCGTGCAATTGGGTGGGAAGGTGCAATGGGCAGCGACGGTCGCGAAGCTTGCAGGAATCGCGATCATAGTGCTCGGCGCGTCGCTGCTCTCACGCACCGCATCATGGGACCATCTGCAAACGCCAGTAACGGCGGGGATCGCTCCAGGCGGAAGCGGCGCGTTCGGCGCGGCGATGATCGCAGCCCTCTGGGCGTATCAGGGTTGGTCGAATCTCCCAATGGTCGCGGGCGAGATAGAGAAACCGGAGCGCAACATTCCCCGCGCGCTGATCTACGGGATGCTGATCGTGATCCTGGTATATCTCGTCACGAACGTGGCTTACTTCTACGCTCTGCCGTTCAGCGAGATCCTCACTGCCAACTCGACAGCGTACCGCGACGCACTGCCGGTTGCGGCAAAAGCGGCGCAGACGTTCTCGTCGTATGGCCCGCAGATCGTCTCGATTGCCTTCATGATCTCAGCGATCGGCGCGCTCAATGCAATCACACTGATGAACGCGCGCGTTCCGTACGCGATGGCCCGCCACGGATTGTTCTTCGGTCCGCTGGCGACGCTGAGCGCGACCTCGCGTGTCCCGGCAAACGCGATCTGGTTTCAGGGGATTTGGGCATGCCTGCTCGCGTTGTCCGGTACGTTCGACCAGGTCACGACATCCGTCATCTTTGCTGTCTGGCTGTTCGCGGCGCTCGTTGGTTCTTCGCTCTTCGTGTTGAGGAGAAAGCTGCCCGCCGCACCGCGCCGTTACCGCGCGCTCGGCTACCCGGTCGTGCCGGCAATCTTCGTCCTTGTCGCGGTGTGGCTAGTCATCAACAGCCTTTCCGCGACGCCAGTCGAATCCGTCGCCGGCCTCGCGTTGATCGCGCTTGGTTTGCCCTTCTATGCGTACTTCCGCCTGCTTATGAGGCTCCGTCGCACCGAGGAGGGTTAGGACGAAGCCGTTTTTTGACTGAGGGCTTAGGACCAACTGCATTTATGATCGCGGACTAATTGAGAACCTAGGACAAAGGGCGAACGAGCAGGATCGAGGACAAAGCCGGCCGTAGGACGTCACTCCTTGCCCAACCGCCCGCGGCGGGCACGTTCGCGAGGGATGATTGCAAGGAGGAGGCGGCGAATTTCTTCTAGATCGTTGAGGCGGGTCAGGACAACATCCCCCAGCATCGGACGCGCAGCCTCATACCACGTCATGCTTTCGCGCACAGAGCCAAGCGCATACTCGAAAATCCTCGAGCGATCGATTCCGGAACTCCGAGAGTAGCCTTCTCCGATATTGGCGGAGATCGATCCGACGGCGGCGTACAGTTGGCCCGACATTTTCTGGGTGACGGGATCAGCACCAAGGGCCTTTGCGTCCAGCCACGCCGTCTGCAACAAATCTTTCGCGATCTGGTAGGCGCGCATCCGAAACAGCGGATCATTCGACGTAGCCGCCGCGACGGGCGGCCCAAAATGAGACATGATCAAGAGTAGCGCCGAGGATACTTCCGCCCGACGCCTTTCAATTCGCGCATGGCTGAAATCCGTCGCGCGGCTGCATTCCGGGATTCTGCTTCGGCGAGCCCTCGCGTCCTCGATCCTGCGTGTTGGCCCTTTGTCCTCGTTCCTCACTTAGTCCGCGATCATAAATGCCGTTGGTCCTAAGCCCTCGATCAAGATCGCATGGCACGACCTTTCCTTGATGGAAGTGCATGCCAGCGAAGAATTCCGACCTACACGGCAACGTTCCCGATCAGTGCAGCGTCGCGCTCATCCTGATCGACGTCATCAACGACCTTGAGTTC
>JBJMOA010000002.1:0-5586 GCA_045803975.1 Gemmatimonadaceae bacterium
GCGTAGTAGTGGTAGGCGAAAAGACCTATCGCTACAAATCCGCCGATCAGTCCGGCGAGACTCGTAGAGCGACGGCGGTGACTCGCAAAACGTTCGTCCCATACTCTGCTCAGGATTGGGATGCTCATTTCTTGTTCTCCAGCGTGAAGATCTCATCGACTGTGCTTCGGAACACCCGCGCAAACGTCAGCGCGAGAATCAAACTCGGCACATATCGATCGCGCTCGATGGAGTTGATGCTCTGACGTGAAACGCCGACGGCATCAGCGAGCTGCTGCTGCGTCCACCCGCGCTCGGCGCGTAGCTCTTTGACTCGGTTTCGAACGCCTGGTGCCATGTCAAGTGTACTTTCCACAGTAAGAATATCGCACGGCCTTGCCCATGTCAAGCCTGCTTGACACGACCAACTAAGTATCACCGCGTGGCCTCGCCTTCCGCTTCCCGCCTCCCCCAGTAGCGGCTATGATAGTCCGCTTCGTCGGCTCGACCCAATCACACGCCTCCGGACTCCGATGCGCAAAAGTGCTCCGAGACGTTCCAATTTCCGCAGGCTACTCGCCGCAGGATGCTTCGCATTCTTCGGCCTATCGTCACCCGCAGGCGCTCAGGGGTTACGCGAGCGCATCTCCGAGCTGTTCATTTTCGGGCCTGGGGAGGATCCGCTTTTCCTGGCCGGATCGGGCGATCCGAATAACCCCGCATCGCTACAGGCGCATGGGAAGCATTTCGTACCGGCTTCGGCGGCCGAAAACGCGTCGGTAATCGCGTTTATCACCGATGCCCTCGGGGCGAGCGTCGCCAACATCCCGATCGGGTCGACGAGCGGCGGCGAGACGTTCCGATTCGAGGGCGGCGCTCCCGTCCGCACGTCGACATCGGCCGGGCCGATCTTCGCCGAGCGCGCGCAGACGCTCGGGCGTGGGCGGGTGTTGGCGGGGATCAGCCGAACCGGTTTCCGTTTCGCGACGCTGCGCGGCGTCGATATGCGCAACATCGGACTCACCTTCACGCACGAGAATGTCGATTTCGAGGGGTGCGATGCTCAGTTCGGCGCCGACTGCTCTCTCTACGGCGTGCCCGTGCTGGAAAACGACGCGATGGATTTCCACTTGTCGATGGACCTCGAGGTGCAGGTCACATCGATGTATCTCACGTACGGCGTGTCCGACAAGTTCGACCTGGGACTAGTCGTTCCGATCGTGGAGGCAGATTTTCGCGGCGAAAGCGACGCCGAGATCCGGCCGTTCGGCGGAACGACTGCCGCCCATTATTTCGCGGGGACCTCGACCAATCCTGTCTTGAGCGCTCATCGTCAGAGTCTTGGCAGCGCTGCCGGACTTGGCGATGTCGCGCTACGAGCCAAGATCAACCTCAGAGATTCGCCGAATTCGGGCTTTGCGCTCCTGGTCGATGGCCGCTTTCCGACCGGAAGCCGTGAAGATTTGCTTGGGTCGGGGAAATTCGCGGGACGCGTGCTGGCGATTCTCAACTCTCGCTTTGCCGATTTCTCGCCGCACGTAAATGTCGGCTACGCGTATCACGCGGGCGAACAGCAGAACGACGCTGTGCTTGGAACGATTGGCTTCGACGATCGGATGGCCGAGAGTGTGACGCTGGCCGCGGATCTCGTCACAGAGCTACAGGTCGGCGACAGCCACCTGCACCTGCCCGGGACCGTCACTTATGAGTCGCCGTTTCGTCGCACGTTGAAGCCGACCAACATCCCCGAGACTCGTGACGACATTGTCAACGGATCTTTTGGTGTGAAGATCACACCGGCGCGCAAGACGACTATCGTCCTGAACACGCTTTTTCCATTGAATCGCGGTGGACTGCGCCCGAATCTCGTCTACACCGCCGGCATCGAATACACTTTTTAGCCGAGCGGTGAAGGCGATCAGCGCACTGACACGATGTGCCAGGCGTTCGCATCGTGGCGGAGAGTCGCCGCCAGGCTGACAGGCAGGCTTTCGACCTTCCCGCCTTCCCTCGCCACGTAGTCGAAGCTCCCGACTAGCCGCGCGTTCGCCAGCCCGCCCGACGCCTCGAAATTCACTATTCTGAACGTGACGTTGATGCTGCGCGCCGTCTGAAAAAAATCCTCGAAGCGCCTTTGTTGCTCGGCCGTGAGCCCCGGGTTCACTCGCCGTACTATTCCAACGTCTCGTGACTCGATTGCACGAGCGTATGCTTCGACCGTCGGCGCGATATCTGCCGCGGTCGCCGGTGCGGGCGGAGCCGCTTCCTGAACCGTCGGCAACGCAACGGGTCGCGCAACGACGACCGGAGGAGCAGTCGGCGTGTCTTGTGGCGCGATGCGAGTGGTCGTTGGAGCACTGACCGACGCCGAAATTGGAGCGGCGATAGGCTGACTTGGTTTGGTCGTCGTGCGGGTCGGCTCGACGCGCTTTTCCCGCACTGGCGGCGGAGTCTTGTCTGGTTTTACGGCGCGCTGCGCTGGCGTGGCAGCCTGCTTCACTGCTATCACACTCGGTTGCGCAGTGGTTGATTGACGTTCGACCGTCGGCATGACGGGCCCGGACGCTTGCGCCGTCGGCGGTGGACTTGCAGTCGGCGTCGCCGGAGCGGGCCGAGGTGGTGACTGCGACCACGCGATGGCGAATAGCGCCGCGGCTACGAGCGCACCGCCACCCGCAAAGGCGACCCTTTGCATGCGCGCCTGCTTTTTTCTCGAAAGCTCGATCGCCGTCGCGACCGAAGTACTCAACGAGACAGACGCTGGATACGAGGGTCCACTCAGCTTGGACCGTACGCCGCTCAGCTCGTTGGCCATCTCCAGAGCGGTTGCGTAACGATCCGCGGGATCCTTTGCCATTGCCTTCTGCACGATCCGATCGAGGGCCGGCGGTAGTCCCGGCATGAGCTCGCCGATCGGCCGCGGTTTCTCGGTGATGATCTTGAAAAACAGGTTCTGCATCGTCGGTCCGTCGAACGGCTTCATCAGCGAGAGCACCTGATAGAGCACGGCACCGACGGCAAAAATGTCGGTGGCGGGGGTCGTTTTTCCCTCGGTGATCTGCTCGGGCGCCATGTAGCTCGGCGTCCCCAGGAAGGAACCCGTGCGCGTCATGCTGGACGAGGCAAGATGCGCGACACCGAAGTCCATGATCTTCGCGCGTCCGTCCTCGGCAACACGGATGTTGGCCGGCTTGATGTCTCGATGCACGATGCCGTGCTTGTGGGCGTATGAAAGCCCGGTCAACACGTCGATCATGATGTCGAGCCTGGTCTGCAGCGAAAGCGGCTCGCCCATCTCGATTAGCCGCTCGAGATCGACGCCGTGTACGAACTCCATCGCGATGAAGAGGTGCCCGTCGACTTCGCCAAGGTCGTAGATGCAGACCACGTTGGGATGCTGGAGAGATCCAGCCGCCTGCGCTTCGTGCAGGAATCGCTTGCGTAAATCTTCCTGCCGGGCGATTGCCTCGTTCATGACTTTGATCGCGACGGTGCGATCGAGCACCGTGTCGACCGCCCGATAGACAACGCCCATCGCCCCCTCGCCGACGAGCTCGACGATGCGATACTTGCCAATCGCTGAAACTTTGGGTTCGGTCATGGGCGGGGAGATTGGTGCGTCAGGCCGGGCGCCGGACCGGATGAATATTCAGCGGTCAGGCCAATAGGGCAACAATCAACACCGCGACCGGCGAGCGTGTTTCACCACTCAAACTGATCGTACGCCACGGCGACGAGGCGCGGGTGGGCGCTCGTGTCGAATACGAAGGTCACGTTCCAGGTCTGGAGGCAACTCTGCACGTTCTCTGGCGTGAGCGTTGTGCCGACATGGGGAAGGCGCGCGAGTCCCGGGAATTTCGCGGCGAGCGACTGTTCACCACAGTTCAAATGTCGGCCGACCTTGGTTGTGAGCTTCGTCGCGCCGGCCGGCGGCACGAGCGAGAAGACGTGATTCTGCGAGCGCACTCGCCACCCCGACCGTTGCCGCAGCTGCCCCTTCGATAACGTGGCGTGTCCACCGCCGCCCTCCGGAGCAACGTACAATGTCACGCTATCGGCCAACTCAATTTGCTCGAAGCCGGCTTTTCCGCGGAGGAAGTCGGCAACACGTCGTGCTGCTGAGTCGAGGCGAGCTGGGGAGACATTTGCTCGACGACGGACTGTGACGTACTCACCGCTTTGACCGCCGACGATTTTCCACCCGTCGACCGCATACCGTACTGCCCGAGACTCACCGGAGGCTACAGTTACGGTGTCGCGCGCGATCCACTGAACGTGCAGGCGGTCAATCCGACCTCTCGATAAGAGAAAGTACACCGGCACGCCTGTCTCTCGCAAAGCCGGGGCGATCCTCATACCACGCCGAATCACTTCCTGTAGCATTGCGACCGACGGTCCGAACAGCGGGACGGTCCCGCGGACGTATGGAACGCGGGTGGGCGCGCGGTTCGGCCACTCCTCGATAATGGAGTCCGGACCAAACGTGGTCGTATAGCTCGCAGCCGAATCCGGGGATGTGCCGACGCGGCCGAGCGATAACTGGCTTCGCGTCGCTTCCCCTGATCGCGGGAACTCAACACGGTAGCGCGCCCAGCCAAACTTTGCGTTGCGAGTGCGCGTGCGCACAACCCCTTCCAATGAGTTGCTCGTCCGCACGAATTCGTCGACGAGCGTGGTGTCCCCTCGCACGACGAAGGCGAATGAGCCGCTGTCGATAGTAAAGATCGGCTCCGGGTCGTGCCGGCGTGGCGCGTCAGCGGCTGTGGGTGGTAGCCCAAAACGTGCGGCGGCCTCCATCCGTAAGTGATGTTCGAGCCCAGCCCCTGGCCCCTCGCGGGTGCCGCCCGAGAAGATTGCCGGCCAAGTGCTCGCCGGGAAAATCCGTCGAATGCTGGGTCCGTAACCACTGCCGTCTTGGGGCACTTCGACGCCGACGATCCGCGCCCGCCCGCTATCGACCGCGATCTGGAAGGCGGCGGGCAAGCTCATTCCCGAGCCGTTTACCAAGTGACCCTCAATGGCCAATAGCTCCGTGCAGAGGGCCCAGACGAAGACTCGCGCATCCCGCTGACCGAGAGGTTTGTACGCGCAGCGCATCTCGCCGCCCCGACTCGTAAAGCCACGATGCGCGGCGAGGTAAGCGTTCAGCGAATCGGGGTCGATCCGCACTCTATTGACCGTGAAGGGCCGGTTGATGGCGTCTTCGCCCGAATTTCCCTGCCGCCCCGTGCAAGCTAAAAACATCGCGAGGACGAAGCCGAGTGCAATGACTTTGATCGTATGAGCCACGGCAGGCCTCGAATGTTCGGGTTGCGAGTAGGTCTGTATGGTAGTGTGAAGCCCCCTCGCCCGCCAATTTTTGCGAGGTGCCTAGGCGCCCTTACGGAGAGTAGCTGGTGGAGCGGTAAGGCCTTGCCACGGAAAGACTTAGAACCAATAGCCAAGGTTGATTTCGTAGTGCCGGGAAGCTACATTTAACGCTACGTCGATTGGAGGCATTTTGTCCTCCCGCCCCGCCTCCGAACCCAGTAAAAACCACCTGATTTAATGACGGCCCCAAACAACAGAGAGCGCATCCTTCCGCGCCTCATTCACGAAGAAATCAAA
>JBJMOA010000003.1:0-5093 GCA_045803975.1 Gemmatimonadaceae bacterium
CGATCCTCGACGAATACCTCCGGCGCGTTGCCTATCGCGCGCAAAATCGACGATTTCCCTGCGTTCGTATAGCCAACGAGTGAGGCGCGGAATGCGTCCCGGCGGCCCGATCGCTGTACCTCGCGCGATTTCTGAACATCCTCGAGTCGGCTTTTCAATTGCTTGATCCGCTGGTTGATCAAGCGCCGGTCGGTCTCGAGCTGCGTTTCTCCCGGGCCTCTCACACCAATGCCGCCGCGGAATTTCTCGAGGTGCGCCCACATCCGCGTCAATCGCGGCAGCATGTACTGCAGCTGCGCGAGCTCGACCTGCATCTTCGCTTCGCTCGACCGCGCCCGCGTCGCGAAGATATCGAGAATCAGCTCGGCGCGATCCATCACGCGCTGACCCGTCGCATCCTCGATGTTTTTGCCCTGGGATGGCGACAGCTCGTCGTCGAACACCACTAGCGACGCGTTCTTGTCCTCGATCTCCTGGCGCAGCTCCTCGACTTTGCCCTTGCCGAGGTACGTCGCGGGGTTCGGCTTGTCGATCTGCTGGGTCACCTCACCAACTACGACTCCGCCGGCCGTGTCCACCAGTTGCTCGAGCTCTTCCAGATGCTCGGCGACGGAATGTCGGGCGTTCGACCTCTTGCGCGGTGCCCCGACGAGAATCGCACGCTCGATCGGGGCCTTCAGCTCGATTAGTTCTTTCGGGATCTGCTACCTCGGATTGTTCTGCGCTCCACCGAACGCGGAGAAGCGTCCTGACCCCGTGTAAGGTACAGTGAAGTTGCCGACCGCAGTACCCACCGTCACGTCTCCTGTCACCGTGTACGGAACGGTGCCGCTCTGCATCATCTGCCGCGCGGCCGCGCCGATCCCTGCGTAGGTGAAGTCGATCGGGATCCTGATCGTCGTCGAGTCGTTGTTCTGCACGGTGAAGCGCGAGTCGAGCGCGCCGGTCCCAAGCTCGTTCTCGCCGACCTTCACGTTGTAGGTGAGACGTGTCGCGTCGAGCCTGAATCCGTTCGGATTGTAGATGTTGAGATATGCGTCGAGCGAGCCCCCGGTGAGGCCGAGTCCTCTCACGCGGAGATCCTTGAAGCTGACGATCGGCTCTTTGAAGCCGCCGAGCGCTCCGAGAGAAGCGCAGCCAGCCGCCGCAAATACCGCGAGCACCGCGACGCCGAGCTTCATCCGTCGATTCATAATCCTACTCATTTTCGTTCTCCCCTTTCGTGTTGTCAGTCCCGCTTCTGTCCCCGGAAGGTGACGGACGCGTGGACACTTTGGCCTTCAGGTCAGCCCACCATTGGAGGCGTTTTGCGACTTCCTTCTCGAATCCGAAGGGTCCAGGCTCGTAGAAGACGCTGCCGCGCAGCTCCTCCGGTAGATACTCTTGCGGGATGTATGCCTCTGGCACGTCGTGGGCGTACTGGTAGCCGGCGTGGTAGCCGAGGTCCTTCATGAGTGGCGTCGGCGCGTTCCGGATGTGCAGTGGAACCTGCGCGGCGGGGCTTTCGCGAGCGGCTTCCATCGCTGCGCTGAGCCCTCGATAGGACGCGTTCGATTTGGGAGCGGTGGCTAGATAGATCACCATCTCCGCGAGCGGCAGAAAGCCTTCTGGCGGCCCGAGCATGTGGAACGCATCGCGCGCCGCGACCGCCAGCTGCAACGCCTGCGGGTCAGCGAGTCCGATGTCTTCCGCGGCCATGGCAATCGAGCGACGGAAGATTACCATCGGATCTTCGCCGCCCTCGATCATCCGCGCCATCCAGTACAACGCGCCCTGCGGATCGCTCCCGCGCAGCGATTTGTGGTACGCCGAGAGCATGTTGAAGTGGACTTCGCCGCTTTTGTCGTGGTGAGCGAAGCGCTTCTGCATCGCGTCGCGCGCGACCTGGATCGTAATTCGACCGCCTTCGCCAACATGATCCGCCGACGCTTCGAGCACAGTGAGCGCACGCCGCGCGTCGCCGTCCGCCTCGCGGGTGATGACGTCTCGCGCGTCGTCGTCGACTTTGAGATTCATTCCGCCGAGTCCGCGTTCCTCGTCGAGCAGCGCACGGTCGATGACGGCGCCGATATCGCCCTCGGTGAGAGGATTCAAAACGAACACGCGCATCCGCGAGAGCAGCGCGTTATTCAGCTCGAACGACGGATTCTCCGTCGTCGCGCCAACGAGCGTGATCGTTCCGGCCTCGACGTGCGGCAGAAACGCATCCTGCTGCGCCTTGTTGAAGCGATGGATCTCGTCGACGAATAGAATCGTCTGGCGTCCCATCTGAAGCCGTTCTTCTGCTTCGCCGACGACTTCGCGGTCTTTGGCGATTCCTTCGGTGACGGCGGAGAACGGGACGAACTCGCGGTCGGTGTACTGCGCGATCAGTCGTCCGAGCGTCGTTTTGCCGGAGCCAGGCGGGCCCCAGAAAACCATCGACTTTATGGAACCGGTCTCGATGGCGGAGCGCAGCGCCTTGCCCGGCGCCAAGAGGTGTTCCTGCCCGACGAATTCTTCGAGCGTGCGTGGGCGCATCCGCGCGGCGAGAGGTTGCGCGGTTTCGCGCGCGCTCCATAGACTTTCTTCGCGGCTCGAGACGTTAGACGGCGGACGCCTGAATTTTTTCGGCATGCTCGTTTACGATTCAGGTGCAAGGCGCTGGCCTGCACGACCTTTGCAGGGATACGACAACTTACTGCGTGTAGGGGCGTAGAAATGTTGAGAGCCGTGGGGGCTGGACTGGCCGTCGGAATCGCCATGTTGTGCGGTTGCGGCGGGGACCGCAAAGACGGCATCGTTGGCCCACCAAGCCCGGCGCAAATCGTGACGGCAGGCGGAGAGGATCAAGTTGCGTACGTCGCGCACCCCGTGCCCTTCCCGCTTGCAGTCATCGTAAAGAACAGCGACGGGTCGCCTGCGACCGGGATAAGCGTCAAGTGGGACGTGACCAAGGGAGGCGGTACCGTCTCGGGGAGCTCGGGACTGACCGACTCGGAAGGGAGGGTATGGGTCAGTTGGACGCTTGGTAACACCGTCGGTACTCAGACTGTGGCCGCCAGCACGCCGGGATTCAACGTTTCACCGGCGACATTTTCCGCGACGAGCAAGGCATTGCCGATTGTACTCCACTACAACGGCACTGCGTGGGATACGATGCTAGCCGACACCACGAACGTAGAGGTGGTGTTGACGTCGATCTGGGGGACAGGGCCCTCAAACATCGTCGCCGTCGGGAGATGTCGCCGCAACAAACTCATAATGACGTTCGATGGTAACCGCTGGACGCCAACAGCCCCATGCGCGGGAATACCGGCCGGCGGCACTTTCAACGAGACATACACGAGTGTATGGGGCAGTTCCGCGTCCGACGTTTTTGCCGTGCGCCAATTCCCTCAGGCCAACTTCAACAACGTCGGCATCGATCATTTCAACGGCCAGTCGTGGACTCAGACCTACACTCGGCTTTGTTCGGGCTGCACTCTCGCCGTGCGCGCGGTCTGGACCGGCGCGCCCGGCACAGCCATTTCGGTTGGCGAGGCTGGTTCGATCCTGCGCTTCAATGGCACGGCCTGGAACTCCGAGGCGAGCGGAACTACTGCGCATCTGAGGGCGGTCTGGGGGGCCAGCGCCACCGGGCCCGTCTTCGCTGCAGGCGACGCCGGCACCATTCTCGTCAACAGCGGCAGCGGCTGGACCGCGCAGGTGTCCGGTACGACGCAGCCGCTCTACGCCGTGTGGGGAACTTCGGCCAGCGATGTGTTCGCCGTGGGCGGAGCCGGAACGATTCTGCATTACAACGGCACGTCGTGGTCTTCGCAGACGAGCGGATCGACACAATTGTTGCGGAGTGTGTGGGGCAGCGCGGGCAACTCAGTATTCGCCGTCGGCGATAACACTACGATCTTGCGCTACGACGGCTCGAGTTGGACGCCTCAGGCAGTGAACGGAACACCAAGTCCCTCAATGGACCTCACGGGCGTCTGGGGGGCTTCAGCGTCGAACGTGTTCGCAGTCGGGGTGGCGAAATAGCCAGCTTGGAACGTCTTGACGTTGTAACGTTATAACGCTACCGTCCACTATGGCATCCAAGCGCATAACAGTCTATTTTGACGCAGATCTTCACCGCGCACTTCGGGTCAAGGCGCTCGAGACCGACTATTCCGTGTCTGAGCTCGTCAACGCCGCCGTGCGCGCAACCCTCAGTGAAGACGCCGACGATCTCGCCTCAGCGCGCGCCCGAGCGAAGGAGCCGAATCTTCGCTTCGAAAACGTGCTTAAAGATCTGAAGCGACGTGGCAAGCTATAGCGTTTTCATCAAGCCATCCGCAGTCAAGGAACTCGAAAACCTACCCCTCAAGCTGAGGCGAGTAATCGCGCGCAAAATCCAATCGCTCGCTGTTGATCCGCGGCCTCGCGAGAGCCGAAAGCTTTCTGGCGCCGAACTTTATCGTATTCGCCAGGGCGATTTTCGAGTACTCTACGACGTTCAGGATAAGGCGCGCGTCGTTGTCGTCATCAAAATCGGCAACCGTCGAGATGTCTATCGCTAACGCCAGGGCCTTCCAGGAAACATTCCTTTCCGAAGAACTTCACGTCGGTTACGCACCGACCAGCCGCCGTGCCAGGTAGTACAAACCGCAGCCCAAGAAAAAACTGATCGGCAGCCTCCATTCTCTCTTGCCCTGAAATTCGGGAACCAGGTTGGAGGCGCCGACATAAAGCGTCACACCGGCAGCGAGAGGCAAGCCGTATCTGCCAAGCACCGGTACCTGCTGCGTGAGAAAAGCGCCGACTAAGCTGGAGACCGCGAGCGCTCCACTGGCGCCAAGCGCGGCAGCTCTGCTCTCCCCCGACGCGAGGAACAGACTGGAGATCGCCAAGCCCTCGGGCAGTTTGTGCAGCAGGATCGCCAGAAACACGAGCATGCCCAGTGCGTCGCTCACTCCGAATCCGCTGGCGATCGCGACGCCATCCACAAACGTGTGCAACATCAGTCCCGCGAGCGCCGAGAAGCTGACGATCTTCGTAACGTGGTGGACCTCTTCGCCGAAATGGAAATGCGGCGCCAGCGTGTGCTGGGTGAGATGCACGAGTAGGTACCCGATCAG
>JBJMOA010000004.1:0-4690 GCA_045803975.1 Gemmatimonadaceae bacterium
ATCATCGTCTGCGACTTCATCGACATGGAGACAAAGGCGAATCGCGACCGGGTGCTACAGGAGCTGAGGCAGCATCTCTCGCGCGACCGCGCTCGGACCAAGGCGTTCGCCGTGAGCGATCTGGGTCTCATCGAGATGACTCGTCAGCGCGTCCGTCAGAGCCACTACCAGTCGTCGACGGAACCATGTCCGACGTGCAACGGAACTGGACGAGTCCTGACACCGGAGACGATCGTGCGTCGGATGGAGCGGTCGGTGAAGCGCATGGCGGTGGAAGGCCGGCGGGACAACTTGCTGGTGAAGCTGCACCCCGATGTCGCAATGTATGTTCTCGAGCAGGAGCGCGATCTCGCGCAGAAGCTTCAGAAGGCGGCGAATTTCTCGTTGGAATTCCGCGACGATCCGCTGCTCAAACCCGACGAATTCAAGCTGGTCGTGAAGGCGCAGGGAAGGGATGTCACGCAGCAGTACGCGATAGCGTAGGAGGGATGGGGGATGAGGGATGGGGGATGAGGGAAGGCGGACGGGGAGCGCATCCGTTGACTATGAAGTAGGCGCTTCTTCCGCATCCCATCCCCCATCCCTCATCCCCCATCCCTCGTCCCTCATCCCCCAGTTGACCCGCTCCCGCACTCCAACTAACTTAAATGGCTGTGCAGGGCCACATAACCGTAACACAACACATGACTTACGCGATCATCAGAACCGGCGGCAAGCAGTTCCGCGCCGAGGCTGGAAAGACAATAAGAATCCCGACCCTGGTCGGCGATGCCGGTTCGAAAGTGACCTTCGACGACGTCATCCTCGGCTCCGACGGCGATAAGACCCACGTCGGCGCACCGGGACTCAAGGGCGCGCACGTCACCGGCGAAATCGTCAAGCACGGTAAGGGCGACAAGATCGTCGTCTTCAAGATGAAGCGGCGCAAGAACTACGCGAAAAAGCAGGGCCATCGGCAGGCGTTCACCGAGGTCCGCATCAAGGACATCGCCTTCGGCAAGAAGAGCGGGGGAGAGAAGTAATGGCTCACAAGAAAGGTGTAGGCTCATCGCGCAACGGGCGCGACAGCAATCCGCAGTACCGCGGCGTGAAGAAGTTCGGCGGTGAAAAAGTCGTGGCCGGCAACATCATCGTCCGTCAGTGCGGCACGAAGTGGCATCCGGGTCGCAACGTCGGCTTGGGGAGCGACTTCACGATTTACTCGCTCATCGATGGCGTCGTGAAGTTCGAGCACAAGAGCCGCACGCGTTACAAGGTCAGCGTGTATCCTGAAGTAGAGACTAGCGCCGCCTAGGTTTCTCGATCTTCGAAAGCCCCGCGAGGGGCTTTTTTTGTTGCCATCAGCCAGCGAATCAGCGATACTGAAATGAAACGCTCGACGGAGTTTTTGCGTACGATTTAGTGATGCAACCTCTTACGCGAGATAACGATGGCATTACTCGATAGACTGAAGCAGGAGCTCGACCGCGCCGGCAAAGCTGCGCAGGACGCGTTCGACGACGGCAAGACGAGACTCGAGGCCTTTCGCACCCGACAGCTCGCTGATAAGGCAGCGCAGTCACTCGGCTACGCCGTGTATCGCGCGAGGAAGAGCGGTGGCGATATCGATGCTGCAACGTACGATCGGCTCAAGTCGACCCTGGAAACGCACGATACCGAAGCCGCGCGACTGGAAGCCGAAATAGAGCTGAGGCGGCAACAGTCGTCAGCGTCGCGTGCCTCGTCGAGCGCGACATCGTCCGGCAGCGCCGCAGACGCGACGGAGACGTACCCTAACTCTGCTGGTTGACCCGATTACTGCGAACGCGCTGGCTTGCCGAGCGCTCTAGGCCAGGTTCAAAAAAGGTGTGAGGTGCCAGGTACTAGGTAGCGGGTGCGAGGTAAATGACTTTACCACGTACCCAGCACCTAGTACCCGGCACCTCACACCTTTTGTGTAGTTGGTCCCATCACCAAATCCGTACCGCCCTATCGCGGATTATTATGGGTCCCCGGCAAATTCCGGTACCGCTCGATAAGCATGTCCTGCCGCGTTTTCTCGTTGTACTCTCGCCCGCGCACAAAGACGTGCTCGGCGCGCGTCGTGAACTCGAACGGATCACCGCTCCACACGACGACGTTGCCTTCGCGACCTGATTGGAGCGATCCCACGCGATCCGTGACGCCGAACAACTCGGCGGGAGCGAGCGTGACCGCGCGCAGCGCATCATCCCACGTCATTCCATACGACACGGCGTTGCCGGCTTCCTGCCTGATGTTGCGCACGTTGAAAGCTTCCTCGTCGCCCCCGCCGGCGTTGCCAACGAGAGCGACGGCAACGCCCGCCTTGCGGAGCAATCCGGCGTTCTCCTGACGCTGACCGAGGCTGGCGAAATCAGCAGGAATGTTATTCATCGCCCCCGTGAGCACGGGAATCCGAGCGGCGGCGAGCTTGTCGGCCATCATCCACGCCTCCGCACCGCCACCGATCATCAGCTTCACGTTGTAGTCGCGCGCGAGACGCATCGCCGCGTCGATGTCAGCGGCGCGATTCACTGTCACAAGGAGGGGCAGTCTACCCTCGATTACTGGTATCATCGCCTGTAAATCGAGGCGACTCGTGACGAATGGCCGCGTCTGCGCGCGATCGAACGCGTCACGGTGCGTCTGGAAGAACCGAGCATCTTCGAGCAGCTCGCGCAGCTTCACGATCAGCTCGCCGCGCGAGCTCAGGCCGGCGGCTTGAGCGTCACCTATTTCCGCAACCATCGCGACCGGAGCGCGGATGATCATGTCCGTGGTCGTTCCCGGTACAACATCGACCAGCGCTGCCTGACCGGATACCAGCCCGCCGGTCGGAATCACGACGAAGCTTGTGATTCCTTCTTTTCTTGCCGGCGCAAGCAGCACCGAATTCGGATTGAGTCCTTCCCACACGGTAAACGCGGCCGCGATGTTGTCTCGGCCGCGAGCCCTCTCGTCGCGCGTGTCGCTGACTGCCGAGATTTCCTGGACGCCGAGTTGGGTAGCTGCGTTGACGAATCCTGGCGTCACGATCTTGCCCGTCGCGTCAATCCGCTGAGCGCCGGCGGGAATCGGAATGTTGGCGCCAACGGCCGCGATCTTACCGTTGGTGATTAGGACCGTGCCGTTTTCGATCACCGGTCCACTGACGGGATACACTTTGCCGCCGGTGATGGCGATGGTTTGCGCCGACGCTGCCGCGGCGGCGATCAGCAGTGATGAAACCGTAAGCGCAATGCGTGATCGGAGATTGTATGAAATCATCATCTATTGAATCCGGTTGAACGGTACGAAGCCCAGCTCGAAGTCGGTGCGCCATTGCTCGGATGGATCGAGCCGATCGTAAAGCATCGCCCCATCTACCCAGACTTTCTCGGGCTTCGAGTAGACGCTGAATGGATCACCAGTCCACAACACGACGTCGGCGTTTTTCCCCGGCTCGAGCGAGCCGATTTTGTCGTCGAGTCCGAGGGCCCACGCCGGATTTATGGTCAGCCATTTGATGGCCTGCTCTTCGCTGATCGGCAACCCGATCTCCGCGCCCGCCTCCATTGCCTTCGCCGCCTCCTGATTGAGACGCTGTGATCCGGACGGATCGTCCGAGTGAACGACAACCCGCGCTCCAGCATGGTCGACGAGCGCCATGTTCGCTTTAACGGCGTCGATCGCTTCCATCTTGAAGGCACCCCAGTCGGCCCAGATCGAGGCGCTGATTCCTTCCTTCGCCAGAAGGTCACCGATCTTGTACGCCTCGACACCGTGGTGGAACGAGCGGATCTTGTAGCCGAACTCGTGCGCGATGTCGATCATCTGCGCCATCTCGTCGGCGCGATAACAGTGGTTGTGAACGAGAATGTTGCCGCGCAAAACCTCGGCTAGCGTCTCGTTCGCTAGATCGCGAGTCGGCGGATCACCCTTGTGATCGGCATTCCACTTGTCCCATCTGCGCCGATATTCCTGACCGCGAATCCAGGCCGCGCGGTAACCGGCGACGTTGCCCATCCGTGTTGATGGGGTTTGGCCCCGCGATCCGTAGACCCGCTTGGGATTTTCGCCGCACGCCATCTTCAGTCCATACTTGGCGCCGGGAAATTTCATTGCCTGCACGGTGCGTCCCGGTACGACCTTCAGAACGACACTGCGTCCACCGATCAGATTTGCGGAACCGGGGAGCACCTGCAGCGTCGTCACGCCGCCGGCGAGATTGCGCGGGAATTGCGGATCCTGCGGCCAGACCGAATGCTCGGCCCAGACCTGCGGAGTGGTCGGATTCGTAGCTTCGTTGCCATCGCTTAGAGCATTACCCCCTGGCGCTGCGTATACGCCGAGGTGCGAGTGGTCGTCGATGAGTCCGGGCGTGACGTATTTTCCAGCCCCGTCGATCACGAGCGCATCCGCGGGCGCATCTACCGTCGCACCGAGAGCCGCAATCTTGCCGTTCTGTAGCAGGATGGCGCCGTTTCTAATCAGCGGTCCAGCCGCGGTCAGAAGGTTGACGTTGCGGATGACGGTCGTGCGAGATGGGAACGGTGCGTAGGTGCTCGGAAACGGATCCGCATTCGGCGCCGATACCGCGCCGCGACCTATGTCGGACGACGTCGAATCGCGGGCGGGTGTGGTCGAAGTATTCGTCCGGGCCGATGCAGACGCACAGGCAGTGGCTCCCAGTAACAGGAGACAGGAAAAG
>JBJMOA010000005.1:0-3310 GCA_045803975.1 Gemmatimonadaceae bacterium
GAGAAGTTTCAAGCGCTCGTCGCGCTCGATATCCTTAACACTCGGATCAAAGACTTCTATGACATTTGGAGCCTTTCAAGAGGCATGGAATTCGAAGGCGCTATTCTTGCGAGAGCAATAGCGGCGACGTTTGCGCGTCGGACTACGCCGTTGCCCCAACAAACACCTCGAGGTCTTACCGAAGAGTTCAGCGAAGACCCGACCAAGCAAGCACTGTGGCGAGCCTTCGTCCGCAAGGGAAGGCTTGATGTTGAGAGCAAGACGCTCGGCCAGGTAGTAATCGATCTGGGAGCGTTCCTGATGCCACCAGCGATCGCTGCCGGCTCTGGAGAACCTTTCAGAAAAAGGTGGCGCAAAGGGAAATGGGAATAACTGGAATTACTGTCATCACGCGCGGGAGACGGCACCGTCAACACGCGGCACCTTAGTCCTCGGATCAGCAGCCCGGCCCTCATGGATTTCGCGGGCGCGCGATAGCGCAGCTTCAACGTGCGGAAGCATGTTCTCTTCGCCGAGAAATTGCAGGAAATCAGACTGCCTCAACAACTGGTCGGGTTGACTACGGGCGCCACACAGCAGCAGCGTTCGGCCCGTCGCGCGCAGCCGTTCGGCCAGCCTCTCCAACTCGTGCAGACCTGTAGCGTCGATAGCTGTCATATTTCTTAAGCGCAAAATCACCACCGCTGGGAGCGAGTCTACATCGACCGTCGCCTCGGATAGTTTCTCAGTGGCCCCGAACAAAAATGGGCCATGGATACGCAGCACCAGGACGTAGGGAGGCAGCAGCTTGTCCTGCAAGACGTGCGGACGACCATCCTCAATATACTCCTCCGTCACGGGCGCAACTGTGGTCGTCTGCGAGACCCGGTAGATGTAAAGCAGCGCGGCGAAGAGCATTCCGATCTCGACTGCGACAGTCAGATCGGCGAGCACGGTGAGGGCGAAGGTCATCACCCACACGGTTATGTCCGCTTTCGACAGCCTGAGTATTGTTCTTACTTCACGCCATTCACTCATGTTGTAGGCCACTACGAAAAGAATCGCTGCGAGCGTGGCCAGCGGAATGAAACGCGCGAGGGGTGCGGCGACTAATAAAATGACGATCAGGGTTAGCGCGTGGACCATCCCCGAAACGGGAGTGCGAGCGCCTGATTTAATGTTGGTGGCGGTGCGCGCGATCGCGCCGGTAGCCGGTATTCCTCCCACGAACGGGACGACGAGGTTGGCAACGCCCTGAGCAAGCAGTTCAACGTTGGAATTATGCCTGTCACCACTCATGCTATCGGCGACTACTGCGGAGAGCAGACTCTCAATGGCAGCGAGCATCGCCACCGTAACGGCCGCAGGAAGCAGCGGCACGATTAGATCGGGTCGGACCTGTGGTAAGGAGACATGTGGCAACCCGGTCGGGATGCCGCCGAACTTACTGCCAATGGTCTCGACGGGAAGTCCAAAAACGGCCACGGCGAGCGTAGCCAGCACGAGGGCAACGATCGAGCCTGGGACGCGCTTAGTGAGTCGTGGGAGCAGCAGAATGATCAGGAGCGAACTGACGCCAATCAGCAGTGCGGGCCACTGGATGCTTCCGAGGCCATTCGCCAGCAGGCGCATGCGCAATACGAACTCGCTTGGTACCGCCTCGGTCTCGAGGCCCAGGAAGTCTTTAATCTGTGTCGAAGCGATGAGGATGGCAATGCCATTCGTGAAGCCAATGGTGACCGGGCGCGGAATGTATTTTACCGCCGTTCCTAAACCCGTCACCGCCATGAGCATGAGGATCACCCCGGCCATTATGGTGACCATCAGCAGGCCGGAAACTCCGTGGGCCGTGATGATTCCAGCCACGATGACCACAAACGCTCCCGTAGGACCACCGATCTGAAGACGCGAACCGCCTAAAGCAGATATGAGAAAGCCGGCGACGACGGCCGTGTAAATTCCGGCCTGCGGCGTAACACCAGAGGCGATCCCAAATGCCATAGCCAGCGGCAGCGCCACTAACCCAACGGTCACACCCGCAATTAGATCTGACGTCAAGTCCTGCCTGGTGTATCCCGCTCGCAAGCATAAAACCGATTTTGGAATCCATTTCTTATTCAGCGACGTCACGGTTTTTCTTTTTTAGAAAGGAGTAATGGGGAAGTTCTTGCCGGTTCTGTGCTCGGAACCAGTTCTTAGGCGGCCTTTTGGTTAAGACTTCGTCGACACGAGGCAGTGCGACACTGGCAGACCGCTCGGTCCTCTTCGAAGGAGTTTAAGTAGTCAACTGTTATCTCTTCTCCAGGCACGATCTCCTGCAGTGCGAAGATGATCATGAGTCCATCAATAATGAAGACATCTGCGTTAGGCTCGCAGGAGTGGTTAATGTACTTTGTATCGTTCCCATCAACGCTTCCGTCGACATAAAGGTCAGCATCCAATTCACTGATGCGCTTCACGCCGGGTTGTCTCATTCTCCGCATCGCCTCCGTGCGAGTAATTCTTTCACCGGCGTATTCTGCTATGGCACAGTTTTTCGGAATGTGAACAGTCGCGAAACAACCGAAGCCCTGAAGTCGAGACTTCTTGACTGATAATCCGATCGTCAACCTCTCCCCACCCCCTCGAACGTTCCCTTCCCTCATGAGTCTTGCCGGCATTTAATAATTGAGCAGGTTTTTAACGAACGCGCTGAGACGCCGACCGGCGTGCGGCTTTAGTTGGCGCGACCGCGTGAATCTCTTCAAGCATGCTGCGCACGCCGACGAGGTGGTGATTGAAGATTTCTTTGGCCGCATCAAGCAACTTAAATATGCTTTTGTCGCTCACGGAGTAATAGACGTTCGCGCCTTCTTTACGAGTGACGACGATATTTCTGTTGCGCAATACAGCAAGTTGTTGCGAGGCGTTAGCCTGCTCGACATCAAAACGTTGGCTGATCTCGTTGACGGTCAACTCGCCGTCTCGCAAGGCATCAAGGATAGATATTCTCAAGGGGTGAGCCAGAGCTTTGAAAAAGTCTGCCTTGAATTCACTGAGTTGCTGTCTCATTCGACGCCCTGTTCTTCCGCAATCGTGTAACTCTATTAACGACTCGAATATGCACATCTGCACATTCTTGCATATCTTAATGTTTTTATTGGCGGTAGTCAACAAATGCTTGACCTGAGCAGTGCAAGACAGGCAGCCTCAAGCGGCGATCAACAAGTGTTATTCGAATGCGGTAAGTGGGGCTTTGGACTCTCGACGAGCGGCAAAGTGGAGGGTTCTAGTCAACGGCAAGTGGGGAGTGCTCAAAGCCGTTTCGCCGCCTGCTTTTCGTCATCCCCAT
>JBJMOA010000006.1:0-8282 GCA_045803975.1 Gemmatimonadaceae bacterium
GCAGCCGCACTCGCGTATGGGCTGGACAAGAAGAAAGACGAGAAGGTCGCCGTGTTCGATCTCGGCGGCGGTACGTACGACATCTCGGTCCTCGAGCTCTACGACGTTGAAGGCTCGCGCCAGTTCGAAGTCAAGTCGACCAATGGTGACACCCACCTCGGTGGCGACGACTTCGACCAGCGCGTCATCGACTGGCTCGTGAGCGAGTTCAAGCGCGACCAGGCGATCGATTTGTCCAAAGATCCAATGGCGCTTCAGCGTCTGAAGGAAGCGGGCGAGAAGGCAAAGATGGAGCTGTCGACGACGCAGTCGACCGACATCAATCTGCCGTTCATCACCGCCGACCAGAGCGGCCCCAAGCATCTCAACTATACGCTCACCAGAGCGAAGTTCGAGCAGCTGGTGGACGACCTGATTCAGCGCACGATTCCGCCGATGGAACAGGCGCTCAAGGATGCGGGCATCAAGCCCAACGAGATCGATGAAGTCCTGCTCGTCGGCGGCTCGACGCGCATTCCCAAGATTCAGGACATCGTCAAGAAGTTCTTCGGCAAGGATCCGAACAAGGGCGTGAACCCGGACGAAGTCGTGGCGATCGGCGCCGCGGTCCAGGGCGCGGTACTGACTGGCGAGCAGAAAGACGTTCTACTGCTCGACGTCACTCCGCTGTCGCTCGGTATCGAGACACTGGGTGGAGTTACCACGGTGCTCATCCCGCGCAACACCACGATTCCAACCAAGAAGAGCGAAACATTTTCTACGGCGGATGACAACCAAACTACCGTGGAGATCCACGTTCTTCAGGGCGAGCGCGAACTTGCGACGTACAACAAGACCATCGGCAAATTCCAGCTCACCGGAATTCCGCCCGCACCACGCGGCATGCCGCAGGTCGAGGTGACGTTCGACATCGACGCCAACGGAATCCTGCACGTGACCGCGAAGGACAAGGCCACGGGCAAAGAGCAGAAGATCCGCATCGAGGCATCGAGTGGGCTCTCCGACGCCGAGATCGATCGCATGGTCAAGGACGCCGAGAAGAACGCGGCGGAAGACAAGAAGGCGAGAGAGGCGATCGATGCAAGGAACCGCCTCGACTCGATGACCTACGAGGTCGAGAAGAACGTGAAAGAGTGGGGCGACAAGGTCTCACCGGACACGAAGACCAAGATCGACGCGGCCGTCGAGCGTGCGCGCAAGGCCCTCCGCGGCGACGACATGACCGAAATCCGCGCTGCACAGGAAGAGCTCACGAAGGTGTTCAGCGAGGCGGGCCAGGCGTTCTATCAGCAGCAGGGACAGGCTGGTGCGCAACCAGAGGCTGGACAGCCAGCGGGAGCCACCCCGGGCGCCGAGCCAGGCGCGAAGCCGGCGGAAGACGTAGTTGAAGCCGACTACGAGATCGTCGACGAGAAGAAGTAACGCCCGATTAGCTTCGGTAAGCTAGGAACCCCGGTCAGTGACCGGGGTTTCTATTTGGAGAGTCAATCTTACGAGAGTGATCCTTTAACGGATTGCCGGCCTCTAGGTCAGCAATCCGACTCCGCACGCTCAGGTGAGGTACTTATGAGACGAATCGCTGTCACACTGATCGTTTTCGCTTGCTTGCTCGGGTTCTCGGCGTGCGCCGATACGACCGCGCCCTCTCTTTCTGGCGGCGGCAAGAAAGCCCCAATGGCCGCCACCCATACGCGCTACATCCTTGCTTCCGGCGATATACTCCCGCCCAATTGCGAGGACCTCGGCAACGGATTCTGGCTCTGTGACGACGATCCGGAAGCGACCCGAAGTACTAATGGCACGCATCCCGGCCAGTCCGGCGCGTCGCGTTAAGACGGCGACTACTAGCGCGCGGTGACGCTCCAGTCGGCCAGGGCGGCCCACCAGGCATCCGGCCGTATCCCGACAGGGTGGATGCGCTTCGACGCACCCTGAACGTTGCGTAGCTCGTAAATCCACATTGCTGGCGCGTCTTCCGTCAGAAGTCGGTACGCGCGCCTGTACAATGCCGCGCTTCTGCCGGGATTCATTTCGCGCACAGCGCTGTCGATGACAGCATCGAATGCAGGACTCCGATAGGACGTCGCATTGTAGCCGCCCTTCTTGATCTCCGAGCTCGCCCACTCCTCGCGCACCGAAGATGGTGTCGGGTCGATGTGCCATGCGTTGAGGAGCGCCTCGAATTTCCGATCCTCCATGCGCGCGCCGAAAGTGTTCAGCTCGAGCTGATCTACCGCGACCTTCGCACCGGCTTTTCTCCACTGTTCCTGCAGCAACACCGCAATGCTTTTGCGGATCGCGCTCGAGCTCGGCACCATCAACGCGAACGATAGTGGCGTCTTGCCACGCACGCGCATTCCATCCGCGCCACGCTTCCATCCGAGAGAATCCAGCGTTCTCGCCGCGCGCTCTGGGTCGAATGGAATTCCGATCGTCGTGTCGCTCGTCGGCAAAATCCGCGTCGCCGGACCATGCGCGACGAGGCCGAGCGTATCGAACACATTCCGCACGATCGCCCACCGGTCTACCGCCATCACCAACGCTCTCCGTGTCTCACGATCACCGAAGACCGGATGCGGGCCGGTGTTACCCGCGTTCCGCAGATTGAACGCGACGTACCCGTAATCGAGACTCCCCGGCGAAACGATAAGGTCGAGGTTCTTCGCCTTCACTTGCGGAATCAGCTCAGGCCTGACGACGTCGAGGAAGTCGGCCTCGCCGTTCAGGAATCTCAACGATGCCCCAGGATAATCAGCGGAAACGAGCCAGATCGCGCGATCAGCGTTGGGCCGTCCGCGAAAGTTCCCGGTATCCGCCACGAGGACGATCCGCGCTGCCCGGTCCCACGCTCCGAACCTGAATCGTCCGCTACCGATTGGGGCACTCGCAAACTTGCTTTCTTGTACCTTTGCCGGCGCGATGTTCGCCAGCAGGTGCGAAGGCAGAACCGCTACTGTGCTTGCGATTTTGTAGAACGAGTCTGGTGTTCGCTCGTGCAGCCAAACCACCGCTGTCATCGAGTCGGGCAGCGACACGGAGTCGACGTTGGCGAGGCTCGACGCCAGTGGCGAAGCGAGCGATGTGTCCTTTACGAGGCGGAAAGTGTACCGCACGTCTTCAGCGGTTACGGGGACGCCATCGTGCCACCGCGCACGCGAGTCGACATGGAATGCGACCGACATCGAGTCTGGGCTCCACCGCCAGCGATCTGCCAGACGCGGGGTAAACCCGACATCCCCGACGGTATTCAGCGACGGCCCGATGTCAGCGAGGTTGTCGAAGAGTTGGTCGCCAATCTGTTTCCCCAGCAGCGTAAAGGTTAGCGGGGGAAAGAGCACATCGGCGTCTGCGGCAGTGGACACGACAATCGTCCCGCCGACGCGCTTCTCGCTCGCACACGCGGCAAGGACGTAAAGCAGTGCGGCCGCGATTGAGCGCTGTCCTACTCCCTTGATCATGTCGTGCGAACGATCACGCCGTGCATCCGATCGAAAAAGCCGCCAGCCCCTGCGGAGTTTGATAGTCGGAGACGTTCGCGCTGACTGCCCAGTCGAGGAACGCCTCGAGCAGGTTCGGGTCGAACTGTCCCTTCGAGGCGCGCATGACCTCCGCCGCGCGTGAGTGGGAAAGACTGTCATGATATGAGCGCGCAGTCGTCAACGCATCATAGACATCGGCGACACAGAGGATGCGCGCGGCAAACGGGATTTCTTCACCCGCCAAGCCATCGGGATAACCGTGACCGTCCCAGCGCTCGTGATGATTCCTGATGATGGAGCGGACGTCGCCCGGAAAGTCGATGTCGGACACCAGCTCCAGCCCGGCTTCGGGGTGGCGCTTCATGATCGCCCACTCTTCGTCGGTGAGATCGCCGGCCTTGTTCAGAACTTCCGTGGGAACGATGATCTTGCCAATGTCATGCAACAAAGCGCCGAGCCGGAACCAGAACAGCGAGCGCGAATCCATTCCCGTCGTGTCGGCGAGAACGCACGCAAAGAAAGCCACTCGCTGGCAGTGGCCCTGGGTGTAGTGATCTTTGCTCTCGATCGAATCACCCCACTGGTGCGCCATCTCCAGGAAGCGAGTCTCGAGTGCCGCATTGCGACGCTCTACCTGCGCGATGCGGTTCTGCGCTTTGAGGCGCGAATACAGAGCGTGCGATTGGTTCAGATGCGACAGCATGTCACGATGGCGCTTTTGCGTCCAATAGAGCTCGGCCAACTGTTCCGTAACATCGGCCTTGAGTAGTAGATCTTCGCTCTCTTCAGCGCACTCGCTCGCGCGTCCGAGATACTCGGCTGCTTTCATGTAATCGCCACGTTCCCGCGCGATCACTCCGACGTGCCTGAGAACTTCCCCGCGCCATGATGGCGCGATTTCGCCGGCAAGCGCGAGCAGATCTTCCGCGCGACGCTCGGCCTCGTCGAAGCGCTCCGTCGCGATGCACAACTGTACCTGGTTCAGGGCGACGTTGAGTTTGTTCGTCTGGTCGTGCACCTCGCCGAAGGTTTGTTCCGCCTCCGCGTAGGCAGCTTCGGCGCGGTCCACTTCTCCGAGATCGCTGTAGGTGAGCCCGATGTTGCTGAGCACCTGAGCGGCCTGGTCACGCATTCCGAGCGTGCGATAGCCCTCGAGACTGCGCTGGAACGCCTCGAGCGCGCGAGGGATGTCGCCGCGAATACTGGCCACGGTGCCAAGATTCTGATCGATCATTGCCAACGCCTCGGCGTCTCTAATCGACTGCGCCGTGATCCTTGCCTCTGTATACATCGACTCCGCGCGGTCGAGATCGCCGCCCGTCTGGTGAACGATCGCGACGACATTCAGTGCCTGGGCGATGGCGGATGGCGAGCCCGCCTGAGTCGCCGCTGCTACTGCCGCCTCGAGAACATCGATCGCCGCGCCGCGGTTCCCCTGTTCGAGATACGCCCGGCCGAGCCAGCGAAGCGCGGAGAGGCGGGTCTGATCATCCGCGAATGGATTACGGACAAGGCTCTCGTAGCGGGCGGACGCATCGCCCCAGCGACCTTGCCGCTCGGCGAGCTTCGCCTCCTCGATTACTGCCCTTACAGCATGCGATTCCACCTCGTCAGAGCGAGAAGTGGAACGAGCCGTCATGAGGAAGCGAGGATTGTGCGGCGAGTGCTTCCTTCGTCGCGAAGTTTTCTGGTGAGGGTGGGCCGGGAGATTCCGAGGATGCGCGCCGCCGCACTGAGATTCCCTCCGGTCAGCCCAATCGTTGTATGAATGGCCTCGTCGACGATCGCCTGGAGCGATTTACCCTCGGCGGGGATGCGTATCACGCCGCCTGCCGGCGTCTCGACCAGCGGCACGTAGGAGCGCCGTTGCAGCGAGAGGTGATGAGGCTGGATGACGTCGCCGGTGCACACGACTACGGCGCGCTCAATGACGTTTTTGAGCTCGCGAATGTTGCCCGGCCAGCGATGCCTTTCGAGGGCGCTCACAGAATCGGGCCCGAGGCGCAGATTTGACCTGCCCTCGCTCTCCGCGTGTCGTTTTACGAAGTAGTGTGCGAGAATCGGAATGTCTCCATCCCGCTCACGGAGGGCGGGAAGCTCGAGTCGGACGACGTTTAACCGGTAGAAAAGGTCGGCTCGAAATCGATTATCGGCAACTGCCGTTTCAAGAGAAGCATTTGTTCCCGCCACGATCCGGGCGTCGAGGGCCCGCTCTTCTGATCCACCTAGCCGGCGGAACCGGCGGTCTTCGACGACCCTCAGCAGCTTTGCCTGAAGCTTTAGTGGCAGCTCGATGACCTCATCGAGGAATACCGTTCCCGATCCCGCGACCTCGAAGAGGCCCCGCTTCAGCGCCCGCGCGTCGGTAAACGCGCCCGGCTCGTGGCCAAATAACTCACTTTCGAGGAGTGTTTCAGGGATCGCGGCGCAGTTGATCGCCACAAAAGGCTCGGCGGCACGCGAGCTGGCTGCGTGGATCCCTCGCGCGAAAAGCTCTTTACCCGTCCCCGTCTCTCCGACGAGGAGGACGGTGACACTGCGGCTTGCCGCGACCTGGGTGGCCAAAGCGATAACTTCGCGCAGAGCGGCGCTTTCGCCGATTACATGCGAATCCCAGCTGTGGGCGGATGCTTGCTGCGATCGGGCTGAAATAGGTACACCGTTCCCTTTCGCACGGGATGCGGTCTCCGTGCGCGGAATTGTGAGTTGACCGAGCGAAAATGGCCCCGAACGACGTTGGGGCCTATGTAGGAGACGAGGAAACGGGGAGCCAAGTCACCCGCTTTTAAGTAGTTACGCCACCGCAGCGGGGTCGCCAACGCGCGAACGCCCCGCTGAGGATTTAGCCTGGAAGCGAGGCTAGTAAGGCGTTGATCTCGGCGGCTTCATGCTGCGCGCCCACGTCTTCGAAAGACTCCGCGGCCTCGCGCCACGCGAGCCGGGCGTCGGCCGAGTTCCCCAGCTCTCTCGATGTCTGACCGAATTCCCGCAGCATCTCGGCCTGGAGCAGACGATCCTCGAGGCCCTCTGCCTCGAAAATGCCGATTCTAAGCGTCGCGATGCTGGCATCCAACGCGCCCCGTTCGCGCTCGATCCTCGCCCGACATTTAAGCGCCTCGGCGATGGTCAAATGGTCCCCACGCGCGCGGGCGCTTTCAAGGGCCGCCATGCACGCACGCTCCGCTTGATCGAGCTTGCCGATCGTGACCCAGACGAGCGCGAGGTTGAGCGTGAGGATGCTTTCGACGAGGGCATCGTTGCGCGACAGAGCAATCGCCAACGCTCGCTCGAACGTCTCGATTGCCCGCTGGTAATGCCCGAGCTTTGTGTAAAGCATGCCCAGATTGTTGAGCACCCACGACACGGCTTCGTCGTCGTTGGTCCGTTCGAACGCGCCGAGGCTGTTGGAATAGCGAGCCTCCGCGGCGATGAAATTTCCACGCATGTTGAACAGGACCCCACGATTCTGCTCGATCATCCCGAGCAGGCGGACGTCACCTGCCTTTGCAGCGAGCTCCGCGGCTTGCATATAAACCTTCTCGCTCTCGGTGAGATTGCCCCGCCGTTGAGCGATGATCGCCAGACAATTCAATGCGTGCGCCCTGCAGCCCACCGAGCCGCATTTCTCGGCGTGCAGCAGACTCTGAGCATAGCAGAGAAAGGCCGCTTCTGTTTCACCTTGCTCGCGGTGCAGAGTTCCTTTCCACCTCAACGTGTCGGCCAGAGTGGCCAGGTCGTTCTCGCTGTCGAGGAGGGCGATGGCGTCGTCATAGAAACTGAGCGCTTTCGCCGCGTCCCCATGTCGTTCAGCGTCGCGCGCGCGGTCAATGAGCCGGCGCGCTTCGCTCGGATCAATCGGCGTCACAATTTTTTGAAACCGTCGATCTGATCATGCTCCACACCTTGCTTGATGATACGACATTGAGCCGGGTGAGGCTAATTGGTGGTATCGCAGCCCTCCACACACATTACGACGCCAGAGATTAGGATCCAGCGCGAATATGACGGACCAACGGCTGACTCTGCCGTCTTCGAATCGACTTGGGGACTGGTAGCGCTCGTGAAGTCTCCACATGCAAGACCGCCGATAACGCTCACAGTCAGGACAAGGTACCGAAACACGCGGTGACCTGACATCATAAACCACCTCGGATAGGGGTTTAACGACTGCGAGGTCTTTACGTGGCATAGGCTGTGCCTTACTTAACTCTATATAACACAACGACTTAGGGTTTTTGCTGCCCTAAAAGTGGTCGTTTCTGGTCTATCGTTTCTTTACGGTGACAAACATTCTATTATAAACGGCCGTTTGCTCTACGCTGTGGCGCTAGATGCGAAAATCGCCAGCCGCTGCGGTGTTGGCCGGCCCGGAATGTCGGCTGTTTCCGCCCATTCCAGGAATCTCTCGAGCAGTTGCGGGTCAAACTGACCCGTGGACGACCGCATTATTTCCGCGGCACGGGCGTGCGTAAGTCCCGGCCGGTACGAGCGAGTCGTGGTCAGGGCGTCGTAGACGTCAGCGACGCACAGGATGCGGGCAGCGATCGGGATATCCTCGCCCTTCAGCCCGTCGGGATAGCCGCCGCCGTCCCACCGTTCGTGGTGGTTCCGGATAATCGCCCCGATGTCACCAGGGAAATCAATGTCCGCGACGAGCTCCAGCCCCGCCTCGGGGTGGCGCTTCATGATCGCCCACTCCTCGTCGGTGAGCTTCCCGGGTTTGTTCAGTACCTCAGTCGGGACGATGATTTTTCCAATATCGTGCAGGAGCGCACCGATACGGAACCAGAACAGCGATCGCGC
>JBJMOA010000007.1:0-21908 GCA_045803975.1 Gemmatimonadaceae bacterium
CGCTCATCGCCGCGTGCGTACTGACGCCCGGCGTATACTTCGCGATCAATGCTCCGGCGAGCGCGATCGGCACAACCGCGGCGAGCGCGGCGGCGGCGGTTCAACACTGGGGATTCACGCTCGATCCCGCGCAGATGCAGATACTCGCGCAGAATGTCGGCGAGAAGACGCTACTCTCACGCACGGGCGGAGCGCCGAGCCTCGCGGTTGGAATGGCGCACCTATTCTCGCGAGTGCTCGGCGGCCCGACGGCGATGGCGCTCTGGTACCACTTCGCGATCATGTTCGAGGCGCTCTTCATCCTCACGACTGTCGACGCGGGAACGCGCGTCGGTCGCTTCATGCTCCAGGATCTGCTCAAGCACGTCTGGGCACCGATCGGAAGAGTGTCGTGGTACCCCGCAGTTGTCATGGCGAGCGGGATCGTAGTCGCAATGTGGGGCTATTTCCTCTACCAGGGAGTGATGGATCCGCTCGGCGGGATCAATTCGCTGTGGCCGCTATTCGGAATATCCAATCAGCTTCTCGCCGCGGTAGCGCTCTGCGTCGGCACAACGGTGGTCATCAAGATGGGAAAAGCACGCTACGCGTGGGTGACGATTTTGCCTCTCGCGTGGCTGGCGATCGTCACCTTGACCGCGGGTTGGCAGAAGATCTTCTCGGCTGATCCCAAGCTGGGTTTTCTTTCGCACGCGCGAATCCTGGGCGAGACACTCGCGACGGGCGCTCTTCCGCCGGGCGTGCAGACGCTCACCGACGCGAGGCGACTGATATTCAACGACCGGATCGATGCGGCGGTCGCAGCGTTCTTTCTCATTTCGGTTGTCGTGATCCTGATTGCCTCTGCTCACGAGTGGTTCACCATTCTGAGCGGTCGTAAAGCGCCGCGTACCACCGAGGTGCCGTTCGAGGCCGCACCTCGAGCGGCCTGATGATCAACAGATGGGACGCAGCGCGGGCGTGCTGGAGTGTGGCCTCAATGAGAATGATCCG
This sequence comes from Gemmatimonadaceae bacterium, assembly GCA_045803975.1. GTDB lineage: Bacteria > Gemmatimonadota > Gemmatimonadetes > Gemmatimonadales > Gemmatimonadaceae > UBA4720. Next base: position 994 of record JBJMOA010000007.1, read on the forward strand.
GTGGCCGTTCCTCGCGCCGACTGAGCGACCCACTCGCCGGTAATGCCGCCAACGTCATGCCTGCCGACCAGAAGGATTCGTTCGCGGCCGCCCGGATTGAGCACGATGGTGACCGAGTCGGACGACTGTTGGTGCGACGACGCGTGTCCTGGATGCGATGCAGTCGCGATGGCAGTCGGATAGGAGCCATCAGCCAGCCAAGCGAGGCCGAGACGTGAGAGATCCAGGTCGTAGACACCTAGATCACGCATACTGTCGGCGGTGGAGCCCGTGTCGCGATGGTTTTCGACGAATCCGATGGTTCCACAAATCCGCCGCGCCGATGGCTGTTGCATGGTGAGTTGATATGGTCGCGTGAGCGAAAGTCTCGCGTCCCATGCGCCGACGAGGCTCTCGCCTGACCGGTCACTGTACACCGAGCCACCTGGATCGCGTGGCGTAGCGGTACATCCGAGAAGTACGACGAGCGCGACAACACGGCGCATCATCACGCCGCCTCGATCCGGACGGGCGCGTTGTCGCCCGAAGCCTGGGCGGACACGTGCTCTCCTTCCACCCTCTCGGGCGTTTCATCGATCTGATCATCGTGCTCGAACAAATCACGCAACCGGTAGGCGTGGCCGAGCAGGAACGGCACGGTCGTGACGACGACGTTCGGCTTGAAGAGGAACGCCGTTCTGATGTAGAGGGCCGTCTTATTGTGCAGGAGGTGCTCCCACCAGCGCTTTGGTACGATCTCCGGCACAACGACAGTCACTAGCTCGCCAGGAAGGACCAAACGGAGATTGTCGACGTACTCGACCAAGGGGCGGAGGACGGATCGATAGGGCGAGGGAATCACGACAAGGGGAATTCCGATATCCCACTCTTCCCAATCCGCCTTCAGCTTTTCGGTGGCGCGCTTGTCGACTTCGATGTAGGCAGCGACGACCTCGTCCGATATCGCGCTCGCATACACCAGAGCACCAGCCGTCGCTTTCGTAATCCCATTCACGGGCACCACGACAGAGTGGTGCAGGGGGGCGATCGGGCTCTGACCGTTGAACTTGACCTCGGACGCGAATTGCACGTAATGCCGATGAATCTTCCGCAGCAGGAGGATTATCAACGGAATGATGAGAACGACGATCCACGCCCCCTCGATGAACTTCGTCGCGATCTGGAGAATTGAGACGACTCCAGTAGCCACTGCGCCTAGCCCATTGAGCGCCGCCTTCCACCTCCATCCAGGTTCCCGCGTGCGGAGCCAGTGCATCACCATCCCCGCCTGGGAGAGCGTGAAGCAAATGAAGACGCCCACCGCATAGAGTGGAATGAGCGCATTCGTCTGCCCATGGAAAATCCAGACAATCAGTCCAGCTATGACGCCGAGGGCGATGATACCGTTCGAGAACGCGAGTCGGTCGCCGCGAGCGGCCAGCTGTCTCGGCATGTATCCGTCGTTCGCGAGAATGCCGGCTAGCCTCGGGAAGTCGGCAAAGGCGGTGTTCGCCGCGAGCACCAGGATGGCGAACGTGCTGTACTGAAATACGTAGTAAACGGGTCCGCTACCGAAAATGTGGCCGGCAAGCTGCGACAACACGGTGTCCGTGGTCGTCGGCATCACTCCGTAATGGCGGGCGAGCAGGCTAGTGCCGAGAAAGAACACGGCGAGGATCGCCACCATCCAGCCGAGCGTGGTGGCCGCATTTTTCTGCGCCGGCTGCTTGAACGCCATCACGCCGTTTGAGATCGCTTCTGTGCCAGTCATCGCCGCGCAGCCTTCGGCGAATCCACGAATGAGCAGATAGAGAAGTGCAATGCCGGTGGTCGCGTTCGTGAGCCCGTGCTGCTGAAGAGAGACCGGATCAACTTTGACTACACCGCGTATGTCGGCGGGTCCAGCGCCAACGGATGCGAGGTACCCACCGTAGGCGATGAGCGCGACCATCATCCCGACGAATACGTAGGTGGGAACGCTGAACGCCACACCCGACTCGCGTACGCCACGGAGATTTACGACCGCGAGGACCGCGATGGACAGGAGACAAAGCAGGACGGTGTGCGGTATCATCGCGTGATACGCCGACGTGATCGCCGCGACGCCTCCCGCGATCGAGACCGCGACCGTCATGATGTAGTCGGTCAGGAGCGCGGCGGCCGCGACAAGGCCTGAGCCGGTGCCGAGATTTTCCCTGGCGACAGTGTACGAGCCGCCGCCGTTCGGATAGGCAAAGATCGTCTGCCGGTAGGACAAACCGACCAATACCAATAATCCGACGATCACTGCCGAGATCGGAACCGAGTACCGAACGGCGGCCGCGGTTCCCAATACCGCGAGAACTATCAGGATCTGGTCGGTCGCGTACGCCACCGACGAAATCGCGTCGGAGGACAACACAGCGAGCGCTGTCTTTTTATTAAGCCGTTCGTGTTCGAGTCTCTCGCTGGGGAGCGGGCGCCCGAACAGAAAGTACTTGAGGGTCTTATAAGCCTTCGCCATACACCCTAAAACTGACATTGGCGGGCGTTCATTAGCACAAAGATTTCATAAAGACGGCGGATTTGTTCGTCCCGCTCTCATAGTGCTCGACGCGTCGGGATGCGATCATAGATGCGTGGCCAACGAGACCGCTCTTATCATCGACGACGAGCCGCAGATCCGCCGCGTTGTTTCGAATGCGCTCGCCGAGGATTTCGGCGCGGTGCTCGAGGCCTCGAGCGGGAGAGAGGGATTGCAGCTCGCCGCTGACGAGCATCCGTCGCTTATAGTTCTCGATCTCGGCCTGCCAGACCTATCCGGATCATCAGTCTGCGCTGAGATCCGCAAATCATCCGATGCGTTGATCCTTGTTCTCTCGGCTCGGCATGCCGATCACGAAAAGGCTGCCCTGCTGGACGAGGGCGCCGACGACTACATCACCAAGCCTTTCAGCACCCTGGAGCTTAAAGCGAGGGTGCGGGCGCTGCTGCGGCGCGCTACTGCGCCGCGGTCGATCGGGGCTACAACTATTCAGAACGGACCGCTCAAAATGGACCTCGAGGCACGTACGCTCACCAACAATGATGCTCTCGTCCATCTGACACCGACCGAATGGGAGCTCGTGCGCGTACTGATGTCGAACGCTGGCAAGACTCTCACACACCGCCAGCTGTTCTCGGCGGTTTGGAAGGGACGACAGTTTGGCGATGCGCAGCAATACCTTCGCGTTCACATCGCCAACGTGAGACGAAAGATCGAAAGCAATCCGCTCGATCCGCGCTATATAACTACCGAACCGGGTGTCGGATACAGATTCGCCGCATCGCCAAGAGCGTAATCGTTGAATCGCGCGCGCCCTCTCAGTTGGATCCTTGCGTTTCTGGTTCTCGCGCTGGCAACGGCGGCACTATTTCCAGCGCGGTCACAGCTCGGGGAAGCGCACGTTGCGCTCGTATTCCTGCTCGTGGTTCTGGCTGCGAGCGCGGGCGGTGGACGAGCACTCGGCGTCTCGGTCGCTGTGGCAGCGTTTCTCGCGTTCGATTGGTTTTTTCTGCCGCCGTACAACACTCTGCTGGTTCGGAATCCGTTTGACTGGATGGTCCTTGTTGTCTTCCTCATTACCAGCGTGGTCGCCGCCCAACTACTCTACCGCGCACAGGCGGAGCGCGCCGCGGTCGAGCGCGCCGAGGCACTGCGCGAAGCTGACAAGCTCAAGGATGCTCTTCTGGCTTCCTTGTCACACGACCTGCGCACACCACTGACGACGATCAAGGCGCTGGCGCACGAGCTCCAGCCACTCGGCGACGAGCGCACGTTCATCATCGAGGAACAGGCCGACCGACTCAACCGGCTTGTGACCGATTTACTGGATGTCGCCCGTCTCGAAGGTGGGGCATTGCCACTCGATCTCCAGATCAATGCCGCGGATGATCTCCTCGGCGCCGTCGTTCAGCAAATGTCTGGTAGGCGGGACCAGGACCGGCTCAAAGTCTCCCTCGACGACCCGGCCAGTCTTTCTTTCGGGCGGTTCGACTTCGTTCACGCGCTTCGAATCCTTGGCAATCTCGTTGACAACGCATTCAAGTATTCCCCGCCCGACACTCCAATCGAGCTGACTGGTGGCATTGATGGCGACACGCTGATTTTCCGTGTCTCCAATCAAGGAGAGGGAATTCCGAGCGACAGGAGAGACACCGTCTTCACGCCGTTTCATCCGTCGCCAGCACTCGACACGGGCCAACAGTCGACCGGCCTCGGCCTTTCGATCGCGCGCGGCTTGGCCGAAGCCCAGGGCGGAAGTCTTACCTATAGCGATCGGGACGGCGGGGGAGCGATTTTCGAGCTCAGACTTCCAGCCGCAAATCCATGATCAGTCCAGGGAGTGAACGCGTGCGCAGTGCTACCGTTGTTCGGGTTGCCGGGGTTTTCCTCATTGGTGGTGCGCTGGCCTTTATAGCCGTCTTCGCTTTCCTCGCCACTCGATTCAACTATCCGGCCGTGCTCGATGGGAGCGCCGACCAGGTGTTGCCGGCGCTTCTCGCGACCGGAAAAACCGGGCGCGCAGTGTGGGCGATATATGCATTTCTTCCACTCGTGTGGCTTCCCGCCGGTGTCGGAGCATTCCAGGCACTGCGCGACGTACGCGAGGGGAGTATGCGCCTGGCAATGCTCTTCGCGGTCGTGTCCGCCGTAAGCATGATGCTGGGCCTGTTGCGTTGGCCAAGCATCCACTGGACGCTTGCCCAGGCGTACGTCGCTGGCAGTGCTGCAGAGCGGCTCGCAATCAGCGCAACCTTTTCCGGACTGAACAGCTTTCTAGGAAACTACCTCGGCGAATTTCTGGGTGAACTGGCCTTCAGTATGTTCTTCCTGCTCTCCGGGTTTGCGATGCTCGCGCGCGGCGCCCGCTTCCCCCGGTGGGTTGGATATCTCGGAATCCTGACGGCCGTCGCCGGGCTGGTTGGCATGTTCCGAAATACGACGAGTCTCGTCGACCCGATCGCCGCGGCGAACAATTACCTTCTACCACTCTGGATGATTATCTTCGGCGTTTCTCTGCTGCACCATCGACCAGATAGCTCTGGAACCGGCGGTCAGGCGGCCTGACTCAACCCAAAATCCAACTCGTGTTCAGTTACTCGCCCCGCCGCGCCCGCGTTGTCATGCGGGCGACGGCAGCCGCGTTCACTCTGGGACTCGCTCCGCCGCTCGCGTCTCAGGCGCCTGCGCCGTTCGATTTCTCGATCAAGAACATCATGCGCGGGCCCGAGCTTTACGGTCGCCAACCGAACGACGTCCGGTGGAGCGCTGACAGCAAGTGGATCTATTTCACCTGGCTCGAGCCGGGGACTGACTGGCGCGAGACCCCGAAACGATTTCGAGTTCGCGCGGTTCCGGGCGCCAAACCCGAACGTGTGTCGCTCCAGCAGCTCGACACAACGGGCTATCGATTTGCGGCGAGCGAGCGCTCGCACAGCGGCCGCTATTCAGTAAGCGAGTTCGAAGGCGATCTGTACGTCACCGATCTCAACGCCGGAACGACGAGACGACTCACCCAAACCGTCGAAGCCGAGCGCAACCCGCAATTCTCGACCAACGATCGACAGGTGTTCTTCGTCCGCAACAACAACGTCTATTCGATCGATCTGACCACGGGTTTCCTCCGGCAGTTGACTGATATTCGGGCCGGTCCAGCCCCGACCGACTCGGCGAAGGCGCAGGGACAGCGCGGCCGGCTCGAGCAGCAGCAGCGGACGTTATTCGAGTCGATCCGGGATCGCGTGCGCGCCGATAGCATTGCGCGCGCCGAGCGGTTGCAGAGGGATTCGTTGGGACTGAAGCCGGTGTATCTGCAAAGCAGTGAACAGGTCGATGACTTCTCGATGTCGCCGGGTGGCACGTCGCTACTGGTCACGACGCGGACACCCGCGAGTGGACAACGCACGACTGACATCCCGCAGTACGTGACTCTCAGCGGCTATACGGAGGAGCGGCGCTCGCGCACAAAAGTGGGTGACAGCGAACAGCGCGGGCGCGTCGCCGTGATCTCGCTGCCTGCGGCGGGCGTTACGTGGCTCAAGCCGTTCGCGACCGACACGACGACTGGCTCCTATCAGCTGCTTGGTTGGAACGGTGCGGGGTCGAAAGCGTTGCTGTACGCCTACAGCGATGACAACAAGACTCGCTTACTCGCGACCGTCGATCCCGCCGCGAAACTGACTAGTCTCGAAACACTCCGCGATACCGCGTGGGTCGGAGGTCCGTGCAACGATTGTGGGGGATGGTTCGGCAGCGGCTCCGGCCGAATCTGGTACGTCTCCGAAGCCGATGGCTTTTCACATCTCTACACCATTGCGCCCGATGGCACAAACAAGCAGCAGATCACTCGGGGTCGGTGGGAAGTTCGCGATGTCGCACTCTCGCCGGATCGACGTTGGTTTTACGTGACAACGAACGAGGTCTCGCCGTTCGAGCAGCATCTATATCGTATGCCCACCGCAGGCGGTGTGATGGAGCGCATCACCACAAAAACCGGAAAGCACACCGCCGTCGTGTCGCCCGACGGCCAGCTCGTCGCGGATGTGTACTCGTACGTGAATCGCCCGCCGGATCTCTTTCTGATGCGCGGTCAGCGTGGCGCGGAGATGGCCCAGCTCACCGTGTCGCCGAGCGCGGAGTGGCTGTCATTTCCGTGGCTGGTGCCGGAGATAGTGATGATACCGGCATCCGATGGCGTGCGAGTGCCAGCGCACATCTACAAGCCGGCGGACATGCGCGCACAGCCCAACGGGGCCGCTGTGATTTTCGTTCACGGCGCGGGATACCTGCACAACGTCGGCAATTTCTGGTCGGAGTATCCACGCGAGTACATGTTCAACCAGTTCCTCGCGTCGAAAGGATACACGGTCCTGGACCTGGACTACCGTGGCTCTGATGGCTACGGGCGTGACTGGCGGACAGCCATCTATAGACACATGGGCGGTCGAGACCTCCAGGATCAGGTCGATGCATCGAAGTATTTGGCCGCCAATTTCCAGATCGATCCGAAGCGGATCGGCATCTACGGCGGCAGCTATGGCGGATTCATCACGCTGATGGCGTTGTTCACCGAATCACCCCATTTCGGGGCCGGCGCGGCGCTCCGGAGCGTCACCGACTGGTCGCACTACAATCAGGGTTATACCTCAAACATCCTGAATCTTCCGCAAAGCGATACGCTTGCCTACCGTCAGTCGTCTCCTATCTACTTCGCGGAGGGGCTTCAGGACCCGCTGCTGATGGCGCACGGCATGGTAGACACCAACGTCCATTTCCAGGACATCGTAAGGCTCACCCAAAGACTCATCGAGCTTGGCAAGACGCGCTGGGAGCTTGCGGCATATCCGGTCGAGGATCATGCATTCGTGAGACCGTCGTCGTGGGCAGACGAATACCGTCGGATCTTCGAGCTGTTCGAGCGCTACCTGCCAGTTCGTAACTCCACCCAATGATCAACTATATAGCTTCGCTGTTCACTACTCTCGCGTCGGGAATCAAGGCCGTACTCGGCGTTCCGGACTACGAGCGTTACCTGCTGCACATGCGCACGGTCCATCCCGGCGATCGCGTGATGAGCGAGACGGAGTTCCGGCACACGCGCATGAACGACCGCTACAACCAGGCGGGATCGAAGTGCTGTTGACGGTATTCGCGGGTCGCTGATCGGATAGTGTGCAAGCAACGGCTCGGCTGGCGTCTCCAATGAGACACCAACCGAGTCATGAATGAAAACTGCAACTCTATTGATCGTAATCGGCTGCTCGCTGGTCGCGTGCGACCGCACTTCGTCCCCGGACGGCGATCGTACATCGCCAACGTCTGGTGCAGGATCCTTTTCCGGAAAGGGATCGGCCCAGGATATGGCCCGTCAATCAGTTGGAAACTCACGCCGAATGGAAGGCTCCGTCGGCAGAGTGGCGGGTCAAGCCGCTGAAGGCGTTGAATTCGCGGCGGCCGCTGCCCCGCCACCGCCCTCCGATGCAGCGGAAGGCGCCGGGGGTGATCCACTCCAGAACATCGATGCGCCGACTGGCGCAGCCACGATGGTCATCAGGACTGGTCAGGCGTTCATCGAAGTCGACAAAGTCGATCCCGCGATTCTCAAAATTCGACAGCTTGCCGCGCAAGTCGGCGGCTACATCACGAATTCTTCGGTGAGCGGTGGTCGGGACCAGATTCGCCAGGCGACATTCGAGCTAAAAGTCCCGGCGGCGAAATACGACCAGGCGGTCGGCACGCTGTCCACGATCGGAAAGGTGGAGACTGTTACCTCGAACGCGCAGGACGTCGGGGAGGAATTCGTCGACGTGACGGCGCGCGTTCAGAACTCGCGCCGTCTGGAAGAACGGCTGATCAGCCTGCTCGCCAATCGCACCGGCAAGCTGGACGAAGTTCTGCGCGTCGAACGGGAGCTGGCGCGCGTGCGAGAGCAGATCGAGCGTTACGAGGGAAGACTGCGCTATTTGACCGCGCGTGTCTCGATGAGCACGCTGACTATAACGGTGCACGAGCCGGCGCCGCTCATCGGCAACAATCCAGGCGAAAATCCAATCGGGTCCGCGCTCCGCCGCGCGTGGCACAATTTCGTTGCGCTGATCGCCGGTTTTATCGCGTCGCTTGGGATTCTCATCCCGCTCGGCCTGATCGGCGCCGCGGGTTGGATCGGCTATCGTCGCTGGAAGTCGACTAAGGCGTAGACCGACCGATGTCGCGGTTGTACCACCACAGCGCGCGGGATAGTGCAGCGTATCCACGATTCACGTGCTGCAGTCCCCAGCCGATCGCTCCAGCACCGGCGATGATAAGCACCGGGCTGGACGCGTTGTTCGAGCTGTTGCTCGCGACGAGGATGCCCACTGCCAGCGTCGTTGCGCCGAGGCCACCAACGAGCGAGCCCCTGAAGTTGTTCGTTTGGAACGAGCGGGCCTCGGCTACCGCGTGCGGAGAGGACTCAACGAGCTTCTCGACGTCGAAGTTTCTAAACCAGCCGACTGTTCCGACCGTTGGCCCGTCAGCACCGCGAACGATTGCGGCGCTCCCCCAACGCAGCTCGAAGCGCAGCGCCTGCGCGTCGTAGACGCGGGTCGAATCGCGGGGCGAGACTGCGCGTGCGGAAGGAGTTGATTTGCCCGATTCCGCCGACGGCGGCGCTGCCGCTGACCGGGTATTGGTTTGCGCGCCAGCCCACCTTCCAACAACAGAGGCGCCAAGCATCAGCGCCCAAATAGTTCTCGACATAATTGGTCCCTCATTGATCGCCCAAATCCATCTTAGAGACGATTTGGGCGATCCGAGGAATACATCTTCGATCCTATCTGGCTAAATCGCGATTGTACCACCAGATCGAGCGCGACAAGGCGTTGTAAGCTCTTTCCAGTCGCCCACCCCCATAGATAAGCAGTGCGCCTCCACCCACCGTCAACCCGGTTGGAATCGATCGGTTGACATCATGAATCCGGGACACCCCGACCGCAGCGCCGAGTGTTGCCAAACCGACGGCGGTTATCCAGGTGCCGGGTCCGTAATTGGCGGCGAAGTTTTTCGCTTCGAACGTTGCTTTTTGCGATGGACCCACGATTTTGGCGACGTCGGCTCCATGGAATACGCCGATGCGCCCCAACACTGTTCCGTCGACGCCACGCACAATGCGTGTGTCGCCGCGGTGCCCTTCCAGTCGCAGTGCGTTGTCATCATAGCTCGTGGTCTGCGCCGCCGACACACGCGCGGTCCCAAAAGTGACGAGAGACCCTACACAGAGCACCAGGAATAGTCGCCACATCATCTGCCTCCCTCGATCATTGTCTCAACACGATAGTCGCACGTCCGTTCAACGTCGTTCCGTTCATGATCACATGCGTGTTGCCGGGATACGCGTAGCCTGCGCTCGTTTGATCGACGGCAATCCCAATGAAGTCGTCATTGGTGAGCAGCCACGATCCCGCGTTCGCGAACAAAGTCGCGACGAATACGCCCGCCACAAGGGGCCACGGTGTGCCCGGGATGAGCTTGACTGACACCGTCCCAAACGCGGTCGCGGCGGAAGTCACCAGATTCAGTAGCGTGTTGTTGTCGAGTTTCAGCACGCATGGATCGTTGTCGTCTTCCCAGAAAAAGACGTGAAAGCCCTCGTTAAAGGTGCTTACGTACGAGCTGATCTCCTCCGCAGAGAATAGCATTACGCGACCCTCCCAGAAACCGCCGTCCTGGTTAAACACCTTTCGAAAATCGTAGGCATGCTCACCGGAGCAGGATTTGTCCACTCCGTAGCGCGGATTGGCGGGCGACGTAGGCCCGTGAATGTGTACCTCTATCTCAGGATCCCCGCGCGTCCACGGCTCCTTGACGTCGAGTATCCGTGAGAACTCCAGGTAAAGTCCAGGTGGAATTGTCGGGGTACCGCCGCCGCCTCCGTCACCGCTCTGGCAAGTCTCATCGCATATCATCATGCTCGAGGAACGAATCTCGGCGCGCTCGAGCGTCCCAATCGCGTTACCGTTGAGATCGCGCACGTTGCGCGACGTCGCCGGATTCATCGGTTGATCGAAGCGTGTCTCGACGGGCACGATCGACAGCGTCGGTTGCTCGGGTGCGGTCTTCCTGTCGAGCGTGACCTCCCTACCCTGTTTATCGAACGCCACGAGCGGACCTGATTCGTCCAGCTGCGACACCACAAGAACGTCTGCACTGCCCGTCCATGTCTCACGATGCTTCGCGACGGGCATATAGAACTCGAGCGGACGCACTGCTGCCAGCGTTCCAAACAACTCGGCTTCGCCACGAGCACTCAGCGCCACGACGCGATTGAGCAGGGACCGCCCCTCCTTCGACCTCAGGTACGCCGCCAGCTCCAGCTTGTGCTCGCGGAACGGCGCGGCGCGCAAGTCGCGCTTCAATTGTTGGCGCGCCGGCTCGTTGTCCAACGCCTCCGCCACCAGCCGCGCGATCTTCGTCAACGCGACCCGCTCTTCGTCGGCCGTCGCGCCGCCGGGATCAATTGTGATATCGGGGGAAACAGTGGGCGCCACGGTCCGACTCGCGGGATCTGCGCAGGCAACAAATGCCGCGAACAACGCGAGAAAAAGAACTCCTTCGCCATGTGTGTATCTCATAAAATCCTCCGGCGAGAGATGCGGTTGGTGAAGCGCGCACACTACTCGCTATCGGAGGATCCGTCGTAACCCGCGAACCGCCTACGAGATCACTTGACCTCGCGAAGCGTTGACACCCGGAGCAACAAACGCCATGAGTACCGCCGCAACGAGCGCCAGCGTTGCTCCAAACAGAAACGCGCTCGACGCACCCGACCGGTCCCAGATCGCGCCGAAGATGAGCGACGCGGGGAGAGCGCCGAGTCCGATCGCGAGGTTGTACCAACCAAATGCGCTACCCCGACGCGATTTGGGAACGAGATCGGCGACCAGTGCTTTCTCCGTCCCCTCCGTCATCCCGTAGAAAATCCCGTACACCGCGAACAGCGCCCACGCCTGCCACGGCGCACCCGCCCGGGCAAACGCGAAATACACGGCGGCGTAGAGCAACCATCCTCCCACGATCAGCGGCTTTCGTCCCAACCGGTCGGAGAGCTGGCCACCGTACGTCCCGGTCGCCGCTTTCACGAAATTCAGAAGGGCCCACAGTATCGGCGCCAGCGCTACCGGCACACCGAGCTGGTTCGCGCGCAACAACAGGAATGCGTCGGTGGAATTGCCGAGCGTAAAAAGAAGGACCACGAGTAAATACGCCCAGAAACGACGACTCAGGCGCGTGTCACCGATCGCTACGCCCGCACGCACCTCCGAATCACGGCTATCGCGCGGCACATCCGTCACGACGAACACCAACACGAGCATTGCTATCGCAGCCGGAATCGCGGCGAGCCAAAAAACATTTCTGATAGCGTGCTCGTCGTGGGCGCCTAAGTACCGGCTCGTGTCGAGCGTGCCGACACCGTGCAGCCGTAGAATCATGAACGCGACGAGCGGCCCTAGCACCGCACCAGCGTTGTCCGCCGCGGCGTGAAATCCGTACGCGAGTCCTCGCGCTTCGGGCGCAGCCGAGTCGGCAAGGAGCGCGTCACGAGGTGAAGTACGAATCCCCTTACCAACCCGGTCCGTGACGCGGATCGCGAGTACCTGTCCAGCGCTCCGCGTGATCGCCGTGAACGGGCGGGCTATTGACGCGATCAGATATCCCGCGACCACGAGCGGCTTTCTGCTCGCGATGCGGTCCGACCACCACCCGCTCACCAGCTTGAGCAGCGATGCCGTGGTCTCGGCGACGCCTTCGATCGCACCGATGAAGGATGCGTTGGCGCCGAGGATACCGGCGAGGAACAACGGCAGCAGCGGGTAGATCATCTCGGTAGAGACATCGGTGAAAAAGCTCACCGCGCCCAGCCCGAGGACATTTCGTCCGAGCTTTTTTACGATGCGCGGACCTCGGAGTGGTCTCCCACCGTCACTTCGCCTTTTACGCCGCTCACCACGGTCTCGTCGCCGACGAGCGAGTTCCTGAGCACAGACTTCGTGATCTTCGCATTCGAGCCGACGATCGAATGGCTGATCTCGGCGCCGTCGACCACTGATCCGCTGCCGATCGACACGTTGGGGCCGATCTTCGATTTCCTGAGCGTGACGTTGTCTTCGATGTAGACCGGATCGATGATCGTCGAATCACCGGCATCTTTCGGGCGCCGCGCACGTCCCCGCCTGAGCATCGCGTCGTTGGTCTCGAGCATCGTCTCGATCTTGCCCGCGTCGTACCATCCTTCGACGTCGATGACTTTGATCTTTGCGCCTTTATCGATCATGTACTGGAACGCGTCAGTAAGGAAATACTCGCCTTGATTCTTCGGCTGCTGCAGCGTCCAGTTGATCCCCTCGAACAGGAGCTTCCAGTTGCGAATGTAGTAGAGGCCGATATTCGCGCGCTTCGAGATGGGCGTTTTCGGTTTCTCCACGATCTTCGTCATGTTGCCGTCTTTGTCGGTGACCACCACGCCGAAGCGCTGGTAGTCCTCGACTTCCTTAACCCAGATGATTCCGTCAGCGTCGACGCTCTTCACCTTGGAGAGATCGGCGTCGAAAATGGTGTCGACGAAGATGATCAGAACGGGCTGATCGACGTACTCGCGCGCAAGGGCAATCGCTCCCGCTGTCCCATCCTGAACTTTCTGTTCGATGAACACTGCGGGCACGTCCATCTCGGCGCGCGCGAACTCCTCGATTTTCTCTTTCAGGTGGCCGGTGATGTAAATGACCTGCTCGACGTTGCCGAGTTTCTTGAGCTCGTCGAGCACGTACGACATGACCGGCTTGCCCGCAACCTTGAGCATCGGCTTCGGCGTGAGATGCGTGTGCGGCCGAAGGCGAGTCCCTTTTCCAGCCAGTGGGATGATGACTTTCATGGAGCAGTCGTTCCTTCACGTCCGTACTTGTCGCTCAGTCGGACAATATCGTCGATCTCTGGTGTCGATACTTCAAGCACGTCACAGTCCGTCACGGCGACCATCTGGTGAATTGTTCCGGGCGTGGTTCTGAATGACTCGCCCACCTTGAGCCTGGCGTCGTCGAGCACGTCGTCGCCATGTCGTTGGACGCGATAGACGATTTCGCCGGAAAGGAGATAGATAGTTTCATCCTTCCGGTTATGGTACTGCACGGAAAGCTCGTGACCGGCATTGATGTGCAGGATCTTGCCCACGTAGCGGTCCGACCACGCCCAGATCTTCTCGTAGCCCCACGGCTTTGTGACGTGGGTGATCGGGACTCGCCCAGAGCGAGCAGGCGCGCGCTTGCGCGGCGAGGTGCGTGCTTTCCTCGTTGTTTTCGATGTCGATTTCTTTGCCATGTATAAATATCGGCGGTCACTTGTGGGGGAGCCACTTGTGCGACGGTTGAGGCGGGCATGTTTTCTGCCCCCTTGCCAGCATGATTCTGTCGCCAAAGCATCTTCCGCGCCTTGTCTCCACCGTCAAGCTCTTTACGAACTATGGGCTGCGCGACTTTGCCAATCATCAGGGTCTTCTAAGTCTCGAGGGCGCTGGTCTCGACGATCAGGCGGCCGCAGCAGGTGACGCGAAAGAGAAGGCCAAAGGGTTCCGCGAACGACTGGTCCAGCTCGGTCCCGCATACATCAAGCTGGGCCAGGTGCTATCGACACGCCCCGACCTTCTCCCCAAGCCGTACATCGACGAGCTGGAACACCTGCAGGACGACGTCGCCCCGATGTCTTACCAGGATGTCGAGACGACGATCGAGGAGGAGCTGCACGCCCGCATCAGCAAGCTCTTTCACTCCTTCGATTCCGATCCCCTCGGCAGCGCCAGTCTCGGCCAGGTGCATGCCGCGGAGCTGCGGGACGGGCGCTGCGTCGTCGTCAAAGTTCAGCGTCCCAATCTGCGCGAGCAGCTCGCGGAGGACATCGAGTTCTTTCGCGAGCTTGCGACGTTTCTAACCGCGCACACCTCCGCTGGTACACGCGTCGATCTAATCGGAGTCGTGCAACAGGTAGAGCGCGCGTTGGTCGACGAGCTCGACTATCGCACCGAAGCGCGAAACGCCGCCCAGTTCAGAAGGGCCTTGGCGAGCTTTCCGCACATTCTCATTCCGCGCGTGATCGACGCTTACACGACGCACAAGGTCCTCACCACCGAGCGCATCAGGGGCGTCAAGATCGACGAGATTCCGCCCATCAGCCGCATCGAATACGACTTCTCGATACTGGCCGACGAATTCTCCCACGCGTACCTCCGGCAGATCACGGACAGCGGCCATTTTCACGCCGATCCCCACCCGGGGAACGTGTTCATCGTTCTTCCGGGCCGCGACAACCCGCGCACGCCGGCAGAGGCAGTCGCGGACGATCGCCGCCAACAGGTAAGGCCGGGCGCGACCGCCCTCGTGCAGTCGGAGAATGAAGCGAGGGCCGAAGCTGTCGACGCCGCGCCGCGTAATGATCCGAAGCTCGCGCTGATCGACTTCGGCATGACCGCGCATCTCACCGCG
This sequence comes from Gemmatimonadaceae bacterium, assembly GCA_045803975.1. Classification (GTDB taxonomy): domain Bacteria; phylum Gemmatimonadota; class Gemmatimonadetes; order Gemmatimonadales; family Gemmatimonadaceae; genus UBA4720. The sequence continues at coordinate 16,000 of JBJMOA010000007.1, forward strand.
TCCATGCGCGATCACGTAGTGCGTCTACTGATGGCGATGGCCGAGAACAATGGTGACGAAGCCGCCGAGACTCTGATCGAGATGGGCGAGCCGCCCGACGATTTCAATCGCCAGGCCTACATCCGCGACATTGCGGCGCTGATCGCGAAGCAGGCGAACCAGACGGTCGAAGAGACTCCCGCGGGGATCGTTCTCTACGAAATGATTACCATCGCCTTTCGCGAGGGCCTGAAATTGCCCGCCGAGCTCACGCTTCTGGCAAAAGCGCTGTTCAACCTCGATTCGGTGAGTCGCGCGCTCGATCCAACCTTCAATCCAACTCAGTCGATTCGCGAATACACCGCCGAGATCGCCAACAAACGCGCGCAGCGTGAGCTGTCTCCCCGACGCCTGTTCCAAATGGCGGCGGAGACGTCGGACCTCGTGCGCGCGCTTCCGCATCGAATCGACGTCATCACGCAGAAAATGATCTCGAACGATTTCGCCGTGCGCGTCGAGGCGCCGCAACTCGGGTCGCTACTGCTCGGTCTCGAGAAAGTCGCCAACCGCATCTTTACCGGACTCGTGCTGGGCGGCCTGCTCGTCGCCAGCGGGTACATGATGCCGTACCGGCGTTCGCTCGCGATGGTAGGCTTTGTCATCGCCGGCGCGCTTGGACTTTGGATGATCGGCACGATCTTCGTTCAGGATCGGCGGAGTCGGAAGCGGAAAGGGAGTTCCTAGAGACGCTTCACGACGCTGACGACGTACTCGTCGATGCGCTCGCGGATGATGGCATCAGTGATATTCGGCAGCTCCGCTGCGCGCCACCCCTCGTACATCGACGGCGGCCCTGGAAGCAGCTCGACGACTGACATCAAGTCCCAGTAGGGATCGTAGTCAAATTCGGAACCAGCCTCCGCACTGTACGCGGCGAGGAAATCGTCGGCGACCGATGGGCCGTGAAGCTTCGCCAGATTGTGCCGACACCACGCCACATCGATCCCTGCCGGCCCTCGGCATCCGTTGACCCAATCTACGACGCCGCTGACGCCTCCATCCTGCCAGAGTACATTGCTCGGGTGGTAGTCGCGGTGGATGAAGCATTCGCTGTATGAATGAGCCGGTCCCTTGACGATCTCGATCGCTTTTTCCCACGCGTCCCGCCGCTTGGACCAGCGCGGAACAGCGAGTGTTTGCCCCTCATTGTAGCGACGGTACTTCCACCTGAACCCCGCGGCATCCACGCGGTGAATTCGCGCCGCGGACGCGGCCAGACCTCGGATCCATTGGCTAAAGTCCCCCGGCTCGAGAACCACATTGCCCGGAAGTCTCGTGACGAGGGTCGCCGGTACACCGCAATACGTTCCGCGTGCATCGACCGCGATCAACTCCGGCGCTGCGAGGCCGGCTCTGGTCGCGTGTTGGAGACTAGCTGCCTCCCGAACAGCGACGTCCCGTTCTTCCCGTACCCACTTTTCGTTCACGAATCGGCGCAGTACCAAGGCGCGTCGGTGGCCACCCAGATCGATTTCGACGGAGTGCAGTAGTGAGGAGGTTGCTCCCGGTAGAACTGCTACTGACACTACCCGTCCGCCAGAAGCGGTCTCGACCCAGCGTCGCGATTGCTCGGAAAGCATTCAACGCCACTGTAGAACGATCTTGCCGAACGTCTGGTTCGACTGCATTAGCTCGTGCGCGTCGCGAATCTCCTCGAAGTCAAAGACACGGTCGACGACGGGTTGCAGCCGGCCGGCCTCGAACAGCGGTACGCCCCGCTCCGAAAACTCCCGTGCCAATGAAATTTTTTCTTCCAACGGTCTGGCGCGCAGCACCGTACCGACGATGGTGACCCGCTTTCGGAGCAGTACTCCCATGTTGAATTGTGCGGTTGTTCCCGCTGTAAGCCCGACGACGACGATACGACCGCGCGACGCCACGACGCGTAGGTTGTCACCGAGGTAATTCCCGCCAACGAGGTCCAGCACCGCCTGTACGCATTCCCTGCCGACAGCGCCTTCCACCTGTGCGGCCCAGTCTCCCCGCGATGCGTCGATCGGAATTTCGAGCCCAAGCATCTTTGCACGATCGAGCTTGGCAGCGGTGCGCGCCGTTCCAATCACGTTCGCGCCCGCGACACGCGCGATCTGGACGGCCGCCGTTCCGACTCCGCTTCCCACTGCGTGAATCAAAACATTTTCGCCGCTGCGAATGTCGAGTCGCGCGAACAGCGCATCGTAAGCAGTAAGAAACGCTTCCGGGATTGCCGCCGCGTCCTGCCACGACATCGACTTCGGGACCGGCATTGCTTCACGCTCGTGGACGCACACATATTCGGCGTGCCCGGCCCCGCCGACGATTCCCATGACGCGGTCGCCGTTCTTCCAAAGAGTCGCCGCTGGTCCGAGCGCGTCCACGTCGCCAGCGTATTCCATTCCGCTGATATCAGCCGGCGATCCGGGCGGAACCGGATAGTTACCCTCGCGCTGCAGCAGGTCGGCTCGATTGAGCGCGGACGCTCGAACGCGAACGCGAATCTGGCCAACTCCGGGCTCGGGGGTTGGTCGATCGAGTACCTCGAGCACATCAGGCCCACCGGGACGCGTAATGATGACCGCTCTCATCGCGCCTGAAATTACTCAAACCCAAAAAAAGAAAAGCCGGCTCTTTCGAGCCGGCTTTTCGAGTATGACGCTTTTGTATGTCTCTACCTGACTTTCTTGCCAGTCACGTCCCATACCTCGACGGAACCGAGGTTCCGCCCGCGAATGGGCGCTTCGATCTTCGAGAGATCACCAGCTACCACGACCACGAGATTGTCTGGTGCTAACCGACCGCCCGCGGTACGGGCGATGTCGGCCGGCGTCACCGCCGCGAGCTTCTCGCGGTACGTCGTGAAGAAATTGAGCGGCAGTCCCCAAACGATCAGGTTCTGCAGACGACTCGTCAGACCCTGAACGCTCTGCACCGAGCTCGGGAAGCTGGAAACCAGATTGTTCAGCATCCCCTGCGCTTCCGCAGCGGGAACGGTATCCTTGGCGATCCGCCGGTATTCGGTGACAGCCTCGACCAACGCCGAATCCGTTGCATTCGTGCGCACATCCGAGGTGATTCTGAACGCTCCCGCGCCCGGCCTCAAATCGAGCCCGCTGAAAGCGCCGTAGGTATAGCCGTGCTTCTCGCGCAGGTTCATGTTGACGCGCGAGCTGAATCCGCCGCCAAGTACGTGGTTCAGCGCAACCATGGTTATGTAATCCGCATCGGTCGCCCGAAAACCTGGCTGGCCGACAACGATGGACGACTGCACCGAACCGGGACGATCCACCAGTATCACTCGTGTTCCGGTGCTCTGACGGATTGGATTCTCAACCGTCGACTGCGCCATCCGCGTCCCCGTCCAATTACCGTATGCTTGCTGCGCTACGGATCTGGCTTCAGTCGGCGTCAGGTCGCCAACCAGCAGCAGCGTTGCAGCGCCTGGCGCATACATCGTCCGATGCCAGTTCACGACATCATCACGCGTGAGCGCGCTGATCGTCGCGGGAATCCCACTGGCGGGGCGGGAGAACGGTGCGGTGCTGTCGAAGGCGGCGCGAATAAACGCATCGGCCGCCAGCCCGCCCGTCCGCGCGTGCGTCTGCTGATACGCAGCCAGCGCCTGGTTCTTGAGACGGGCCACCTCGTCGGCAGGGAAACTGGGCGCGACAACCGTTCTTGCGGCGAGTGCCATCGCCTGCGGAAATACATTCTTGAGAGCGACGACGTCGGCGAACGATGTGCTGAACCCGCCGCCCGTACTGTATTGCGCGCCAAGCGCGTCCATCGCCCGCGCGATCTCGGCGCCCGTCATGTTGCCGGTGCCCTCGGAAAGCAGCGAACCGGTAAGAGATGCGAGGCCGTTCTTCGCGGCCGGCTCTCGCATCGCCCCCGCGTCGAGGATGAGACGACCCTCAACGACAGGAAGCGTGTGCTTTTCAACCAGAACGACTTTGAGTCCGTTCGGCAGCTGGAACTGTTCGACAGCGGGAAAGACGTAGGGTCGGAGCGCACCCGCCGGGGGCGGATTGACGGTTTGACCTGACGCACCGGCCGAGGCTACGAGAACTGCCGCGGCTGCGAGCGCGAGGATTTTCGTGGTAATAAGAGAGCGGTGCATTACGGAACCCTCGTCGAAGTGGTCTGACTGCTGGCCGCCTTTTTCGCGGGCACGTAAACGAGAATGACGCGATTGGTTGGAACTAGCCGTTCACGCGCCAGCGCGTTCAGATCGGCGAGCGTGACGCGATCGATTCGCCCGAGCACGGTGTTGACGTAATTCGGGTCGCGAAAGAACGTCCAACCTTCCGCGAGGAGGTCAGCCCGGCCACCGAAGCCGCCCGTCGTTTGCAGACCATCGACGAAGGAGAAACGGTCCGCCGCCTTCGCGCGATCCAGCTCCGACTGGGTGAAGCTGGAAGTTCCCGCCAGCTCGGCGAGCAACGCTCTTTCGAGCGAATCGGGATTGCTGCCCGGCTTGCCTGTCGCAACAAACACGATCTCGTCGGCGCCGTCCGCCAAACCAATGTTGAATCCGGTCACGTTGGTTGCGATCTGCTGCTTGCGCACGAGCGACTCGTCGAGGCGCGAAGAATTTCCGCCGCCGATCACCGTCGCGAGCAGCGACACAGCGCGGCCGCGCGGATCTTTGAGCGGTGGAACCCGATACGCGACGTAGACGCGCGGTGCGGGAGCGAGCGGATCCTGAATCACACTTCGCTGCTCGCGCCCGACGACCGTAGGAACGGTCATTGTCGCCAATCTCGGCGGCGTGGGCCCGCGAGGAATCGGCTCGAAGTACTTGTGCACCATCGCCTTCGCCTGCGGAACGTCGATATCGCCCGCGACAACCAGCACGGCGTTATTCGGCGCGTAGTACGTCTTGAAGAAAGTGCGAACGTCTTCCACCGACGCGGCCGACAAATCAGCCATCGAGCCGATGACGGAGTGATGGTAAGGGTGGGATTCGGGGAAGAGCGCTTCACCGGTCTTCTCGAGCCACGTACCGTATGGCTGGTTGTCCACCGACTGGCGGCGCTCGTTCTTCACGACCTCGCGCTGATTGTCCAGCTTTTCCTTCGTCAGCGTTTCGGTCAGCGTTCCCATCCGATCCGACTCGAGCCAGAGCGCCAGCTCCAACTGGTTGGAAGGAACCTGCTCGAAGTAGTTGGTGCGGTCCCAGCTTGTAGTGCCGTTGATGTCCGCCCCCGCCCGGCCTCCCGCTGCCTCGAGCAGCGCGAAATGCTGTCCGTCCGCGACGTTCTTCGATCCCTTGAACATCATGTGCTCGAACAAATGCGCGAAGCCGGTGCGACCTGGCTGCTCCATCTTCGAGCCGACGTTATACCATAGAAGTACAGCGGCGACGGGCGTCGAATGATCGACGTGGTAGATGACGTTAAGCCCGTTCGGAAGTGTCTCCCGGGTGTAATCGACGCGCAGTTCGGGACTCTTGCCCGCCTGCGCCTTCTTCCCTGCCTGCGCACCGGCATTGGCGGCGACAAGGCACAATAGAGAGACCGCAAAGTAGCGGAGTCTCATTCGACCTCCATGAGATTTTGGATTGCCGGACGCTGGACGGGAGCGGCCGGCGGGAGTTCCAAAATAGGAACATGTGTCGCGGGGCGAAAGAGCGCCCTTCGAGGAGACCAAAACAACAAAACGGGGTGTCGGGTGCCGGGTGCTAGGTACTGGGTGCGGGGCTAAGCAGGCTTTTACCTGGTGCCCAGTACCCAGTCCCCGGCACCCGACACCCCGTTTTGTTGTTTTAGTTTCCTCGAAGGCCGCCCTTTCCACGCGCTACACTTGTTCCTACTTTAAAGCTCCGCCGGCGCTCCCGTCCAGCGTCCGGCAATCCAAAATCTCATGGAGGTCGAATGAGACTCCGCTACTTT
>JBJMOA010000008.1:0-4928 GCA_045803975.1 Gemmatimonadaceae bacterium
AGATGGATCTGCTCATGGCAGAGGGCTACATCCGGAAGGGCGATTTTGCCAACGCGATGGCAAAGATCAACATCACTCGCGTAGCGAACGGGAAGCTTCCGGCCCTGGCCGGTATCACCTCATTGTCGGACCCCATCGGCACCAGCGGCTCGTGCGTCCCTCGTGTACCGCAGCCGCCCAATTTCACGACGGCAGCCTGTGGCAACATCATGGAGGCCATGAAGTGGGAGAAGAGGATGGAGACGATTCTCACGCATATGGGCGCATGGTTCATTGACGCCCGCGGTTGGGGTGATCTACCCGAAGGCACGCCACTGCATTTCCCGGTTCCGTTCCAGGAGATGGACGCGCGGGCAAAACCAGCGTACAACCTCGGTGGCGTTGGCGGTGCTGATGCCGCAGCCCGCGGGACCTACGGCTTCTGAGGACCGGAATAGTGGTGAGAGTTGCCGGTCGCGCGCTGTTGCTGTGGACATCCCGCTGCGTTGCCGCGAGTGGGATTGCCGCTCTGGGCTTTTTGACAGCGTGCTACACCTATCCGTCGCGATCACTCGCCGAAGTACCTCCTTCGGCGGTGGTCTCGGCAAGGCTCAACGATGTGGGACGCGTGGCCTTGTCGGAACCCGTCGGGTCGGGAATAGACCGCATCAGCGGTCAGGTCGTTCAGCAAGAAGACACAGCCATCCGATTGATGGTGAGCGAAGTTCACTTTCTGAACGGCCTTACCAACAAGTGGAGCGGCCAGGAGATAACTCTGCGGCCGCAGTATGTGTCATCGGTTTCTCAGCGCACGTATTCCAAACAGCGAACGGTGACGGCGGTGATATTCGGTGCCGTGCTTGCCGCCGCTGCCTTCGCAGTCGGACTCTCGGGAATCTTTAGCGGAAACTCTGGCCAGGACAAACCTGGTGAGCCGCCGCCAGTTAGCTAATCCAAAGTTTTCAAATGAGGAGTGATCTGATGCGTTTCACGCGTACGTTGATGGCTGCGTTCTCCGTCGCCGGGCTTGCGGCCTGCGGGAGTGACGACATAACAAAAGTGGTCGAGCCGGCGCCATTCAGCTCGATCCGCTGGGTCAACGCCGTTCCGGATACTGTGGCGATGGATTATCGAATCGTCGATTACCCGTCGAATGCGTCCGAGCCAAACCTCGCATTCCGCGCCTCGAGTGGAAACTGGCGCAACCTTCCGCCAGGCCCACACCACATCAAAGTCTTTTTCACCAACACCACCGCGGCTGGCACCGACGTCTCGGTCGTGTCGCAGGTGTTCGTTGACACGACGCTGACATTCGAGCAAGGAAAGAAGTACACCATCTTGCACTACGGCTTCGCCAAGACGGGCGCCACGCCGAAGCAGCAGTTGGTCCTAATAGAAGATGTGCCACCGGATCCATCAGCGGGGCAGATTGGCTTACGCGCGATCAATGCTGCTCCAGCTCTAGGCGCTGTAAATATCTATGCGATTCCAGCGACCGCAGTCGGCGGCGCGGCCAGCGGCACCGCCACTTTTTCCAATCTTGCGCCGGGTGCTATCGCCGGCTGGGCGGGACTGACGGCGCTGCCCGGCCCGGTGGCACCTTCGACAACGCCGCCCGCCACGACTTATAGAATTGCGGTGACCCCAACGACGAGCACTACTCCGGTTGCAGATGCGCTCGCTCCGCCGGGACAGGTTGGAGTGCCATCAACGACGGTTTCCGGAGTGGTAAGTCAGCCGATTGACCCCATCGCGGGAACGCAGCAGCCGCTGTCGGACCTCACCGCGGTGATATTCGGACCCCAGGTCTCCTATACCTTGCGCACTCCTGCCGGCGGCACCGTCGTGGTAGCGGCGACAACTACGGGCGGCGTCACCGTAATGCTCGACAAGCACCCGCCACGCATTAGCCCGTAGACGGCGAAAATGTGATGGGGTAGCAGATTTATGAAACCGGTCCGCGAACGTGAAACGCGGGCCGGTTTCGTGTTAAGACTGGCGCGCATCCTCGCGCATTGTAACTTGCTGAAAGCGGTCCCTGGCTGGTGAGGAACGATGGCCGTCCTCTCGAAGCGTTTCACACTTTTCGCTGCTGCCCTCTGCTGCGTCGCGCCGCAGGCTGGGCGCGCACAGCAGGCGAGCGCGCCCAGTTTTTCTCTCGCGGGAATAGTCACCGATACGCTCGGCGTACCGGTTCCGTTCGCGCAGATCTTCGTATTCGACAACGCCGATCTGGGAACCGTGGCGGACGATGATGGACACTTCCGTCTGGATCGCTTGCGGGTAGCTACGACCCGCTTTGGGGTGCGACGGATCGGCTACGACCCGGTGTATTTCGACATCGCGGTACCCGTGGCCGCGCTCGTCGAAGTACAGATAAGGATGCGACAGAACGTCCGCCTTCTCACCACAGTCGAGGTGAAAGACAATGTTCGGACGCCCCTGCACCGGGAGGGATTTTATGACCGTCTGGCTGCTGGTCACGGACTCTTCGTGACCCCGGAAATGATGGCCGCAATGCGGCCCATGCGCGCCAGCGATGCGTTGGCAAGCATTCCAAACGTCGTGGTGCAGAGGAGGGGATCGCGCACCCGAATCACAACGTCGAACCAACAATGCGAGTACGCGTTAGTTGTCGACAAGGTGAGAATAGGACAGCCCGGCTCGCGTGTCCGTACGACAACGCCAGACGACGCCGTTTCAGGTACCGACATTTATGCGATCGAGGTTTATCCGCGTAACCGGGGGCTGCCCGCTCACTTCCTGGGCATGACCTCCGAAGATGGCTGTGGCACGATCGTGATCTGGACAAAAGCGATACTTCCCCGATAACGGAGAGCTGTCAAATGAGAGATTTGTTGCGGACAGTGGCGTCGCTTGCATTCGCATGCGGGACCATCGCGTGTTCTTCGGCAACGAACGCCAATACCAAGACAACCGCGGCTCCCAAAGCTGACCCTGATGTCATCAGTACGTCGGAGATCGACTCTCAGCCGTTTCGCGACGCCTACGACATCGTGCAGGTCCTGAGGCCGACATGGTTCACCCGCAAAAGTGCGGGCGCAACTACGAGACGGATTGGAGTCTCGACATCGAACTCGGCGATTGGCGCTGGACTCGTGGTATATGTCGATAACTCGCGCATGGGCGGAGTAGAAGCTCTTCGCCAGCTCACTCCGAACAGTATCGAGTCCCTCCGTTTCATGGACGCGGCAACGGCAACTGCGAAGCTGCCCGGAATCGGCACCAGTGTTGTCTCCGGGGCGATAGTCGCTCGCAGTCGCCGCGGTCTCTGAGTCCATCCCATTTGTCGTAACGCGGTCGGCGCCGACATCTGCGATTGTTTAGTCGGCGTGTAAGCAAATCCGCGCTGCGCGCGCTCCATCGCTCCCACTCCCGCGTCGATCGGTTCAAGCTCACCAAAAAACCGTTCATCCGACAAACGCTTCTCGCCGACGAAGTCATCGCCGGCGCGGTGAGGGAGCATGCCGTCGAGCAATCGATCAGCGAGACGGCAGCATGGAAGCGGGTCGACGCCTACATCGACGAGATTGTCCCGTACTTCAACATCCTTACCTACTACAGGATCGGGCTCGTAGTAAGCAGGGTCCTGCTCAACTTCTTTTACAAAGTCTCCGCCGAGTTCGCGACAACGGCAGCCAAAGATGCGCTGCCGCGGGATGCGATCGTCATCTACCTCATGAACCACCGGTCGAACGCCGACTATGTGCTCGTCGGCTATGTGCTCTCAGGTAGAGTGGCGATCTCCTACGCGGTCGGAGAATGGGCGCGGACCTTTCCACTCGAGTACATCTTCAAATCATTTGGCGCCTATTTCATCCGCCGCAAGTACCGCGAGAGGCTCTATCACACCGTCCTCGAGCGCTACGTGCAACTGATCACGCGCAACGGCGTGACGCAGGGGATCTTCCTCGAGGGCGGTCTCAGTCGCGATGGCAAACTCGGAAAGGCGAAGATCGGACTTCTCGATTACGTTCTCGGCGTCGCTCGAGACAGCGCAATCCGGGACCGGCTTTACATCGTGCCAGTCGCGATCAACTACGATCGGGTTCTCGAGGACCGATCGCTGCTGCGCGAGCTTGACGCACGCGAAGGAAGACGACGCCCGCCGCGGCACGCCCAGCTGGGCGAGGTGTTGCGCTACGTGTGGTGGAACATGGCGCGCCTCGTCGCGCGTCGATGGAAGCGATACGGACGCGCGGCGGTAGTTATCGGGGATCCTTTTCCGGTCGCACCGTGGCTCGACCAACAAGATCGTGCAACTGGTGGACTGTTCGCGGTCGAGCGGAGCGAGCGTCTGGCACGCGTGCAACAACTCTCCGACTCGGTGCTCGAGAAAATCGCGGCAATCGTTCCTGTGACGCCGGTCACGCTCGCGTGTGCGGCGATCCAAAGCTTCGACGGAGATTTCATCTCGCACGATGAGCTGATCGGCCGCATGGGCGAGATGCGGGACGTCTTGCGCGAGCTCAACGCGCGCGTGATTCACCGCGAAGGCAGTGTCGAGGAAATCTTCGACCGCGCGTGGAAGATGCTTAGCATGCGGCGCATGCTTGTGCGAGTGGGAGGAGGCTACGCAGTTCTGCCCGGCGGTCGGCCGCTGGTGAGCTACTATGCAAACAGCGTCGGCCACCTGCTCGGTCCATTCGCCTCAGGCATCCGGGAGCGCGACATGCTCCCCGCGCTTGCGAACGCGACTCACGGCCTGGGCTGACTCAACCGCCAATAGCTCTGCAGTAGCGGGCATTGATCGGTGCCGGTGAAGGTGCTATCAGAACAAAAACCGGCGGGCCAGGCACGGGCCAGTAAAGGAGCTACCAGACTCCGATGCTCGAGTGCTCCAGTTTCCCTTCGATTGTAAGGCGGATCGTACTACCCGTTCTGATCGAGACTGTCTCAGTGCGATAATCGTCGCGCCCGCCGATGCG
>JBJMOA010000009.1:0-27970 GCA_045803975.1 Gemmatimonadaceae bacterium
CGGGCAAATACGGTGAACGGCGGCGTCGTTGTGCGCAACACCAACGGCCCCGTGCGTGCGACGACCGTAAACGGTGGTGTCGATGTCAACACCGCGGTGGGACCGGTCAGTGCCCACACGGTGAACGGAAATGTCGACGCCCGTATGACGACGCTGCAAGGCAACGACGACATGGACTTCAAGACGGTGAACGGCTCGGTGGCGATCTACGTTCCAGCGCGCTTCGACGCGACGTTCCGGTTCGACACGGTTCACGGCGGCATCGACAGTGATTTCCCGATGACTTTATCCGGTCGGTGGGGACCGCGTCACGCGGCTGGCACAATTGGGAATGGCGGAAGGGACATCCGAGCCAGCAGCGTCAACGGCAGCATCGAGCTTCGGAAGCAATAGCGGGAGGCGGAAGGCGGGAGGCGCCTGCCAAAATTACGGTGAGACGGCGACTCCCCAGGGTTGGCGGCCAACCTGGACGGTGGCAACTACCTTGCGCGTTTGGGCATCGATAACGGTCATGGTGTCAGAAAGACCGTCCGCCGTGTAAAGCGTGCGCCCATCGGGGGAAATCGCGATTCCCCATGGGCGTTTGCCGACCGGAATTCTGCCGACGACTGCGTTGCGAGTTGCGTCGACTACCGAGACGACGTTGGCGTTACCGTTTGCGACGTAGATCCATTTGCCATCGGGAGAGACCACGAGTCCTACCGGTTTGCCCTGACGGTTTTCCAGCGGGATAGTGCTCGTGACCGTCCAGGTCTTCGCGTCGATCACGCTGAGGGTTCCACCGATTTCCGCCGTCGCGTAGACGCGCCTTCCGTTCGGCGCAAAAGCAGCTGACCGCGGGCGAATGTCGACGAGAAAGTTCGCGATCACTTTGTTCGCTCTCGTGTCGATCACCGAGACACTATTGCTGGTCTCGGCGGTAACGCACACCCAGCGTCCGTCGCGGGAGATGGCTACGCCTTCGGGCTCGATCCCGACGACGAGCGTCGCGATTACTTTGCGCGTCGCGATGTCGGTCGCCGATGCCGAGCTGCCGTCTTCGTTCGCCGAGTAAAGCCGCTTTCCATCGGGTGTAATTGCAAAGCGCTCGGGGTCGGTGCCCGCGGGATAAACCGCATTGATCCGACCGGACGCGACATCGATCGAGACGATTCCGTCGCCACTCGTTTGCACCGTCCTTTGCAGATCGCTGAGCGCTACGAAAATCCGCTTGCCATCCGGACTGAATTCGATTCCGCGCGGTCGTTGCGGTACCGGGATGGTCTTCTGAACCTTGAGTGATCTTGCGTCGATAAGCGTGACTGAGCGTCCTGCCTCGTTACTTACGGCGATGGACGCGCCACGTTGCGCCGCGGCGTTGCGGCCAGTCAGACTTAACCCGAGCAGGGCGATAAGTGTTGGGACCGCCGTCTGTGGGCGCGCCATGCAGAGCTTCATCGTCTGGCCCAGGAGCAGTGACTCGCACTCCTGCCAGCCATCAAGCGATCGAGTGTCTGGTTCGGACTTTGAGATTCGCCAGAGGTGCCCGCCGCTGCGACGTCGCGTAGCTCCGGCACATCCTGAAGCGTTTCGCGGCGCTCTCTGGCAGCCGTCCTTACAGGGAGCGCGGCGTAAAGCGGCTGTCTCAGTTGATGATCGGCGAGGCGAAAGGTAAGGGGCCATCCTTTGTGACCGTCGAACTGCGTAGTCGATGACTCCAGATATGCGAGCAACTTCGCCGGCTCGGTCGATCTGGCCCGCAGGCTCGCTTCGGCAGCGATCTTGACCGCAATCCAACCGGCCCACGCAGCTCCGTCCATAGGCACATTGTAGCGCGACCGATAGCGATCGTTGATCTGGCTCGCACCGTAGCGCTGCAAACCGGCAGCCCATAGAACCACGGAGTCCGGGCGAACAGGTGTCGCGCTCAGCGCCGCGAAGACACTGGAGCGAGTCAGCGTTCGCGCCGCATTCGCATACATCGCGTCACTCGCCTCGATGTGAAACGTGTAGCGCCGGCACGCTGCGCGGAGAGCTGGCGAGCGTGAGGCCACGTTGAGCAGTAGCACGTGATTGGCTTCGGCAAACCTGGAGAGAGCATCCAAATCCTGGGCCGAAACCCCAATCAGCACCTGAATTCCCCGTTCTGATAACAAGCGTTGCACTGCCGCGGTTGCGTCAGTGCCGCCGACGGCTTCGAAGAGCTCGACATCACTGCCAAAGAGTTGCGAGGTCTGGCGCGCTTCGGCGGCGCCAAGACGCACTCCACGTATCGCCGACTCGGTCGCGCGGTTCGCGCTTCGGTTGGTCAAGAGACCAATGCGCAATGAGTTATGCGTCGCGGGTTGCTGGGCTTGTGAAGGTAGAGAGACGCCGATCTGCAGTGTAGCGGCAAGGATCGTCGCCCGCACAAGCGTATGGTGGCTGACAGGCTTGATCATCGCCGGAATAGTTTCTGCATTGACCTCCTCGCACGAAGGTTTTGAACCTCGAAGCTGCAAGCCAATTGCAATAGTAGTGCACGACCGGCTATCACGAGGAGCCGCATGCCGCGATACCGCGCGTTCAGAGGTCATTTCTTCAGTGCCCGCGCTTTCAATTCTGTTGTCGTAATCATCGCCCTACTCGCCGGGTGCTCTAAAACCAGACCCGCAGACGAAGTCGCGCAGACTCCTGGTACGCCGAGCCAAACACCGACGACGGGACGCAGCAACGGCGGGGCAATCGCCGCCGAGTCTGAGGATGGGCAATGGATTCGTCCGGCAAAGAACTACGCGAGCACGCGCTTCAGTGGTCTCAACGAGATAAATACCGCGAACGCCAGGAATTTGCGGCTCGCGTGGACGTTCGAGACCGGAATTTTGCGCGGGCAGGAAGCGGCGCCGCTCGTCGTGAACAACACGATGTACATCGTGACGCCGTTCCCCAACATTTTGTACGCGTTGGACCTCACTCGACCCGGCGCTCCAATGAAGTGGGTTTACAAGCCGGGTCCAATGGCAGCCGCACAAGGGGTTGCGTGCTGCGATGTCGTGAACCGCGGCGCGTCCTTCGCCGACGGCAAGATCGTTTACAACACTCTCGACGGTAACACGGTCGCGGTCGATGCGGCCAGCGGCAAGGAAGTCTGGAAAACCAAAGTCGCGGAGATCAATCTCGGCGAGAGTCTGACGATGGCGCCGCTCGTCGTGAAGAACAAAGTTCTGGTCGGCAACAGTGGGGGCGAGTTCGGTATTCGCGGGTGGCTGACAGCGCTCGATCTCGGCAGCGGAAAAATCGCGTGGCGCGCTTACCACACCGGCCCCGATTCGGATGTGAAAATCGGGCCGCGCTTCAAGCCGTTTTACGCGGAAGACAAGAAGCCGGACCTCGGAGTCAAAACATGGCCCGGCGACACCTGGAAAATCGGCGGCGGGGGTGCGTGGGGTTGGATTTCCTACGACCCCCAGCTCAATCTCATTTACTACGGCACAGCGAACCCGGGCCCGTGGAATCCCGACCAGCGTCCCGGGGACAACAAGTGGACCACGACCATTTTCGCGCGCGATCCGGATAATGGCGAAGCGGTATGGGCGTACCAGTTGTCGCCACACGATTTGCATGATTACGACGGTATCAACGAGAACATCCTGCTCGACCTGCCCATCAATGGCCAGACGAGAAAAGTTCTCGTCCGTCCTGAGCGCAATGGCTACCTGTATGTCATCGATCGCGCGACCGGTGAAGTGCTTTCCGCAGACCCGTACGGATACGTCAACACTTCACAGGGCGTCGACCTGAAAACGGGTCGCCTGAAGTACGTCGACGAGAAAGAGCCGTCGATCGGCAAAGTCGTGCGCAACATCTGTCCGGCGGCGCCAGGGACAAAAGACTGGCAGCCCTCGGCGTTCTCGCCGGTCACCGGTCTCATCTACATCCCGCATCAGAACCTGTGCATGGATGTCGAGTCGGTCGAAGCGAACTACATCGCCGGAACTCCGTTTGTCGGGATGAACGTGAAGATGTCGCCGGGCCCGGGCGGTAATCGCGGGTTGTTCGACGCATGGGATCCCGTTGCAAGAAAGTTGGTGTGGAGCATCAAGGAAAACTTTCCGGTGTGGAGCGGGGCGCTGGTCACCGCCGGCAACGTCGCGTTTTACGGAACCATGGAGGGATGGTTCAAGGCAGTCGACGCACAAACGGGACAAGAGCTCTGGAAATTCAAAACGGGATCGGGGATTATCGGGCAGCCAATCAGTTATCGCGGCCCCGATGGCAAGCAGTACATCGCAATTCTGAGTGGCGTCGGCGGTTGGTCGGGAGCTGTCGTCGCCGGTGGAATCGACGTACGCGATTCTTCCGCTGCACTTGGCTTCGTCAACGCGATGAACGATTTACCCGCCGTGACGAATAAGGGTGGTACGCTCTATGTCTTTGCGCTGCCCTAACGTGTCGACCATACGCGTTTGCGCCGGCGTGGTGCTGGTCCTCGCCGCTGTTGCCGGCGTCGCTTGCACTCGCGCGGGTGCAGCACCGAAGGTGAGCGAGCTCAGGGTCTGCGCCGATCCAAACAACCTTCCGTTCTCGAACGAAAAACGTGAAGGGTTCGAGAACAAGATTGCCGAGCTCGTTGCGCGAGATCTGGGTGCACAGGTGAAGTACACCTGGTGGGCGCAGCGGCGCGGGTTTGTCCGCAACACGCTGAACGAGAAACATTGCGACGTTCTGATGGGCGTGCCAACGGGCTTCGAGCGGGCGAGGGCGACGGTTCCGTACTATCGATCGACGTACGTGTTCGTGACTCGTCGCGATCGACACCTTCGCATCGCATCATTCGACGACCCGATGCTTCGGCGCGTCAAAATCGGCGTGCAGATGATTGGCGACGACTTCACGAATACGCCGCCGGCGCACGCGCTGTCGAACAGGCGAATAATCAACAACGTGCGCGGCTACACAGTCTACGGAGACTATCGCGAGCCGAATCCACCCGCGCGCGTGATCGACGCGGTTGCAAACGGCGACGTCGATGTCGCGGTTGCATGGGGTCCGCTTGCCGGCTATTTCGCGAGCCGAGAGTCAGTGCCGCTCGACGTAAGGCCGGTAGCGCCGCAGATAGATCTGCCGTTCCTGCCGTTCGTGTTCGACATCTCGATGGGCGTCAGGCGCGGCGATGACGCGTTCAGGGAGCGACTCAACTCCATAATCGTCCGCCGGCAGAAGGAAATCGACGCGATTCTCGATCAGTACTCCGTCCCGCGCGTTTCGACCGGGACCACGAGGTCGACAACATGACTCCACGTTCAAAGGAATCGGCGCAACAGGCGGTGAAGCTCGCAGCCGCAGCACTCCTTACTCTCGCCGCGATTGTATCGTGTAAGCGAGAGGAGCGCCGCTTCCGCGAATCGCCCCCCGCGGCAACTGCGTCGGACGCGATCGCTATGAGCGAGCTGCAACCTGGTCCATCGGTGATCCAGATCAGCGCGCGCAATCCATACGAGGACAACGCTTACGCTGTGGCGGAAGGGAAGCGCCTCTTCGATCAGATGAACTGCTCCGGCTGCCACTCACACGGCGGCGGTGGTATCGGCCCGCCGCTGACTGACGATGAATGGATCTATGGTAGCGACCCGCAAAACATTTTCTCGACGATCGTCGAAGGGCGACCGAACGGCATGCCGCCGTTCCGCGGCAGGCTGGCCAACTATCAGGTGTGGCAGCTCGCGGCATACGTGCGCGCGCTTGGTGGCTTGCAGGGCAAGGCGATTCGAACGACTCGCGACGACCACATGATGTACAAGGAATCCGAGCAGGCCCGTGACAAGGGCCGCCCCTCGCCGACCTTCGTCCCGCCGGCATCGCTAAAGCAATGAGACCGACGCCGTTGCGCGCGAAAACAGTGGTTGCAGCCACAGCTGCGGCGACCGTGCTTTCCGCCCTCGTGGCAGCGTGCTCAGGATTTCAGTCCGCGCTCGACGCCAAAGGGCCGAAAGCCGCCGCAATCGCCCGTGTCAATTGGGTCGCCGTCACCACGGCGACAGTGGTCTATATAGCTGTTATCGGCGCATTGCTTTTTGCGCTGTGGCGCGCTTCGACGCGTCCGGTCGAATTTGCGGCGGATGACGCCGAGGAAGTGGAACGAGAGCGCGGAATGACACGCTGGGTCGCCATCGCGGCTGCAATCACCGTCCTCATTCTCGTCGGTTTCCTCTTCGTCGACGTCGCGACCGGCAGCTCATTGTCGAGAGTGGGCGGCGAGAGACCGCTGCGCATCGACGTCGTCGGCCACCAGTGGTGGTGGGACGTGAAATATCCCGATCCACGCAACCCGCAGAACGAGGTCCAGACCGCCAACGAGATCCACGTGCCCGTGGGCCGACCGGTGCTGATCAAGATGACGTCGTCGGATGTGATCCACAGCTTCTGGGCGCCAAACCTGGATGGAAAAAAGGATCTCATCCCCGGGCACGAAACGCGAACGTGGTTTCGCGCCGACACCGCCGGAGTTTATAGAGGCCAGTGTGCCGAGTTCTGCGGGCACCAGCACGCCAAGATGGCGTTCTACATCGTCGCCGAGCCCAAGCTCGAGTTCGAGCACTGGCTCGACTCACAGAAGGGCGAAGCGCGCAAACCGGCTGATTCGCTCACGCAAACGGGCGAGCGCGTCTTTCTGAGTGGACCGTGCGCGATGTGCCACGCAATCAGCGGCACGTCCGCGGGTAGTAGATTCGGCCCCGATCTGACGCACCTTGCGAGCAGGCGCACGATTGCCGCCGGTACGCTGGCAAATAACACCGGCAATCTCGCGGGGTGGATTCTGGATCCGCAGAGCATCAAACCCGGCGTGAAAATGCCGCCCAATCAGCTCGATCCCCAATCGCTGCGAGCGCTGCTCGCATATCTCCAGAGTCTCAAGTAATGGCGCACGCCTACGCGCTTCCGGCGGTGGTCGATCCGGACGACAGACCGGGAACCTTGACCGTGCGCGAAGAGGATGAGATCCGCGCCAAGCTCTCCGCGAGCTGGTACGAGGGCAGTGGTCTTTGGGCATGGGTCAGATCGACGAACCATAAGTCGATCGCCAAGCGCTATATCGTCACGGCTTTCATTTTCTTCGGTCTCGGCGGTCTCGAGGCGGGGCTGATGCGGCTCCAGTTGTCTCGCCCCGCGAATCACTACATCGGTCCTGATCTGTACAACCAGATCTTCACGATGCACGGCAGCACGATGATGTTCCTGTTCGCGGTGCCGGTGATGGAGGCCGTGGGATTGTACTTCGTGCCCCTGATGATCGGGACGCGCAACGTCGCTTTCCCGCGTCTGAATGCGCTCGGCTACTGGATGTACTTGTTTGGCGGACTCCTACTGTACGGCGCTTTCTTTCTGAACACCGGACCGGATGCCGGCTGGTTCTCGTACACGCCGCTCTCTGGCCCCGCTTATTCGCCCGGAAAGCGAATCGACATCTGGGCGCAGATGATCACTTTTACTGAGATCGCCGCGCTGATCGGCGCCGTCGAGATCATCACCACCGTCTTCAAACTCCGCGCGCCCGGTATGTCGCTCAATCGCATGCCGCTGTTCGTGTGGGCGATGCTGGTCATGTCGTTCATGATCATCTTCTCACTTCCGGCGATCGTAGCAAGCAGCACGATGCTCGCGATGGATCGGCTCGTCGACACGCATTTCTTCAATCAGGCCGAGGGCGGGGACGCGCTCCTTTGGCAGCATCTCTTCTGGTTCTTCGGGCACCCGGAGGTTTACATCATTTTCATCCCCGGCCTCGGGATGATTTCCTCGATCGTTGAAACGTTCACGCGGCGTCCGATTTTCGGCTACCCGGCAATGGTGCTGTCACTGATAAGCACGGCCTTCCTCGGATTCGGCCTTTGGGTGCATCACATGTTCGCCACGCCGTTGCCCGAGCTCGGCCAAAGCTTCTTCTCGGCGGCGAGCATGGCGATCGCGATCCCGACGGGCATCCAGATCTTCTGCTGGATCGCGACGATCTGGGCGGGTCGACCGCGATTCACGACGTCGTTCACGTTCATCATCGGCTTTTTCTTTCTGTTCATCATCGGCGGCCTGACCGGCGTGATGCTCGCGTCCGTGCCATACGACCTGCAAGCGCACGACACCTATTTTGTCGTCGCACACTTCCACTACGTACTGCTCGGTGGCGCGGTCTTCCCACTGTTCGCCGCCTTCTACTACTGGTTCCCAAAAGTCACCGGCCGAATGCTCGGTGAACGAGCGGGGAAGTGGAACTTCTGGCTGTTCTTCATTGGGATGAACGTCACGTTCTTTCCGATGCACATTCTTGGCTTGATGGGAATGCCGCGACGCATCTACACCTATTTGCCGGAAATGGGCTGGGGCGGTCTCAACTCAATGGCGAGTATAGGCGCGGTGATCATCGTCGCGAGCATGGTCGTGTTCGTTGCAAACGTATTTGCCAGCTTATCCGGTGGCGTGCCGGCCGGCGAAAATCCCTGGGATGCGCCAACGCTCGAATGGGCGACATCGTCGCCTCCTCCATCTTATGGACATCTCTTCATTCCGGTTGTGGCGGGACGTGACGCTCTGTGGGATACGCCGCGTAGCGAGCTCGCGGTGGTCACGGGACTCCGCACGGATCGGCACGAAGGTCTCGTGACCAGCCTGATGGACGCTGAGCCCGAGCACCGTTACGAGTTCAAATCGCCGACGATTCTTCCACTCGTGCTGGCACTTTTGGGTGGCGGGAGCATCGTCGCGGTGATCTTCACGCCGTGGGGACTCACGGTCGGCGCGATACTCACGTTCCTCGTCCTCTTCTGCTGGTTCTGGCCGACGATCTCTCCGGATCACGATACTCCACGGCACGAGCGCAGCAGGGCGCGGAGGAGACTCGATGAATAGACGACCGGTCGTGGACGTGGCCTTGCTCGATGACCACGCCTTCAGGCATCACGCACCGATCTGGTGGGGAAACCTGCTGATGGTCTTGATCGAAGGTGCGGTATTCGCTCTGCTCGCGGCGAGCTATTTCTATATCCGGCGCAACTTCGACACCTGGCCCCCGCCGCGAACGCTGCTACCGGGACTGGGCGTTTCGTCGGTCAACCTGCTCCTGCTCATCGTCAGCGTCGTTCCCTACTGGTACGCCGCACGCCTCGCGTTCGAGCACGAGCGCCCCGTACGGGTCGGGGTCTGGCTGATGATCGGGGTGGCTTTTGGAATCGCGGCGATTGTATTGCGCTTCTTCGAATTCGGCGCACTTCACACGCGATGGGACTCGAATGCATACGGCTCGATCACCTGGACGCTACTCGGCGTCCACCTCGCCCATCTCATTGCCGGCACACTCGAGGGTTTTGTTGTCGGCCTCGTGATGTTTCTCGGACCAGTGGAAAAGAAACACTACACCGATACCACCGTTATGGCCGTGTATTGGTACTTCGTTGTCGTTTCGTGGGTCGCCCTCTTCGCGATCGTGTTCGTGGCGCCGAGGTTCATATGACGGCGCGGGCACGAGGTGAAGATCGTCGAGACGATCTCGCGCGGCCGCGAACATCGTGGGCGCTCTGGTTCGCGGTGCTAGGCGGGCCCGCTGCGGGTCTCGTAAACGTGGGACTCGGTTACACTGCCGTCGATCGCGCATGCGTCAGCAACAGCTCGATCATCTTGCATTTGCTTTCGATCGTGTTCCTGGCGCTTGCAGTGATCGCCGGGATGACCGCGTGGCGGTTACGAAACGCCGCCGGCGACTGGCCCCTCACCTCGGGCGGGATGCTGCCGCGTACGCGCTTTCTCGCCAACCTTGGCCTGCTGACGAGTGCGATCGCGATCGTGGGAATTCTGATGCAATGGATTCCTGTTTTCTTCTTCGGCGCATGCCACGGAAGCTAGATCGCCCGGCGGGCCGCTTCGCGCTCGCCGCAGTCGGTGTCGCGCTGAGTCCGACAGCACTGTTCGCGCACGCCGGGGCGGCGTTGCGGCCACACGATTTATGGAAATCGTGGACCTTCGAGCCGTTCGTCGTGTTCGCGCTTCTCGCCGCCGGAGGTTTGTACGCGCTCGGGTGTGCGCGGCTCTGGAAATCCGCGGGCGTTGGATCCGGGATCCGACGGACCCATGCCGCTGCATTCGGTGCCGGCTGGATTGCGATGGCGATCGCTCTCGTGTCGCCGCTCCACTCTCTGGGCAGTGTTCTCTTCTCGGCGCACATGGCGCAGCACGAGCTGCTGATAGCCATGGGTGCTCCGTTGCTCGTGATTGGCAGACCACTCATCGCATTTCTCTGGGCTCTCTCGCCCAGCGCGCGGCGTCACGCCGGCTCATGGTCGAAGCTGAGCGTGGTGCAACAACTCTGGTCGGTGGTGTCGCGGCCCGGCGTGGCGTTCACTGCGCACGCCGTTGCCCTCTGGGTTTGGCATCTCCCTGGTCCGTACCAGGCGACGCTCTCGAGCGAGCCGATGCATGCCCTACAGCACGCGAGCTTCATCTTCACGGCCGTCCTCTTCTGGTGGACGATCGTTCACTCGACCAGCGGTGACTTGAAGCGGACCGGTGCTGTCTTCTATCTCTTCGTGACCGCGCTGCAGACGGGAGCGCTCGGAGCGTTGCTCGCTTTCGCGCCGACGCTCTGGTATCCATCCTATGCTTCCACGACAGCACCATGGGGGCTCACACCGCTCGACGATCAACAGCTGGGTGGGCTGATCATGTGGATCCCGGGGAGCATTCCGTATCTCATCGCAACTCTCTTGATCGCCGCGCGTTGGCTACGCGACCCCGGCGTCGCGTCAAGGCGGCGTGACGTGGAACGTGCTGCGGCGCGCACCGCGGCGTCGCTGCTGCTTGTCCTTGCGCTGGTCGGATGCGATCGCGCCTCAGGCGACGAGCGCCGGATGCTCGTCAACGCGAACGTCGGGCGCGGCCGAGATGCGATCAAGAAGTACGGCTGTGGCTCGTGCCACACGATCCCGGGCATCTCCAACGCAACGGCGATGGTCGGGCCGCCGCTGGCTCAGATTGCCGACCGGGTCTACATCGCTGGTGTACTGCCCAACAATCCCGACAACATGATCCGGTGGATCGAGAATCCGCCCGGAGTCGATTCCAAGACCGCGATGCCGAATATGGGAGTGACGACGCGGGATGCCAGAGATATCGCAGCGTACCTGTACACGTTGCGCTGACGGCCAACTACAAACTCAGAACTACCTGTTGTGTGTAATAGTTATCTGCACCCAGTTTCGTGTCTCTGCGCAGAGACACGGAACACACAACGCGTAACCATCACTCTCAACAGGTAGTTCTGAGTTTGGTAGTTGGCCTGAAGTCTATGGCCCCTTCTTTTCCTGGTGCTCCTCGGCCACCTGCGCGTAGTTGAACAGCGCGACGAGTAGAACTCCACCGATCGCATTTCCGAGCAACGCTGGCACGACGAAGTCGCCGACGGCCGCGCCCCATGGAGTAGCCCCCGTCACTGCCCGGTAGAAAGCGTCAATACTGCCGGCGATCGAATGTCGGAAGTGAAAGGCGGAGATGGGCGCCGTCGTAACCCAGATGAGAAAGAGCTGCGCGATACTGTCGCTCGTCGAGGCGAGCAACCACGTGAGGAGCGCGATCAGCCAGCCACCGAAGAGCGCTTTGTAAAACACGTCGCCGAACCCGCCCTCGGTAGCTTGCTTCGCGACTTCCTGGAGGCTCGGATGCAGCCCGCTCTCGATCATCGTAGTTCGGCCGAGGATCCAGGCGAAAACCAGAGCTCCGAGGAGATTCCCAACGATCAGAAGTCCCCACAGCCGAAGTGTTTGACGAAGTGTCTTTGCGTCGCGCTTGTGCAGGAGCGGGATGATCGGCTCGAGAGTGTTCTCGGTGAACAACTCGTTACGCGCCATCACCACGAAGATGAAACCGATCGGATAGACGGCTGACGCGAACGCGTGCTTATACGCTTCCGGAGCGATAGACGACACGAACGCGCTACCGAGGAGGCTGAAGCCGATCAGCATTCCGGCAGCGAGGGAGGAGAAGAACAACGAGCTCGCGGGGCGCTCGAGCTCCTCGACAGCCGGGGCGCGGATATTTTCTTCGATTTCGAGCGCGTTCAGTCGCGTGCCGGTCTCGGGCGCACGAACAGATTTCTTCCCGAACGGCTTCGACGGCTCGGGCTGTGGCTCTCCTCGAGCCTCCTCCTCGGTCTCGGCTGCAGGTGTGGTCGTCACGCTGCGCAAAAAAATGGAAGAAGTATGCCCTCTGCCGCCGAACGACCGGGTTTCCGCTAGCGGATGGGCTTCGATGCCGCCTGCAAAGTCACACCGACGTAGAGCGACGCCGTCGTCCCCGGCTCGTAGAACTTTCCGCCCGCCGCGTTCACGCTGACGGAAGACACGTAGCGTTTGTTGAAGAGATTCTGCACGCCAACGGTGAGCTCCGCGCCAGAGCGTTCCCACAGCGCCGCCGACAGGACTCGAGCGTTCACGATCGCATATCCTGGCGCGCTCTCCGAATTCGCGTCGTTGACGAACATCCTGTCCGCAATCGTGGTCTCCACGACGAGCGTTGCAAGCGGGGCGCGTAGCGCAGCGCTACCCTGGAATAACTGCCGTGGAATACCAGGGATACGGTTTCCCGCGTAGTGCGCGGTGTCTACTGTGAAATCGACAAATCGATAATTCGCGTATGTGTACGCGCCACCGAGATCCACCAGTCCAATCGACATCCCGAGCCCAAGTTCCGCCCCGCGGCGCGAGGTGCGTCCGGCGTTCCGGAAATACCGCCGTCCGTTGCTCGCGGGAATGTCGAACGGAATCAGCTCGTCATGGACGCTCGTGGCAAACAACGCCGCGTTGTATTGCAGGCCGCTTGCGCCCACTCCTTTCACGCCCGACTCATACGTGATCGAGCGTTGCGGCTTGAGATCGCGATTGATTCCGGCGGCCCCGCTGGGTTGGTTGCCGAGCTCTGTGGCGGTCGGAGTCTCGAACGCTGACGAGATATTCGCATAAGCGCTGTGCGATCCGGACAACCTCGCGAGGACGCCGAACATCGGACTTACTGCGCCGAGCCGCCTCTCCCCCGAGTCATCGGGATTCGTTGCGGTGATCAGCGCGTCACGCACGCGAAAACGCACCGCATCCGCTCTCGCCGACGCAGTGAGCGCATAACGTCCACCGAATGCAACCTCGTCGCGGACGTAGGATCCGATCGAAGAGACGATCTCACGTTGGTCCAACGTGACGTTTCCTCGCTCGACACCTGGCACAGGACACGAAGCGGTAGGAACCGTTGGCGGGGGAACGTCGTTGCAGTTGGCGAAATTCCGCCGGCGATCGTTCTGGAGCTGAAGCTCGGTGCCGAAAGTGAATCGCTGGTCGACACCAAGGAGCGCAAAGGGTAGCGTCGCGCGGATGTTGCCGCCCGAGATCGTCCGTCCGACATCGACGATCCCGAACGTAAGCGGATTGTCGAGGCCGCGTGTGCCAGCGTAAGCGGCTGCGTCGATTTCACCGCGCGCCCCGGCTCGTCTCGCTGTAAAGCCGAACTGCGATTGAGTGACCGCCTTCCGCGCGGCCTTACGAATCGAAAGCGGATCTGCCAGCCGGGGATCGCTCTCGAACTGCGATCTCGTCAGCGCGCCGGGATTCTGCGCGACTGGAGTGTTCACGCCGAGCCAGTCGAGCGCAAACGATCCGCCGTGGTCCCACGAGAGCCGCGCGAATCCGTTCGTGGTACGCTGGCGGGAGTAATCGCGAAAACCCTGGTTCTCGGTGCGAGCAACGTTTGCCTGATATCCGAACCCATCACTGCTGCCGCCTGCCTTCGCGACGAGACGGCGCGCGCCGAATGCGCCGTTCCACACCCGCGCCGAACCTGCGATCGGAACGGGCAGGGGTTCACTTGTCCGTAAATCGACGACACCGCCGCCCGCGTTGCCGTATAAAGACGACGCGCTGCCGCGCATCACTTCCACTCTTCCCACCGATTCGAGGTCCAGATAATCCACTGGAGTCTGTCCGTCGGGGAGCGTGAGCGGAATTCCGTCACGCAGAACTCGAATGCCACGCACGCCGAACGCGGAACGCGCTCCAAACCCACGAATCGAAAGTCGTGGATCCTGCGACGGATTGTTGCGGTTGGAAACCGACAGGCCAGGAATCAGCCATAACGTTTCGTCGAGCGACAGATGCCGCTGTCCGGGGCGTGTCGAATCTGGAGTTTGCACCGTGACTGCAAACGGCAGCTCCAAGACTGACGCTCCAGCTCCGCGCCCGACTTGCACGATCACCGGCGCAAGGCGTGTCGTCGCCGTATCCTGGGCACTGGCGTCGCCCTGCCACGGCAGAAGCGCGCAGATAGCCGCAGCCGCGGCGAGGGGCCCAGGGGTCATTCTTGTATATAAGTGGGGCAAGAGGCGCGCTCAACCAACGCGCGATGCCGGACGTGCGCGCGAGACGCCGGACGTCAGCCTTCGTCCAGAACTTTCCTGACGGTCTGGAGAAGCGCGTCGGACGTGAAGGGCTTCTGCAGGAAGCTCTTCGACGGCTCGATGAACCCGCGACGCACGATGTCGTCGTCGGTGTAGCCGGACATGTACAGCGATTTGATCCGCGGTCGAATTCCCGATAGTCGCTCGACCAGACCGCGTCCGTTCATTCCCGGCATCACGATGTCTGTGAGCACGAGATCGATATGTCCTTCTTCCTTGGTCGCGATGTCCATCGCCTCTCTCCCGTGCTGCGCGGCGATGACGCGATAGCCCTGCTTCTCGAGAATTCGCGACGTGAGGCCGCGCACTGCCTCTTCGTCTTCGACGAGCAGAATCGTCTCAGACCCGCGCGCCACTTCCGGCTTCGCCACGACTCTGTACTCGCCCGTCTTGAATGCAGCCGCCGAGCTGACTTCCGGAAAATACAGCTTGAGGGTCGTTCCGAGTCCCGGCTCGCTATAGATCCAAACGTAGCCGCCCGACTGCTTCACGATTCCATAGACGGTCGCGAGGCCGAGCCCGGTGCCCTTTCCTGCTTCCTTCGTCGTGAAGAACGGATCGAAGGCGTGCTCGCGGGTATCGCTGTTCATGCCGATGCCGTTGTCGCCGACAGCGAGCATTATGTAGCGGCCCGGAATGACCGGAGCGTGTTCGCTACTGTAGGTCTCGTCGAGCTCTGCGTTTTGCGTCTCGATCGCGATCGTACCGCCCTGCGGCATCGCGTCGCGCGCGTTCACCACCAGATTGACGAGGATTTGCTCGAGCTGGCCAGGATCCGCGACGACGTACCCGCGCGCGCCGCAGCTCGATGCGATCGTGATGTCTTCGCCAATGAGACGGCGCAACATTGGCTCGACGGTCGACACAACGCTGTTCAGGTCGAGCACGCGTGGCTGAAGAATCTGCTTGCGGCTGAACGCCAGGAGCTGTCTCGTGAGCGACGACGCGCGCTCGGCGGCACTTCTGATCTGTTTCACATCTTCGCTGCGCGGGTCGGTCGGATCGAACCCGTCCATGATGATCTCGGTGTTGAGCCGGATCACAGTCAGCAGGTTGTTGAAGTCGTGCGCGATGCCACCGGCGAGCCGTCCGACGGCGTCCATCTTCTGCGACTGCCGGAACTGCTCTTCGAGATTGCGACGCTCGGTCAGATCGATCGAGACGTGCACGTACCCGAGGACAGCACCGCGTTCGTCGCGCACGGGTGACGTGGTCAGGAGGGCGGGGAATGCCTTCCCGGATTTGCCCTGCACGAGGAACTCGCCTGTCCAGCTTTCGCCCGCCGCGCCGCGCTCGACGATCTCGGCGCTGTGCTGGCGCAGGAACGGCGATGGCGTCAACTCTTCGATCGCTTTCCCGACGGCTTCGGTAGCCGACCATCCGTAAAGCCGTTCAGCGAAAGCGTTCCAGAAAATCACGAATCCTTCCGGATCGGTTGCGACGACCGCTTGTTGAACCGCGTTCAGCAGCTGTGCCTGGAATCTGATCGCCGCCTCGGAGCGCGAGCGCTCGGTTACATCGCTCATCGCGCCGATCATACGAACGGGAGCTCCGGTGCTGTCGCGCGTGATCGACCCGCGGTCCATCACGTTCGCGTAAGATCCATCTGCGCGGCGGTAGCGGTATTGATCGCTCCAGCTCGTTCCGCAATGGTCCAACACATCCCGCACCCCGGCGATTACTCTTTCGCGATCTTCCGGGTGAATGTGATCGTGCCACCACTGAATCTCCGGAAAGATCTTGTTCTGCTTGTGGCCGAACACCTTCTCCACCGAGTCATTCCAGACGAGAGCGTTCGTCTTGATGTCCCAATCCCAGATGACATCATTCGTGGCCCGCGCCACGAACTTGAAGCGCTCGTCCGTCGTGCGAACCGCGCGCTCGGCTTTCCGTTGCTCGGTCACATCGACAACGATCCCGACCGCAGCGACGGCGTTGCCTTCGGCGTCCAGCACCGGCGCGGAGCTCATGCGAATGAAGCCGTCGGTGCCATCGCCACGACGGATCCTTATTTCCTCGCCGCGCACGGTCTCCCGCGTGCTGACGGTTCGCGCCAGCGGCCACTCCAGCGCCGAGTACTGCCTGCCGTCGGCGTGGAATCCAACCCACTCCGTATAGCTGTTTAGATCCGGAGCTGGATTGAACGACGTAAGAAAGATCTCTGTCATCTGGGCGTTGACTGACACCAACCGGCCGGAAGGCACCTCGGCTACGATGACGCCAACTGGCATTTGCTGCTGGACGGCGTGCGCAAGAGTCCGCTCGGCGATCATGCGCAAATGAGCGTCGTGTGCGGCACGCTCGGCCATACGACGCTGGATTTCCGACATGACCGCGCCCGAGATCGCGGTTAGCAGCTCGACGTCGCGGCGAGTCCAATCGCGCGGCCTGGGGTCGAGAGCGCAAAGCGTCCCCAAAATCTGGCCGCCCCCCGTAACTAGAGGTATTCCCGCGTAGCCGCGCACCGGGGTGCCGCGCGCGCTGAGCGCTGGCTCATTCCAGGCGTCCGCGAGTACGAGTGGCTTCGCGGTGCCGACTACATCCTGACAGTACGAAGCGTTGAGCGGTTGCCATCCAGCGGGGCCGAATCCATCGTCCCGGGAGATGCTCTTGAAGTACTGGCGATCCGCGCCGACGAGCGAGATAACAGCCGTCGGAACGGCCAGAATCTCCCGAGCGAGCTTCGTTAGCGCGTCGAAGCGATCCTCCCCGCCAGTTTCGAGAAGTCCGGTGTTATGGAGGGCAGCGAGCCGACAAGGGCTCGTCAGTGCTTGTTCGTTGGGCAAGAACGGATTGCGGGGAAGAGGGGTCGGTCATTACTGGACGACCGACGAGCGCCCCGCGCCACGCTAATTGCCCTCTACACAGGTCTACCAGTCGATGCCGAACGGGTCTCCCGGCGGCGGCCGCAGCGCCGGTGTAGGGGAGGGTAATTCCTGACGCTCCAGCCAGCGGTTCAGGTCCGACGCAATGCTGGCCCAGTGCGCGCGGCGCTGTTCATCGCCCGAAGATGCCAGCGCGCGGCTCCGCGTCCTCAGGGAATTCATCTTGAGCTCCACCAGCGACCGAACCTCCGGCGCCGCTTCCTTGTCGGCGGCGAGCAGTAACAGCCGATCGACGACGGCGCGCTGCGCGACGCGTCTCATCGCGTCCAGCTTGGCGCTGCCGAGGCTCGGCCCGCCCCAGTCAGCGGTAAGTGCATCGACGACTTCGCCAAGCGTGAGCGGGTTTGGAACACGGGTCTGGAACGCGACGACGCGGGCGGCACGTTCGCGCTGCAGAATCCCATCGACGATCATCTGGGAAAGGGTGCGGGCAGCCCCGAGCTCGTCGAACGCCGGTCGCGTCCGCGCTCCGAACAGCTCGACATATGGCTGGTAGGAGAACGGCCGCGGTCCGAGCAGCGTAAGCACGGTGTCCGGAATCGCCAGCTCCCTCGGCTGCAACGCGGACACAAGAGTGGCCAACGCCCTGCGCTGCGTCGCCGCATCAATCGGCCTCGTTGCCTGCAAACGATCGCCCCGCACAGCGTTCGCGTACTCCATTCCACCGATGGTTTTGGTGAGCGAATTGAGCGCGAAACGATGTATTAGATAGAGTGGAACGAACCGCTCCTGCAGCAGTGCGATCGGTTCGCCGACGCGAATATTGCGCTCGCCGAATCTGGACATTGCCACGCGCCGCACTGCCATTTCGTGCTGCAGGAACTCAGTGGGTGTCGCCGCATCGTCCCACAGGTTCGTGCGCGGGTCGGACGCGAAATCGGGACGTGCATCGGCATCGGAAAGGAAGAGAAACCCGCGACGCAAGCCATCTTCGACGATCGCGCGCAACGAATCCTTCTCCGATTCGGGCGGAAAAATGCCGTATCCCCACCGGATTGCGAAGACGTCGTAGGCGCCGGGACCAGTCGCGTACGCCGCCGAGATGTCGATGTCGCCGTTTGGGTTCAGTCTCACCCGCGGAGGTGGGTAGTCCATCACCGAGCCGCGCTCGTATGTGGACGCGATGTAGTTGTGCGCCATGCCGAGCGTGTGCCCGACCTCGTGGGCGCTCACCTGGCGGACGCGCGCGAGCACGAAAGCTGTGTCAGCCGCGGCGGCGTCCGCACCAAGCAGCCCCGCGTAGATGTTGTAATCAGTGCGGGCACGGTGTGAGTCGAGTCGCGCCATTGCCTTGATGATCTCGCCCGTCCGTGGATCGCCGAGCGATCCGCCGACCGACCATCCGCGCTCGTTGCGATTCTCCCACTGCACCACATTGTATCGCGCGTCCATCGGATCTACGCCCTCGGGCAGGTCCTCGACCCTGAATCCGCCCTTCAGTCCTGCACGGTCGAATGCTTCGATCCACCAGCTCACACCCTGCCTGGTAGCGGTGCGAATCGGTTCGGGAATTCCGCGATCGATGTAGTAGACCAACGGATTCCTGATCGGACTGTTCGGGTCCGCGGGATTGACGCGGTCGAGGCGATGCCGCGCGATCCAGCGCTGTTCGAGCGGCTCCTGGATCGGTCGTGCGTAGTCCTTGAAGGTGATGCCAAAGAAGCCTACCCGTGGGTCGAGCACGCGCGGTCTATAACCCGCGTCAGGCAGAGCAAGCAGCGAAATGTGCTGTCTCAACGTGAACGATTTTCCGTCCGGCACAATCGACGCGACAGTCTGGCCCGGGCGACCCGTTGTCGCGAAAGTGAGCGCGACGTCAACCTCGGTGTTTTCGGGAAATGCTTTCGTGTACGCCGGATAAATCGACGAGCGATCGCGAGCAACTGAGTACGCGCCCTCGTTGCTGGACGTCAGTGTCCCAACGACGTCATTCCAGTCGCGCATGAAAAAATCAGTCGCGTCTACGACCACACGTTGCCCTTCCTGCGCAATTACAGGCAGTGCAGCGGGCGTACTTGATGGAAAAGCCTCGAGGACCGTGCGCGCATGCGCCGGATTGTCGATCGCCGACGTCCGGTAATTCCAGTTCTCGAAGACGACCAGCACGCGGTCACCATTTCTGTCGAAACGTGCGAGGTAGGAGTCGCCGCTTGCACCACGATCGAGCCCGATCGGATTGGAGCCGAGTCCAGTCGCGAGACTGACGAACATCAGGGCGCGCGTTGAATCACGCGGAATTTCCAGGAAGATCTTACCCTGTTTCGGATCGAGATAGAGGGGGATGAACCCGTCGCGCCGCTCCATGCCAACAGTTTTTGCCTGAATGTGGGCGGTCGCGCGGGCTTCGGGAGCGGGGGAACTTGTCGTCGACGTCGCCGCTGAACTTGCCGCACAAGCCGTAACACCGGCGAGGGCCGCGACTCTGAACGTCGAATGCATCGAAGGTACGATTGAGGAGAGCGTCATGGGACAGCGATAATTCCACTGCGCTCGTTGCAGCGCAAGTGCTGGCCGACCGACATCTCGACGCTGAGTGCGCTACTCCTCGTATTCGTCGGACCCCTGCACCCACAGGAAGGACTGGATGTCGATCATGTCTCTTGGCCGCAGGTCGCGGAGGTCGTTACTGACCGTGCGTGCGAAGCTGAGGAGATCCGAGTACGTCTCCCAGTTCGGGCGCGAGCGATATTGGAGCTCGTAACCGTACTCGCGCGCTGCAGCCCGGGTCACCATCGGCTTCAGAAAGAAATGGCTGTCGGGAAGCGCGACGAACCCGAAGACTGTGGCAAGAGGCCATGTGAGCACGCGCGTCTGCCGGCGCGGGAGGGCGGCGAGCACGTCGCACCAGCGGCCGAATTTCGCTCGATCGCTCCCGGGGCCATAAAGAAAATCATATAGGCCGGTGGCGAATGCGTTCGCTCCCGCGGCAGTCTTGATTGCGTCGCGCAGGGCCATTTTCTCGAATGAGAACAGCAGGTTCGTGCGTGATTCGATGGTGACGGCGCGACGCGAGATCTCGGCGAATTCACCTTTTGCGAGAAGCTCGCGATAGATCTCGCGATCGAGTGCCGCCTCCCACCGCTCGTGCGCTTCCCATTTGTAGCCGCGCTCCCAATCGATGTACTTGGGATCGTAAAATCCCTTTCGAAAGAAGCGGAGAAACTTCCGCCGGCATCGTAGTGCTCCGCTCGCTCGATTTGCGCCCTTCGCCGGTTTCAGTGCTACCGACACTGCGTTCGCTCCCGCGTCTGTGGGACCTCAGAAATGCGAGGATCAGACCATGAGCGTCAGCAGCAGCGGAACGGCCGTCAGGCGTGGATGAAGACCTGGTTCTCTCTCGGCGTCGGACGCGCCCGGGCCAGCGGCAACGTCAGCGTGAACGTCGATCCTATTCCGAGCGCGCTCTTGAGCGTGATGTCCGCTTCCATGGCGCGCGCCAACCCGCGGCTGATCGCCAGGCCCAGCCCCGTGCCCTCGGTGGTGCGTGTGAGTCCACGGTCCAGTTGGACGAACGGCTCGAACACGGCACCGTGCTTGTCGAGCGGAATACCTGGTCC
Source organism: Gemmatimonadaceae bacterium (assembly GCA_045803975.1). Lineage (GTDB taxonomy): Bacteria > Gemmatimonadota > Gemmatimonadetes > Gemmatimonadales > Gemmatimonadaceae > UBA4720. The sequence continues at coordinate 20,880 of JBJMOA010000009.1, forward strand.
GGTGTCTTCGACGTGAATCGACACCACTTTCTCCTCCACGGTGCAATAGAGTCTGATGCGTCCGCCTTCCGGGGTAAACTTCACGGCATTCGACAGCAGATTGATCATGATCTGACGCAGCTTGTCGGGATCAGTTCGCGTGAACAGGTTGGCGGGCGGTGATTCGCACTCGTACAGCAGCGACTTAGCCTGGGTGAGGGAGCTCACCACCGCATCGAGATCCGCGATCAACGGACGAAGCGGAACGTTGACGATCGCGAACTTGATCTCGGTGGCCTCGAGACGGGTGAAATTCAGGATGTCGGTGATGATGCCGAGGAGATGTTCCTGGCTGCGCTTGATCCTCGCCAGGTCGGATTTCTGAGCGTCGTTGAGGGGGCCGCGGAGCTCCATCTCCAGCAAGTCCACATAACCGCCAATCGAATTGAGCGGCGTGCGCAACTCGTGACTCATGACGGCCAGGAACTCGGCCTTCGAGCGGTTTGCGGCGTCGGCAGCTGCCCATGCCTTCCGGGCTTCACTGATTACGGCGCGGAGCTCCTCGTTCGTAAGGGCTAGCTCGTGAGCAAGCTCCTTGGCCTCCGTCGTCTGGTGCTCGAGCTGACGCGCCTGCAGCTGCAGGACTTGGTTGCTCTCTTCCAGCGCTGCCATACGCGCAGCCGCCTTCTCGCGCTGACGCGACATCCTGATAGCGCGAATCACGGCCTGGATTTTTGAGAGGGGGAATAGCATTTCGCGCCCGCAATTCGGGTTACTAGAGAGACGAGGCTTCTCGGGCACCCGGCACGCGATGCGCCGAATCCCGCCATTTCGCTCGCGGCAACCGGCCTCAACGCATATTTGTGATCTTTTCCCATGCGTCGCGCCGATGTTTTCCGCCGCGGATGACGCAGGAAAACATCGGGTGTATCTTGCAGTTGCTTTGAGACCCGGTAGCTCAGTTGGTAGAGCAACGGACTTTTAATCCGTAGGTCGTGGGTTCGAGACCCACCCGGGTCATGCGTATTGTCTCTGCCGCAATTCGCCGAAATCAGAATCGAAAAACGAAATCGACGAAGGGAAGACCGATAGCCGATCCTGAGCCGCCGGCGTTGAACAGCGCGAGGTCGACGGTCATCTTCTCGCCCATCAACCTGACGCCATAGGAAAAAATTGGATTGGCGTCGGTGTCGGGGATGATGTAATTCTCGGTGACGAGGCCGATCCGTCGCGAGACACGGAGCTCTCCGCCCAGCATTGCCACTGGAGTGCGCGACATCGTCGTCCCGGAGAACCCATATCCGAGCCCGGCAGTGAGGCTTGCGTCGGGGCTGCCAAAGGTTCCCACTCCGTAGACGATGCCCACGGTCGACTCATCGGCTATCCCCCCAATAATGAGTGCGCCGACCGCGACGTTGACGTTCTCCTGGAGCGCGCCGCCGATTTTCGGCGTCAGATAAAAGAGTTGCTCGTCGAGTCCCGCGGGGAACAACGACATTCCTCCCCCAATGCTGATGTTGTCGGTTACGCCGACAGCCACCCCTGGGAAAAAGACCTCGTAGTCCGATACATACCCGTCGCCTTTTTCGAGCATGCGACCTGATGGAGCAAAGAACAGCCGCGTCGCATTCGGGTTCGGAAACCAGTATTCACCGTTTTTCATTCGGTCCGATGCGACCTCCTGAACCCGGCGCACGCTGGCAATCGGTACCGATAGCTGCCCGACACTCGATTCTACGGTCAGTGTGTCCTGCGCGACCGCGACTATCCGGCCTATCAGGGTCGAGCCGTCGCGCAGAGTCAGGACCTGGAGATGAGCACTGTCGGCGACCTTGAGCTGACTGCGCACATCACCGGTTGCCTGGCCGGAAACGCGTGCCGCGATGAGTGTGAGCGAAACGCAAACCACTGTCAGTGTAGCGCGGAAGCGGGCTTTAGTAGGCATCGGAGTCTCGAAGTTGGAGTGAGCGGCGCTATCCCCGCTGCAATCATCGTCCTCCGAGGTGACCCCCCATATACGTCAACTGACGTAGCACCCGATTTCGCTAATTCGGACGGTTCGAAACCGTGAATTGCGGGAACGGCCGCCGCGCGACACTCTTAAGGACGCATGGCCAAGGCGAGACCGGGCGGACAGTCAGACGTATCACGCGCGCTCAACGCGCTGCGGAGGATGGTGCGTGGCCTTCGCTCCGCCGCGGACGTAGTCGAGCGCGATCTCCGGATTAGCGCCGCGCAGCTCTTCGTCATGACAGAGCTCGCGCACATGCCCGATCAATCGGTCAAGGACCTCGCTGAGAAAACGATGACCACGCACAGCACCGTTTCTCAGGTCGTGGGTACGCTGATCTCCAAAGGTCTGGTTTTGCGCACTGCCGACGAACAGGACGCGCGGCGCGCGGTGCTTCGCCTCACGCGGCAAGGCACGAAGTTGCTCAAACGCTCACCTCGGCCCGTTCAGGGGGATCTGATCGAGGGATTCGCCGCGTTGCGCGCATCGGAGCGTCGCTCTCTCGCGTCGGGCCTGGAGAATTGGCTGGCCGCTTCGGGACTGGCGGGCGTTCCGTCCGGCATGCTTTTCGAGAAGCCGGCGCCAGCCAGGTCGGCCAAACGTAGGACCGCGACCAAAAAGGAAAAACGGCGACAGACCGCGTCCGGCGAAGAGTCAGGGACCTAGACTACCGCAAATGAAAAGGGGCGTCTCGCGACGCCCCTCATCACCCAACCGCTTGTCACCTGATTAGGTGCAGGCGACCACACCGTCCTAATCAGAAGACGAACACGACGAATCGGAGGCAACGAATAATTACGTCGGTACCGACGTATTGGGCGTTAAGCCGTTTGAAGCGGCTTTAACGGGCTCTTCGGGTGACAGTGACGACATCTGGATACCCGCTTCTACTCTGCGCATCATCTTCACGAACGCGGTCGCTGATTCGGGCTCGAACTCCGTGCCCGCGCGTTCCTCGATGTACGTGAGTACGCGCTCGGTTTCCCATGCATCGCGATATGGGCGCCGCGTCCTCAACGCGTCGAACACATCGCAGACGTGCACGAGCTTGCTCGCTTTGTGGCAATCGCGGTGGTAATGGTGCGTCGGGTATCCTTTGCCGTTGATCATGATGTGGTGCTCGTGCGCGACCGCCGCGGCGAGGTCGAGCCGGCGTCCGCTCTCGATGATCAGTTTCGCGCCAGCGACGGGATGGTGCTGCATGATCTGGCGCTCTTCGTCGGTAAGTTTGCCGGGTTTGTTGAGGATGTCGGTGGGTATGCTCACCTTGCCGAGATCGTGCAGCAGCCCTGCGATGCCAAACGTGCGCACATCCTGCTGCGCAAGGTCCAGCGATTCCGCGAGGGCCATCACCAACACCGAGACGTTCAGCGAATGGGTCGTCGTGTACTCGTCGAATTCACGGAGCTGAAGGAGGGGCAGGATCATCTCCTGGTCTCCGTGCATCGCCATCGACAAAGAGCGCACGACTGCTTCCGCTTCCGCGAGCGGCAGCTTACCGCGCGCCTGGACCTCCCTGTGCATGGACTGAATCGACGCGGCTTCCTCCCCGAGCGAATACGAAATCGTCGCAATTGGCGTCGGGGCATCGATCGCCTCCTGCGCTGCTCTGGTTTCTCCCTTGATTCCCAGCGCGCCCACTTTGATTCCCGTCGGTCTGTTCGGGCGCGCTTCCGCCGTGTCGATGAACGAGAGGGTGATGCGCGCCATCATCTCCTCGAGGAATTCCTCGTACTGTTCGCGCGTCACGTTGGTGTCGAGCTCGATTCGCTGCACCCCGGCTTGCGCGAGCCGGGTGCCCCACTCCCAATCGCCCAGCTCTCGCAGTGCGGTGTCCTGGTAGATCGTCTCTTCACCGAGAAACGAAAAGCGCGGATGCGGATCGTGCTGCTGCAGATCGCGCAGACACCGATACGAGCGATCGACGGCGCGCTCGCGCGCAGGATGACCCTCGTTGTACAGCGCCATCGTCGAGACCGCCTGTCCGAACGACACCAGGAACCGAATCGGATCGCTCATTCTTGCCTCGGCGTCGCTGTCGCCGTCGAACGAGCGCGAGCGATCTTCGCTCTCACCTCCGAGTCCTTGCTCTGCTCGGCAAGCTTTATCACCGCCGCCGCGGCGGGATCGTTCCGCCAGTTGGCGGCGATCACGCTCAATGCAGCGAGCATCTCAGGCGTCGACGGCCGCAGCTTTGGCTTTCGTGGCCAGTGCGCTTCCGTAACGACATAGCCCAATAGCCAGGTAAGCGTCTCCGGAACGCGCTGCTGCGCCGCGATGCGGATTCCCATCGTGCGCAGCTGCGAGTCGAGCTCACCACGATCGACACGCTGCCTTACCAGCTCGATTCCGGCGGGCGGGCATTTTTCCTGTGCGACCGTGAGGCCGGCAAAGACAACCCGATCGTCGGGGTCCGAAAGCGCGCTCATGATAGTCTCATCGCGGTCAGTCGGATTGCGAAGCAGGAGTCTCACCGCCTCGCGACGTACGAGCGGATCCTCGTTCTCCAGATACGCCCGGGGAGAGAAACCCTCCGGCAGTGTTCCCAAACGGCCGAGCAGTGCCAGAAGCTCGCGTTGAATTGCGGGCGCCGATTCCGGGATCCGCGCGGCAACCGCAGCGCCGGCATCGTCACCGAGCGATTGCAACAGCTCGTAGAACTGTCCTCGCGTTTTGGCATCGTCGAAACTGAGGCCTGCCGCGAGCAGGACCGGCGCGGCATCAGCTCCGATGCGCGTAACGAATCGCGTGACGAGCGGCATGTCGATTCGGGCCTGCTCGAGCAACGACTCGAAAATCCGCTGGCTGCGCAGGAAGTCCCAGATCGGTGCACCCGCGTCCGCGCTCGGCGCGCGCTCCAGCAGATCGAGGAGGAGCTCAACGCGGCCGGCCTTGCACAGCTCGATCATTGCCGCGCGCACTTGAGGACCCATCGCGCCGATCTCAATGGCGATTTGTACGATTCGCTCCGGCTCGCACTCGGTCGGCAGTGCATTGCTCCCAAGTGACGCGCTCTTCGCGCTGGACATGCTCTCCAGCGCCTGCCGGTACGCTTCCGGATTCGGGTCATCGAGAGACCAATCATCGACAAGCCGTTTCATCACGTCGCGGATCGTCGGATCCGCCTTGGGCCGCGGCCCGCCGGATGATGGATGGTGGGCGAGCTTCGACAGCATCCGCAGCATCGAGTGGGACACGGTTTGGCCTTCGGCGGCCGATGCTGCCTTGACGAGATCGATGACGGCCTCGACGGTGATTCCCTGCGAGGCGTCGAGGAGAAATTTGCGGCGCTGTGCCTTGTCGCCACCCATCTCGAGCAGACGCTCGAGAGTCGATTCCTTGAGCGAACCAACCAGGCGGGACACCCGGCGCTGTAGACCGGCCACTTCGGGACCCTCGGCGCTCTTGAGCTCTTCGCCGATCTGCAACAGATAGCCGACGATTACCTGGTCGTAAGCTTCCTCCCGCTGGTGCTCGTCGATGGCGCGCGCAACTGTTGCCGGCTCGAGTGCCGTCGTCTCGTCGTGCTCCTCCTGATTGGTGACCGGGCTGGAGGTGTCCGACACAAGTGCCGCGCGCGCGAGTCCGATCCAGAGCTGGGTCGCGCGACCCGCTGCCATCTGATCGGCGCTTGGCGCCTCACCGGGCTCGTCTTCAATGAGCTGCAGACGGTCGTACGTAAGTGGGAAGAAACGCACGTGCTGCCAGAGCTCGCCGACGCGCTCGGTATCCTGGCCGATCGGCTTTTCCGATCTGGCCGGATCTACAGCGAGTGCCGCCAATGCCTCCGCGAGCTCGTCCCGGCTGATTCCGCGCAGAAGCTTTACCGCCCCGACGTGATGGTTATGCAGACGCTGCGCGAGCTCCTTGAGGACGGGATTGAGCGGGTCGGTCGCCACGCCCTCGATGATGAGTTGGCGACGCGCCACACCGATCGAGAGTGAGTCTCGCTCGTCTACGAAAAGCAGCCCAAGCCGATTCGCGACCCCGTCGACGGCAACGTCGAGCAGGGGGTGACCATGTGGGTAGATAGCGTGCTTATTGAGCGTGATAGATAGCTCGACGAGAAAATCCGCCAGCTCGCGCGACAGCGTCGCCACTGTCCGGGGGGCAGAGGCGGCGGGCGCGGCGGGTGCTGGCGGCGGCGATAGCGGCGACGGGTGCGTCATGAGCTAATTTTTTGCATGGCGACTGACACATACTCGACGCGTTGGCGGGTGCTGACGTTACTCGGTTTTGCCGAGTTGTTGGGGATGTCGCTCTGGTTCTCGGCGAGCGCGGTGACCCCCCAGCTGCGCGCTATCTGGGGGCTGACCACCTCCGAGGCGGCCTGGCTCACGAGCATCGTGCAGCTCGGATTCGTCTTCGGCACGGCGGTCATTGCCGTCCTCAACCTCGCCGATATCGTTCTGACGCGAACGCTCTTTAGCGCCTGTGCAATCCTTGGCGCTCTCGCCAATGCAGGCATTCTGGCGGTGCCAGGTTATCCATTCGCACTCGTACTCCGATTTCTAACCGGGTTTTTTCTGGCGGGCGTCTACCCGCCGGCGATGAAGATGACGGCCACGTGGTTCCGCGCCGAGCGTGGTCTGGCCATTGGGGTGATCGTTGGTGCGCTGACGATCGGGAAGGCGACGCCCTACCTGGTGCGCGCGCTGCCACACGTCGGATTGCGACCGGTCGTCCTCGCTTCGAGCGTTGGAGCCTTGGTGGCGGCGCTATTGGTAGCCGTCGGTTACCGCGACGGTCCCTACCCGTTTGCCCGCCGGCCCTTCTCCTGGGGCCAGGTTGGAGACGTAGTCCGCGTGCGCGAATGGCGCCTCGCGACGGCCAGCTATCTCGGCCACATGTTCGAGCTATATGCGTTCTGGACGTGGATTCCGGTCTTCCTGGCGGCAAGTATCGCCGCCCATGTCGGAGCGCGCCCGCGCGTCTCGCGACTGATATCATTGCTCGCTTTCACGACGATCGCGATTGGCGGGATTGGCTCAGTCTGGGGTGGCCTGTTCGCCGACAAACGAGGCCGTGAGCGGCTCGTCACCATCTCCCTTGTTGTAAGCGGAGGCTGCTGCCTGCTTAGCGGCGTGCTGTTTGGCGGTCC
>JBJMOA010000010.1:0-18624 GCA_045803975.1 Gemmatimonadaceae bacterium
GTCAGCTTATCCTGATCTACCGGCGCGTTCGGCTTCACTCGCACGCTCTTGGCCGGAATCCCGACGTACACGTGGTACGGCCGCACGTCCTTGGTCGCGACGGCCATCGCCCCGACCATCGCTTGTTCGCCGACGTGCACCCCGGCCAGCACCGTCGCATGGTACGTGATGCGCACTCCGTCCTCGAGGCGCGTCAACGCGTCGGTGACGTCGCGCTGGTCAACGATGCTGTGCGTGTGGCTGTAGACGTTCGCGTAGTCGCTCACGGAGACGTTGTTGCCAAGTGAGATCCCACCGCGATCGTCCAGCAGGACGTGGCGGTGTACGACGACGTTGTCGCCCACTTCCATGTTGTAGCCGAACGAGAACTCGACGTGCTGAAACGCTTTGAAGTTCTCGCCGCAGCGTTTGAAGATGTACGGCGCGAGTACGCGTCTCAGCTGCACTCCGAGCTCCACGTTCTGCCCGCCGAGGGGAGTGCGGTCGAACGAGTACCAGAGCCACAGCAGCGGCTTCACCTTCTGAAATCGCGCATCGTCGCACTCCGCGTAATACTCGGGCTCGAGCGTCACGTTACGCGGATCGAGTGCCGAGAGCGCGAGACGAGTCGGCAACGGCAGCTTCCCGTCTTCGACCGCGGTTTCCCAGTCTGCCGCGAATTGCGGATACGCGATCTCACACAATGTCCGGCGGCAAAGAAGCGCGCGGTCGGTGCCCGACTCGAGCTCGGCGGAAAGCTTGTCGAGCCACTGCTGCTCGATTCCCGCGCAGGGTAGCGACGGAAGTTTGCGAAGAGGGTAAATGGCCATTCGCGAAAGTTGACCTTCGATTGATATCGCCGCTACTGGGCCGCTACTGTGCTGGACGTGACGCTCTTGCGCGTACGAGGGCCCGCTCACGCTCGACACGCGTCAAAATCTGCTCCCAACTATCGTCGCGCACATTTTGGAAGGTGACGGTGAGCGGCTGGTCGAGATCGATCGCCTCGTCGAACAAATAAATCGCGCTCTGCGTCTCTCGTTGCCTGAGTCTCTGCTCGCCGAATCCGGAGCTCAAAGGCAGAACTTCGAGCGCGCGGAAATCGCGCCCGCTGCTCGTAATCACCAGCTCCATCGGGCTGAAATGAACGTCCGGCTGCACTCCATAAAACGACACGTACCAGAGATCGGGTGGCCTGCCACCCGTCCGGCGCGTGACCGCCGCGATCGCCTGCTGGTTGCTCTCCTGAAGCTCGCGTAGTGCGCGATACGAATCCGGCGTAAGCAGTCGGATCAGATTTTCCTCGAGCGGAATGGCGCGCACGATGAGCCCCTGAAGCTCCAGCCTGATCGCGATCTCATCCTGGCGCAGCGTGCCGAAGCCCACCGGTACGCTCGATCGGCCGGTCGTATCATCGGAGATGGGAGCGAGCGTTCCCTGTTGTCCGACCGCGGTCTGAGTGCCGGTCGCGCATGCAGCAGCGAGCAGCACCGGCACCGCTATTTCCAGGAAGCCGCGCGTCATCTTCACGGAGCCCCGGCCTCTGGTGCGGCCTCGACGAGATCCGTGATCGCTTCCAGCAGTTCGACGCGTCCCTCCCCTGAGTGCGAGCTGAATGGGATGACCTGCTCGCTCTCGAGCAGCAGCGCGCGCGAAATTTCCGCTGCTCTCTCGCGAGCGGCTGTCTTGCTCAGTTTGTCTGTCTTCGTCAACGCGACAATCGTCGGCACTTCCATCTCCGCAAGAAAGTCCAGCATTGCCCGATCATCATCGCTCGGGTCGCGTCGGATGTCCAGCAGCAACACTATACCCCGGAGTTGGCTGGTTCGCCGCAGGTAGCTTTCGATCATCGGCTTCCACTCCAACTTCTTTTCCTTGGAGATGCGCGCATAGCCGTAGCCTGGAAGATCTACGAGCACGAAGGCGTTGTTGACGCGGAAAAAGTTTATCTCGCGCGTGCGTCCCGGAGTACGGCTGACGCGCGCGAAGGCCTTCCGGCGTACGAGCGCGTTGAGCAGGGAAGACTTTCCGACGTTCGATCGGCCGGCGAAGGCGATCTCGGGCAATGACGACTCCGGCCGCCAGCCTTCCTTCTCCGCCATTCCACCAATGAACTCGACATTCCGGATGATCAGCCTCTCGGGGGCAGGCGAGGCTCCGGGATCCTTCGGCATCTAGTGCGTTACTGAATCGTAGAGCGCTTCGCCAGAGGAGGTCGTTGCCGCTGGTTGCGGGCGCAACGCAATCGCGAGCACTTCATCCATCGTCTTTACCGGATGAAAGCGTACGGAAGTGCGAACTTCTTCCGGAAGCTCGTCGATGTCGCGCGCATTGCCGCTGGGGACGATGACGTGCGACACCTTGTTGCGGTGCGCGGCGACTGATTTTTCCTTGAGCCCGCCGATCGGCAGCACGCGCCCGCGCAGCGTAATCTCGCCCGTCATGGCCACATCGCCGCGCACCGGAACACCGGTTAGTGCGCTGATCACCGCGGTTGCGATCGCGATTCCCGCCGATGGCCCGTCCTTCGGAGTCGCCCCGGCCGGCATGTGAATGTGGATGTCCTTGGTGCGATAGAACTCCGACTCGATGCCGAGCGCCCGGGCGCGCGCGCGGGCGTACGAGAGTGCGGCGCTCGCTGACTCTTTCATCACGTCCCCGAGCGTGCCCGTGAGCTGAACTTTGCCACGGCCTTTGACGACGCTCACTTCGATCTCGAGCACCTCTCCGCCAGCTGATGTATAGGCGAGTCCGGACGCCACGCCGACTTTATCGTCGAGCGATGTGTCATCCGGATCGAACGGTGGCGGGCCAAGAAGATCCTTCAGGTCATCGACACCTATCGTGGTTACGGGGGCCGCGGCTTGAGCGCCGGCCCCGCCGCTATCGCTGACGCCCGCTGTGACCGACTCGGCCCGCTTGCGCGCCAGCTTCCGTGCGACCCGCGCTATCCTCCGCTCGAGCTCGCGTACGCCGGCTTCGCGCGTGTAGCCGCGCATGATTGTCATCAGCACGTCCGGCTCGAGCGCGACATCCTCTCTCTTCAAGCCGTTCGCCTCGATCTGCCGGGGCAGGAGATATTGCCGGGCGATGGCGAGCTTCTCGTGATCCAAATAGCCCGCTATGCGGAGAATCTCCATCCGGTCGCGCAACGCCTCCGGGATTCCCGCCAGCGAATTCGCCGTCGTAATGAACAACACCTGCGACAGGTCGTAGTCAACTTCGAGATAGTTGTCGTTGAAGGCGGTGTTCTGCTCCGGATCGAGGACTTCGAGCAGCGCAGCCGCCGGATCGCCGCGAAAATCCTGGCCGAGCTTGTCGACTTCATCGAGCAAGATGACGGGATTTATCACTTCTGCCCGTCTCATCGCCTGGATTATCCGTCCCGGCATTGATCCGATGTACGTGCGACGATGACCGCGGATCTCGGCTTCGTCGCGCACGCCGCCCAACGCCATACGGACGAACTTTCTGCCGAGTGCGCGCGCGATCGACCGCCCCAGCGAAGTCTTGCCGACGCCCGGAGGCCCGACGAGACACAGGATCTGCCCGTCGAGGCGACCGACGAGTGACAGCACCGCGATGAAATCGAGAATGCGGTCCTTCACTTCGTCGAGGCCGTAATGATCGGCATCGAGAATCGCCCGGGCGTGCGCGACGTCGAGAACTTCGTCGCTCCGCTCGGTCCACGGTATCGATACGATCCAGTCGACGAAGTTGCGGGCGACCGTGAATTCAGGAGACATCGGCGGCATCCGGCGCAGCTTTCTGAGCTCTCTGAGCGTCCTCTCTTCTACGGTAGCCGGCAACGCTTTCTTCTTGACCTGCGCCTCCAGCTCGGCGAAATCGTCGCCGTCCTCTTCGCCCAGCTCGCGATGGATGACGCGCAGCTGTTCCTGGAGGTAGAACTCGCGCTGGTTCTGGAACATCGCGCCGCGGACGTCGTCGTCGATCTTCCGCTCGAGTCGCAGCAGCTCGATTTCACCCGAGAGCAGCTCCGCAAGCATCTCGAGCAGGCTGCGCAGGGTGTCGGCTTCCAACAGCGACTGCCGCACCTCGAATCGCACCGCCACGTGGGCGGCGACGCCGAACGCTTGCCGCTCTGCTGAATCCGTGCTCTGGATGATCGAAACGATCTCCGACGGAATGCGGCGGTGCAGTCCGACGTATTCCTCGAAGGAGTTGAGAACGCGGCGGCTCAACGCTTCGGTTTCAGCGACCTCCGCCGCCCCGGGTCCGACGAAGGGGAACGGTGACGCCGCGGCGCGCAGCACATTACCGGTTGGGATGTAGCGCGTGACCCGAGCGCGGGCGATGCCCTCGACCAACACGCGCGTCGTACCGGTGGGAAGCCGCGAAACCTGTACGATTCGACCTATGACCCCGGTGCGGTGAAGATCGGCGGCGGCTGGCTCCTGCTTCTCGCCGTCACGCTGCGCGACGAGCAGGATGATTTTGTCTTCGGCGAGCGCGGTCTCGATAGCGGCAAGCGATGCGGGCCGGCCAACGAGCAGCGGAATGACTACATAGGGGAAAACGACGACATCCCGAAGCGGCAGGACCGGGATGCGGTCCGACGTCGGGATTGTCTCGTTGTCGCGGGAGAAAGTCTGAGGCACTTAAAGTGAGGGTAGCTGCATGTGAAGACTACCAGCTAATGGCCGTCGGCGGAGCGGCTGGCAGCCACGAGCCGGCTCGGAGCTCTGAGCTGCTTAGCTCAAGGCTCCCAGCTGGTAGTCTTCAGTTGTTGTTATGAAGTCTTACGCCTCTTTCTTGCGTCGGATCGGCGAAATCTCGAGCAGCGGCTGCGTTCCGTTGGTGATGCATGATTCGGTGACCTTGACCTCGACGACATCCTCGCGACCCGGAAGATCGAACATCACTTCCATCAGCACTTCTTCGAGGATTGCCCGCAGGCCGCGAGCACCCGTGCCGCGCTTGAGGGCTTTCGTGGCGATGGCAACGAGCGCTGCTTCATCGAACGTAATCTTGACGTCCTCGAGGCCGAACAGCTTCGCGTACTGCTTGGTGAGCGCGTTCTTTGGCTCCTTGAGGATTCGGACCAGCGCTTCCTCGTCGAGGCCCTCGAGAGCCACCGTGACCGGCAAGCGGCCCACGAGCTCGGGGATCAGTCCATAGCGGAGGAGATCGTCGGGCTCGACCTCGCTGAACATCTTCGTCTGCGCGAGCTTCTTGTCGCGGACCGCGGCGCCGTTGAAGCCGATCTGGCGGCGCCCCGTGCGTGATTCGATGATCTTCTCGAGCCCGTCAAAAGCGCCGCCGCAAATGAACAGAATGTCCTTGGTGTTCAGCTGAATGTATTCCTGCTGCGGGTGCTTGCGACCGCCCTGCGGCGGGACTGACGCGACGGTTCCTTCGATAATCTTGAGCAGCGCCTGTTGGACACCTTCGCCTGATACGTCGCGGGTGATACTCGGGTTCTCCGACTTGCGCGCGATCTTGTCGATCTCGTCGATATAAACGATGCCTCGCTCGCATTCGGCGACGTTGAAATCGCCGGCCTGTAGCAGCCGAACCAGGATATTCTCGACGTCCTCGCCGACGTAGCCGGCCTCGGTCAACGTCGTCGCGTCAGCGATCGTGAAGGGAACGTCCAGAATTCGCGCGAGGGTCCGGGCCAGCAATGTCTTACCGACACCGGTCGGTCCGATCAGCAGAATATTGGACTTGTCGAGCTCGACGTCGTCGTCCTTGAGGGACGTCGAATTGATGCGCTTGTAGTGGTTGTAAACCGAAACCGCGAGAGCCTTCTTCGCCTGCTCCTGACCGATTACGTACTGGTCGAGAACGTCCTTGATTTCCTGAGGCGATGGGACCTGCGTTATCGCCTCGGCTACCTCCCGCTCTTCATCCTCCGCCAGGATCTCATTGCAGAGCGCAATGCACTCGTTGCAGATGTAAACGGACGGTCCGGAGATGAACTTCCGGACGGAGTCTTTCGATTTTCCGCAGAACGAGCAGCGAAGGTGTTTCTCTTGAGACATGGATCAGCGGGAACGAGGTTGGCGCGGCGAATCCGGCCCTGCTTAAAGATACCTAACAGTCAGCCCGAAATCGGTCAAGCAACGAATACGAGGGCAGGACTCGTGAAGAATTTCACAAGTAACAGTAGGCAACAATTTAGGCCTGCTTGAGCGCATCGGATTTGAGAGCCTCTTCCATCTCACCGCGATACGAGATGACGTTGTCGATGAGGCCGTATTCCTTCGCCTCATCGGCGGACATGAAACGGTCGCGGTCGGTATCGCGCTCGATGCGCTCGACCGGCTGGCCAGTGTGCTTGGCCATGAGCTTGTTCATCTGGGCGCGCAGGTGGAGGATTTCCTTAGCCTGGATCTCGATGTCCGACGCAGTGCCGCCGCCGCCGCCCTGAGACGGCTGGTGGATCATGATCCGCGAGTGGGGAAGCGCCGACCGCTTGCCCGGCCGTCCCGCAGCGAGGAGGAACGCCCCCATGCTCGCCGCCAGACCCATGCAGTTCGTATTTACCGGCGATTTGAGGAACTGCATCGTGTCGTAAATCGCCAGACCGGCGGACACGCTGCCGCCCGGCGAGTTGATGTAGATGTGGATGTCGCGCTCGGGGTTGTCCGATTCGAGAAATAGGAGCTGCGCGATCACGATGTTGGCCACGTCGTCATTGATCGACGTGCCAAGGAAGATGATCCGGTCCATCAGGAGCCGGGAGAAAACATCGTAAGTGCGCTCGCCACGGCTCGAGCGTTCGATGACGTACGGCGTATAGATCGTCGGCATTGGTTCTTCGTCTTCCTCTTTAGGCATTAGTCGAAACATCGTTTCTGTCCAGCAGCCACTTGAACACCTTGTCCTCAGTGAGGCTGCGCTCCATTTCCTTCAACCGGCCGCTCTTCTCGAGCTGTGCGTAAACCTGGCCCGGGTTCGCCCCTCTTTTCTCCGCCTGCTCGGCGATGCGATCGTCGATATCCTTTTCGGTCGCGGCCAGCCCTTCCTTCTCGGCGATCGTCTCGATCACCAGGTCGCGTCTGATCTGACGTTCGGCCATCGCGCGAAACTCGCCGGCAAACTGTTCGCGCTGATCTTCGGGTACCTGATACGCCTCCGCATAGTTCTGCACGAATTGCTGAACCCAGCTTTTCGGCACGTCGAACGCGTTAGCGGAAATTATCTGGTCGATCAGCTGCTGTCTGACGTTCGCCTCGAGCTCGTGCTGGGCGTGCTTCTCCATGTCCGAGCGGACGGCCTGGCGCAGCGACTCGAGTGAGTCAAAATCCCCGACTTCGCGGGCTAACGCGTCATCGAGTGGCGGAGCGGATTTGCGCTTGACCTCGTTGAGAGTGACACGGACGGTTTTCGTCTGGCCTCTCTGCGCTTCGTCTGGAAAATCGTCGGGCCATTTCACCGGTCGCTCCACCGTCGCGCCAGGGGTCAGCTCCATGATCAATTCCTCGATTCCGGGAATTGCCTGGCCGGCGCCGAGCTCGATCGGATAGCTCTTGCCGTCGCCCGTCGGTTCGCCCGCTGCAGCAGTCGCGAGCTCGACATTCACCATGTCGCCCGGCATCGGTTTTTCCGACACCGGGGTCCAGGTCGCCTTTTCGTCGCGGATTTGCTCGAGCTGCTGGCTCACCTGTTCGTCGGTAACCGTTGCCACGGGACGTTGAATACGGAATCCACTCGTCCGCGCCAGTTCGATAGTCGGCCTGACCTCGAGGTGAAGCTCGAACGTGAGCGGCTTGCCTTCCTCGAACTTGAGATCATGGACATGAGGTTGGGCCGCAACCTTGATGCTTTCCTTCTCGACGAACTCCTGATAGGCCTCGCGGACGAGCGACTCGAGAGCTTCCTGTCTGATCGCCTCGCCGAATTTCTTGCGCACCACCGTCGCTGGGGCTTTCCCGGGCCTGAACCCCGGCAGTCTTACGGTTGAGGCGTACCTGCGAGCGGCTTTATCTTCGGCGTCCTTCACGGCTTCCACCGGCACCGACACCTGGATGTGACGCTCAACCCCCTCCGCGGCGCGGGCCGTAAACTCGATCTTCATGCCCTGAATATAACAGCGCGGCGAAGCGTCGATCGCCCGATCGCGCATTGAGCTCGAACCAACAACTCTCCCGAAAAACAAGGGGAAGAAAAAACGCCGCGCGGCACCGCACTTGCCCGTTAGTCATGTCGACGAACGAATAGATACTGACCATTATCGTGAGGAGGCGATCATGGAGCTCCAGACCCTGAAGGACCTTTACGTCGAGGAAATCAAGGACCTTTACAGCGCCGAGAAGATGTTGGTCAAGGCGCTACCGAAAATGGCAAAGGCGGCGAACACGCCGGAGCTGCAGCAAGCTTTTCGAAAGCACCTCAAGCAAACCGCGGAACATGCCGCGCGACTGGAGCAAATCTGCCAGGAGCTAGGTGTGAGTCCCCGGGGCAAGAAATGCGTTGGAATGGAGGCGCTGATCGAGGAGGGCAATGAGCTCATCAAGGAAGGAGCCGACCCGGACGTGCTCGATGCGGGCCTGATTTCCAAGGCGCAGCACGTCGAGCATTACGAGATTGCCGGCTACGGTACCGTGCGCACGTACGCGCGTGAGCTGGGATTCGAGAAGCAGGCCAACCTGCTGCAGCAAACGCTCGATGAAGAGGGCGAAACGGATCATCTGCTGACCGAGCTGGCCGAGTCGGGGATCAACGTCGAAGCGGGGGTCTAGAATCGGAACGGAACGCAGCGCGACGATCGACGACCTTCGAGGAGAGCTCGAGCGGGCGAGTAGGGGACTCGTGTATTCAAGCGAGTCCGATCGCCCGTTCGAGTTTTTTTCGTTACCCTATCCAGGGAAGCGCGCTACTCCGAGCGCCGCTGAGTTCGCACGGCTGATTGGCACATCGCCCGATTTGCCGGCAGAAGTGAGATCACTCGACGATTTCTTTGCCAGACATACGACGACGAGCGATCCCTATGACAGCGGGGCGCAAAAGATCCGTCCGAGCTACGAGGAGCTCCTCAGGGTCATTAGCCGGCGTCTTCGCGACGTGAAAGTCTACCGGATCGGAACGATAGAGGTGGCTTGCTACATTGCGGGCCTCGACGCCAGCGGAAACCTTGCCGGACTCAAGACGATAGCGATCGAAACCTAGGTTCCTGCTATCCGTCGGTGCCGACCGAATTCTCTTCTGTCGGATGATGGAGCGAGCCTTTACATTTGCGGCTGGGTTTCGCCTACCGAAACGATTCGCGCTCCGAACTTAGGGGTCGCCCAACCTACATATCTGAGTCCCGAATGCGCCCGTCTCAACGCATCGTTCGCCCTGTTGTCCTCTGTCTCTTATTCCTGTCGTGCGCGACCGACAGCGCCGTCGGACCCAAGACTCCGATGCGGGGGAACGCGGATGTAGGCCTCGCTACTTCCGAGCTCATAATCACCGAGATCATGCCAGATCCTTCGCGAGTCGCGGACACCAATGGCGAGTGGTTCGAGGTTTACAACCCGGGGATGGAGCCCCTGGATCTGAGAGGCCTGAAGATCGTTTCCGCATCAGGCCTCAATGCAAGCGAGTCGCACACCATTGCCACCAGCGTCGTAGTTGAACCCGGCGAATACGTTGTGCTCGGTAACAACGCGAACACGGCGACGAACGGCAACGTCTTCGAGGCCTATTCGTACGGCGGCTCGATTTCGCTGAACAATGGCAGCAGCAGCAGTGCGAACGAGTGGCTGGCAGTACGCAGGTTGACGATCGTATCGCCCACTCGAACCGACAGCATGACGCTGGATTCTGTGGCCTACGCGGTTCGGCCTCCGCTTGTTCCCCCCGCGGTATTCGCTCCCGCACCGGGCCCGTATACGCCTCCATCTGGCTCCTCGCGCGCACTACTCGACCTTGCCGCGGACAATTTCCTGATTTCTGGTCTGGCGTGGACGACGTCGGCGACGCCATACGGCGCCGGCGACAGAGGCACCCCGGGTCAGCCCAATACCGGCGGACCTCCCGATACGGTGACGGTGCGCGTTTCCTGGGTAACGCCAGGCACGACCTTCAGGGTCACCGCATCGGCAGTCGATGTCGACGGAAAGCCATCCGCCACGAATTTTGCTTGGTCAAGCAATGCGACATCGATCGCGACGGTCGACCCGGCCACGGGGGTTGCAACCGGCGTGTCGCTGGGCATCGCGACGCTCACAGCTACCGCTTCGAACGGAGTCAGGGGTTCGGCACCGCTGTTCGTCGTGAATGCCGGAGATATCGCGAGCATCTCGATTAGCATAAATGACCCCGCTCGAGTTCCGGCAGGATTCACGAAGCCGGCATTTCCCACCACAAAAACCACGGCGGGTGAGACCGTCAAACCGCCGTTGGTCTGGAGCAGTTCCGACGACGCGATCGCATCGGTGAGCGATCTTGGCTACGTCACCGGCAACGCGCCGGGAACCGTACGGATCAGGGCGACATCACCCAACGGCGTCTATGGCGAAGTTTCATTTGCAGTCGAACCGGCATCCGCCGCGACGTCTGCCGTCTATCGAAACCACGTTGACTTTGGAACTCCCACTGACAACACGCCTGACGACGAGATCATTCTCTCCAAGCCGCAATACGTCGCATCGTACAACAAGAGTCGCGGCGGACCGAACTGGGTAAGCTGGAATATCGACTCCACGCATTTCGGAGAGGCGCCACGGTGCGACTGTTTTTCAGCTGACCAGTCCTTGCCTGCGGACGCATATCACGTCGTCGATTACGATTACCGCGACGGAAAATATGACCGTGGACACATGGTCCAATCGGAATCGCGCACGACGACGGACCAGGAGAACGCGGCGACTTTTCTCCTCACAAATATCCTTCCCCAGGGTGGAGAGAATAACCAGGGGCCGTGGTCGAAATTCGAGAACTATCTAAACGACCTTGCCCGCGGGACGCCGAGCGATCGGACGATGCACGAGATATATGTCATCGCGGGGGGAGAATACGCTGCGGTTCCGGGCACGCTGAAGGACGAAGGCAAGGTGGCGATTCCCGACTACACGTGGAAGATTGCCGTCGTAATGGACCGTGGGAAAGGTCTGGCCGATATTCACTCTTTCGCAGACCTGCGGGTTATCGCGGTGAAGATGCCAAACCTGATTACTCCCGGCGTGGCCGCAAGCGCGGTTGGTATTCGCAATAATTCGTGGGAGCAATACCAGACAACCGTCAGGGAGCTCGAAAACGACACGCACTACAATTTCCTTTCGGCTCTTCCCGACAACATCGAGCTGCTGGTCGAGACGAACGATCGTCCCCCGGTTGCGTCGTGGAACGCGCCGATCGGTGGACGCGAAGGAAGCCCGGTGACGTTCGACGGAAGCGCATCCTCCGATCCCGATGCTGGCGACGCGTTGACCTACGCCTGGGATTTTGGTGACGGCAGCACTGTAACGGGCGGCTCACCAACACACACCTACGCGGACAACGGATCGTATTCCGTGACGCTTACCGTGCGCGATCCAGCAGGCGCCGAGGACACGCAGACGAAAGTAGTTACGATCTCAAACGAGCCACCCGTCGTCACGAGCCTCACCGTAAGGCCGTCGGTTATTTCAGGGGAGACTGTTCACGCTCTCGCGAGCTTCACTGATGCGGGTATCGCGGATAATCCTTGGAGTTATGCCTTCACTTGGGGCTCCGGCATGTCCGAAGTCGCGTCGACTGCTGACCAGAGCATGTCCCTCGGGTCGGACGCCGCGTTCTTCCAGGCCGGGACTTATACCGTCACGCTCACTGTGACCGACAAAGACGGCGCTAGGAGCACACTGCGCAGTGCAACGTTCAGCGTACTTCCGATCAGCGTGCCAATGAGTGTCAGTCCCGATCAAATCAACATTCGGAATCAGGGAGAGGGTGAGATCGTCGTCACACTTCTTGGATCGAGAGAAATCGCCGCGTCGTCGATCGACGAACACTCGATTCGGATTGGGACGCGCGGGGTCGACGCGAAAGGAAACGGCGCGCCGAAGGGCGCGCTGGAGGATGTCAACGGCGACGGCTTTCAGGACCTCGTACTGCATTTCAGCCGCTCGGCACTCGTCGGCGAACGTCTATTGACGAGTGAGACGAGAGAGCTCGTCCTGCACGCCAATCTTATAGATCATCGCGAGATAGAAGCGCGTGGTAAGGTAAGAATCATTACTAAGCAGTAGAGTTGCTACACAAAAGGCCGTCTCCATTTCGGAGCCGGCCTTTTTTTGTCCGATGTTTCATGACCCTCGACGGCCGGACTTCATGGAAGTCGCCGGCGGCTTTCCCGCTCGCACCGGTGGGTTCGGAACGTGCTGCTGGACCTTGGTGTTGTCCGGAACGCTGTGCGGCTGAATGGATTTCTTTTTCTTCGAGAAGTCGGGGATCTCGTTCTTTTTCTTCATATAAGTCTCCGTCCAGGAAGTTCGATGTTCCAGCGGGCAGGCAGGACCACGCATGCGAAAGGGGGGACTCGAACCCCCACGGATTGCTCCACTGGATCCTAAGTCCAGCGCGTCTACCAATTCCGCCACTTCCGCGTTCGCTGCTCAAAGATAGCAAGTCCTGCGCATAGCGCCGACACCATATCGGCGAGCTCCAAAAAGAAAAGCCCCTGCGAATTGCAGGGGCTTTCACTACCGAGTGGAGCGCCGGCTATTTGCCGATCTGCAAATTCACAATTCTGGGAGCGTGGGTCGACTCTGCCAGGTTGAACACATTTAGGCTGACATAGTCGCCGTCGTGTAGCCGACTCAGGGCCTGCTGCAAATCGCTCACCGAGTTCACCGCTCGCTTTGGCGCGGGATATAGCACTTCGGTGATCACGTCGTTTCTGAACAACTTCTCGTCGGCGGGCCCACCAAGTACTACGTCCGTGACCATCACCCCACGCACGGGCGCGGGCATTCTCGCCTGCGCGGCGATCTCCGTGCTCACGGGAGCCACCGAGATGCCAAGTGATGGGTGGAACGTTCCACCGCCGCGAGCGGGCGCCGGTGCCGAGGTACTCGCTACTTGCTGGTCGGTCTTTGCTTCCATCAGTGTCACGCGGAAGCTCTTACGCTGACCGTAGCGCATCACCTCGATGTCGATCGTTTCGCCGGGATTGTGGTTGCGCACGATTCTCTGCAGCGTGCTCACACGATCCACCGGCTGACCATCGGCTGTTATGATCACATCACCCGGCTGCACGCCCGCGCGCTTCGCCGGAGTGTTGTCCTCCGGGAAATTGCGAACGAGTACGCCGCGAATGTCTTTAACACCCGCGACGGCGGCGTCTTCCGGGCCCACATCCTCGATGCCGATGCCGAGCGCGGGGACGCGAACGCGGCCGTTGGCGATCAGCTGGTCCATCACTCGCTTGGCGAGCGTGATGGGAATCGCGAAACCGTAGCCAGCGTTGTAGCCGGTCTGGCTGGCGATGGCGCTGTTGATGCCGATTACTTCACCACGCGCGTTGACGAGCGGGCCACCGGAATTGCCAGGGTTGATCGCGGCGTCAGTCTGAATCAGATCGCTGATTGCGTACTGATTGCGACCATCCGGATTCATCAGCTCCGGTGCCAGGCTACGACCTTTCGCGCTGATGATTCCCGCGGTGACGGTGTTCTCGAGTCCGAGCGGATTGCCGATCGCGAGAACCCATTCGCCAATTCGCGTGTTCGCATCGTTGCCAAACGGAATCGTCGGGAAATTGTTTCCCTCGATCTTGATGACCGCGACGTCAGTCGTGCGGTCATGTCCGATCACCTTCGCGGTGAAGACGCGGTGATCGAGCATTCTCACAGTGACCCGATCGGCGATCGTCTCGCGATCGCTGTTCGTGACGACGTGGTTGTTGGTCAGGATGTAGCCGTTCGAGGTAACGATGAAGCCCGACCCCTGACCGCGCGTCGCGCGTGGTTGCTGCGGGATGTCGAACTGACGGAAGAAATCTTCCATTCCCGGCGGAACACCTTGCGGCGCTTGCGTCCGGCCGCGCTGGCTGGTCGTGCGCGGAGAGCTGAACACGTCGATCGAAACGACTGCCGGCGTGACGTTGTTGGCGATTGCAACGAACGCGTTGCTGGCTTCGTTGATTGGCTGGACGACGGCTGGTGCGGGACGAGTCTGCGCGAATCCGAGCTTCGTCCAGTTAAGTCCGGATGCGATGATCAAGCCGCCAACGAAGGCGGTAGTAGCGGCAACGAAAAGCCGCGCTCTCTGGGTTCCAATGGACATGCGACTATGTGGCTGAGGGTGTAACGGTGGAGCTCAAATCTAGGAGCTTGAGTCTAACAATACGACACAATCAGGGAGCTACAGGTTTCACGCCAGTCGGACAAATTCGCGCGTGGGTATTCAAATTCGCGCGCGGGCGCTCGTAGAAACCCCGTCCTCCACATCATTATACGCACCAGCGACGAAATTGCTCCGGAAATGTACCTCCGCCTCCGCCCCGCCTCCGCCTCCCGCCTCCGCCTCCCGCCTCCCGCTGTAATGAAACGATCCGGGTGTAAAAAAACGTTGCACCGTTATTGATGAGCTTGCTCAACCTGTTTTCCCTAAGTGCCCGCCGTTAAAGCGCTTAATGAAGGGCACAGCCGTTGCCTTAGGGTGGCCGTCCGATCTCCCACATTCGAGAGGCTCCCCGTCAGATGTTTCGCTCAAGAGTCGTTCGCTCGGTTGGCGTCGTCCTCGGCGCGCTGCTCATTGCCTCATGCTCCGATGTACCCGTTTCCAATCCAACCGCTCCGATCGACGCCGCAACCAGCAGTGGAAGCGGAGAGCTTGGATCGCTAACGGGCGCCGTTAGCGACGCGACAAACCTCGAGCTTCGCGCCGTCTGGTGGGAGCGTGATCACAAGAACGTCAGCGTCTCACAGACGATCGGCAACGCTGGCGGAACCATCTCGATCCCCGAGACGGGCCTCACTGTCGAATTCCCCGCGGGAGCGGTTGCGAGCCCGATCGCCATCACCATCACGGCTGACGAGGACTACGTCGCCTACAAGATGGAGCCATCGGGAACACAGTTCCTGAAGGACGTGACCGTCACTCAGTCGCTGCGCACGACGTCGATATTCGGTGAGCCGCTGCGCAGCCAGCTCTATGCGGCGTACATCGCCGATGACGGCATCAAGCTGAGTGGGAAGGTGCCGGTGCTCGAGATAGAACCGTCACATACGATTTTTTCCACTCTCAATCCACTGCTGCCGATAGCCCACGTCTGGGTGATAAGGCACTTCTCCCGCTACATGCTCGCGTCCGGCTGATCCTCGCTACCACCCAACCGTTCACCAACCGTTAACCCAACTCCCCACCATGATTCGCTCAAGATTCGTCCGGTCATTCGTCCTCGCGCTCACCGTCGCGATGACGATGTCTTGCTCCGACGGCTCCCCTACCGGCCCGGCATCCGTAGGACCCCTGGCGCCTGCGCAGGCACAAGATGGTCTTCTCTCCGGCCTCGTTGGAACAGTCACCGGCCTTCTCGGTTCGGTCCTGAAAGTCATCGGCTTCCAGAGCGATCCGAACGGAATACCTGTAAACGCGATCAGGTGGAGTGGGACCCATACCAACGAGACGCGCACCGTTTCCGCGACCGTAGGCTACTGGGGCGGAACGCTGAATATCCCGGGGTCGGATTTCTCGATCACGTTCCCGCAGGGCGCGCTGTCATCCTCGACCTACATTACCATTACGTCGGACAACAGCGGGTACGTGTCATACGACATGAAGCCGCATGGGATCAGGTTTGCAAGACCGGTCGTAGTCACGCAGCGTCTCAAAAACACTTCGGTATACGGAACTACACGAGCGCTGAATGCGTTCGGCGCGTACTTTCCTGACGGTTGGGACGTTCTCGGTGGCGTGCTCAAGGCGCTGGAAATCGAGACGACGACTATATTTTCGAATTCAAGCGGGCAACCGGAAGTCGAGACTTGGCAAATCAACCACTTCTCTCGCTACATGCTCGCATCGGGCTGAGAGAGAGGCGGGCCTCGAGTGACGGCGGCGAGCCCACGTGACTTTTCCTAATCAGACCGAGCGTAGTGAAAAAATCCGATGACGTAGATCGTGCGCGGCTGCTCGTGCAGATGGCCCGAGCAGCCGAACAGTCGGAGGAGGCGGCGAAGGCGCTCGGTCTCTACGACGACGCTCTGGCCGAGTTTTGCGATGACAGCCGCGACGCGTTTCTGCCGGACGTGCTGCGATGGAAAGGAACGCTGCTTCGGGAGCGGGGAGAGACGGAAGCAGCGTTTCGCTGTTATACCAGGAGTCTCGAAAAAGCCATTCTCTGCGGCTCCGCGCAGGCCCAGGCGCATGCACTGAACTGCCTCGGCACGATCGCACAGCGACGAGGGGACCAGAAAGAAACGGAGCGGCTCTACGCAAAGGCCTCGCAGCTCGCCCACGAGGCAGGCGACGCGAGGCTTCTCGGTATGATCGAGCAGAACCGCGGAGTGCTTGCGAGTACGCGTGGCGACTTCGCCCATGCTGCCGCGTACTACTCGAACAGCCTCGGCGCCTTCGAGATGGCGTGCGATCCCGAGCCGATGTCCTGGGTTCTCAACAATCTCGGTATCCTTCACACGAAGATCCGGAACTACAACGAAGCGCGCGCACACCTCGAGCGCGGTCTCGCGATCGCGGTGAACAGGAACGACACGGTCGTCGAGAACGTAATCACGCTCAACCTCGCCGAAACATGGATCGGACTCGGCCGATTGGACACGGCCGACGAGATGTGCGACAAGGCCCTGGAGCGGGCGCAGCGTCGCGGCGACCACCTGACTGCTGCCGGTGCGCTCAAGCTCAGAGCGGCGATCGAGCGTCAGCGAGGGGCTCTCGACAAGAGTATCGCGACTCTTCGAATCGCGATCTACGAGGCGGAAGGTGCTGAAGACAGACTGCTCCACGCCGAGATGCTTCGCGAGCTCGGCGAAATCTCCAGAGCCGTCGGCAACGCCGGCGCGGCCCGATCCGCGTGGCGCGAGGCGGTCGATTCCTACCAGCGGATCGGAGCCAATCAGGAGCTCGCCGAAGTTCAGGCGCAGCTCCATGACCTGCCCGAATAAGGGCAACCCCACATCGCTGGCGTAGGACTAATCAACAAAAGGTGTCAGGTGCCGGGTACTAGGTACTGGGTGCGAGCTAAGACGACTTTACCCCGGACCTAGCACCCAGTACCCGGCACCTGACACCTTTTGTTGATTTACCGTCTGCACTGGCCTAGTCGCTAATCGGATTAGCGGACCCCCAGCTTGGGTGACTCGCGTCACCCGTGCATCGTCTCCTTTCGCTGGCCGGAATTCCATTCGGGAGTTGCGCGACCAGGCGCGCTTCCGGGACGGTAGTGCAGTCATGACCAACCTCAGGCCCACAGTCGAATTGAAGGCGGTGGAATCCACCGCCGTTCGAGACAGCATCGAGCGCGCAAAAAAAGCAGAGCGCGAAGGACGCTGGGCCGAGGCATGCTCGGAATATGAAACGCTCGTGCGGAATCCCGGCGCGAACGCCAACACCCGGCTCGCCGCACTGCGCTGGCTTGGCCGCGCTTATTTGGAGCAGGGTAACCGCGGAGCCGCGTTGGATGTTCTGGAGGCGGCGGTCGCATCGGCGGACATCGTCGGCTCGCCACCCGCCGTCGCGCAGGCGCTCAACGTCGTGGGAATCGTGTACCAGGTCGGAGGCGACCTCGATCAGGCAGCGACTATTTACGGAGCCGCACGAGCGAAGGCGGAGGTTGCTGGTGACGGTGCTCTCACTGCCATGATCGATCAGAATCTCGGCACCGTTGCCCTGATCCGCGGCGACATGCGCGGAGCGCTGGAGGCGTTTCGCCTTAGTCACCTCGGATACCAGACGCTCGGGATGCGCAACCACGAAGCGCAGGTCCTGAACAACATTGCTCTCGCGTACATGGAGCTCGGCGAGCTAAGCGACTCGGAGGCGGCCTACGAACAGGCGGCGCGCGCTTTCGAGGAGGAAGGCGATCATGCGCGGCAACTCGATCTCGCCGTCAACAAGGTCCAACTCTATATCGCAGGCCGCCGTTTCGACGAGGCGATGGCTCAGTGCGAAAAGCTGTTGGCGACACCAGCTGAAGACCCCGCCCCGTGGCGCGGCGAGGTGTACCGCCACGTTGGCGTAATTGCTCGCGAACAGGGCGACTTTGCGCGAGCGGCCGAGAACCTGTTGCAGGCCGAGCAGCACGCCGTTGAAAGTGGCGACCTGCTGCTCCGCGCGGATGTTGCGGAACAGCTCGCGGAGGTGTCGTGGGCGCAGAAGCGACACCGCGACATGCTCCAGCGACTGAACGAGTCCCATTCGCTCTATTCGCAGCTCAAGGCGCAGCACCGCGTCGCGCAGGTTGAAAAGCGGCATGGGGCACTCGAAGCTCGCTTCCTCGAGATGGCGAAGCACTGGGGCGACACCGTCGAAAGTAAAGACAGATACACCCAGGGTCACTGCGAGCGTGTGGCGTTCTTCGCGTGCGTCCTGGCAGACAGCGCAGGCTTCAACGCGCGATCGCTGTTCTGGTTCCGTATCGGTGCGCTCCTGCACGATATTGGAAAAATCATCGTCCCGACTGAGGTACTGAACAAACCCGGGAAGCTCACCGACGAGGAGTGGGCGATCATGAAGCGCCACCCCGAGGCGGGG
>JBJMOA010000011.1:0-13706 GCA_045803975.1 Gemmatimonadaceae bacterium
GACAAGCGTGAGCGCGTCGGACGCCTGCTGCAGATGCACGCGAACAAACGCGAAGAGATCGAAGAAGTCATGGCTGGCGACATCGCCGCCGCGATCGGACTCAAGGACACGCGCACCGGCGACACGATGACGCTGGAAGACTCGCCGATCATTCTCGAGGCGATGAAGTTCCCGAATCCCGTCATCGACGTCGCGATCGAGCCGAAGACCAAAGCGGATCAGGACAAACTGGCGATCGCGCTACAGAAGCTCTCCGAGGAAGATCCGACGTTCCGTGTTCACTCCGATCCGGAGACGGGTCAGACGATCATCTCTGGAATGGGTGAGCTACACCTCGAGATCATTGTCGACCGCATGCAGCGCGAGTTCAAGGTCGATGCGAACATCGGGCGTCCTCAGGTTGCCTATAGAGAGACAATCAGGAAACGCGTTGAAAAGGTAGAAGGCAAGTTCATTCGCCAGTCTGGCGGTAAGGGTCAGTACGGCCACGTCGTGATCAACATCGAGCCGGCCAAGCAGGGCGAAGGCTTCATCTTCGAGGACAAGATCGTGGGTGGTGTGATTCCGCGTGAGTTCATCAAGCCCGCGGAGCAGGGAATGCGCGAAGCGCTCGAGGGCGGGGTGCTCGCCGGGTACCCGATGGTCGATGTGAAAGCCGAGCTTGTGTACGGCTCGTACCACGACGTCGACTCCAGCGAAATGGCGTTCAAGATTGCCGGATCGATGGCAATCAAGGAAGCAGCGAAGAGAGCGGGCGCGATCATTCTCGAGCCCATCATGAAAGTCGAAGTCGTCTCGCCCGATGCGTACATGGGTGACGTGCTGGGCGATCTGTCATCGCGCCGCGGGAGAATCGGTGGAATGAATCAGCGTGGCGAAGCGCAGGTGATCGACGCGCAGGTGCCGCTGTCGGAAATGTTCGGTTATTCCACCAAGCTGAGATCGATGACCCAGGGCAGAGCGGTCTACTCGATGGAGTTTGCGCACTACGAGGAAGTACCGAAGTCGAAAGCTGAAGAGATCATCAATAAAGTCACTACAAAGGCGAGATAAGAATGAGCAAAGCCAAATTTGAGCGCACGAAGCCGCACGTAAACGTTGGCACGATTGGCCACGTCGATCACGGCAAGACCACGCTGACCGCGGCTATCACGGCGATCCAGGCCAAGAAGGGTCTGGCGTCGCCCGTTGCCTTCGATCAAATCGACAAGGCCCCCGAAGAGCGGGAAAGAGGTATCACGATCGCCACGGCTCACGTCGAGTACGAGAGTGATAAGCGGCACTACGCTCACGTCGACTGCCCGGGACACGCCGATTATGTGAAGAACATGATCACGGGTGCCGCGCAGATGGATGGCGCCATCCTGGTCGTCAGTGCCGCCGACGGCCCGATGCCACAGACTAGAGAGCACATCCTGCTCGCCAAGCAGGTGAACGTGCCCTACATCATCGTGTTCATGAACAAGGTCGACATGGTGGACGATCCCGAGCTGTTGGAGCTGGTAGAGCTCGAAGTAAGAGAGCTCTTGAGCAGCTACGACTTCCCGGGAGATGACACCCCGATCATCAAAGGCTCGGCGCTTAAGGCCCTGGAGAGTGGGGATCCCAATAGCGAGTACGGGAAGAAGATCGGTGAGTTGATGGATGCCTTGGACTCTTATATCCCGCAGCCCAAGCGTGAGACCGATAAGCCGTTCCTGATGCCCGTGGAAGACGTGTTCTCCATTACCGGAAGAGGCACTGTAGCGACCGGCCGTATCGAGAAGGGCAAGATCAAGGTCGGCGAAGAGGTCTCGCTCATCGGCTTCAACTCTGACAAGAAGACCGTCATCACCGGGGTCGAGATGTTTAGGAAGCTCCTGGACGACGGTCAGGCCGGTGACAACGTCGGTCTCTTGCTCCGTGGTATAGACAAGAACGACGTCGAGCGTGGGATGGTGTTGGCCAAGACTGGGTCGATCACGCCGCACACCAACTTCAACGCCGAGGTCTACGTCCTGACCAAGGAAGAGGGCGGCAGACATACGCCGTTCTTCAAGGGCTATAGACCCCAGTTCTACTTCAGAACGACCGACGTCACTGGCTCAGTAGAGCTGCCTGAGGGGATGGAGATGGTGATGCCTGGTGACAACGTCCAGATGACGATCGAGCTCATAACTCCGATCGCAATGGACGAAGGGCTGAGGTTCGCCATCCGTGAGGGTGGAAGAACGGTAGGTGCAGGCGTCGTAACCAAGATCTTGAAGTAGCGGGAGGCGGGAGGCGAACGAAGTAGCTGTTCCCGCATCCCCCATCCCGACTAATCAGCAACTAACGACACGAGAGAAAGACCATGGCAGGAAGAATTCGAATTCGGCTCAAGGCGTTTGACCACGCCGTCATCGATCAGGCTTCAGCGGACATCGTTCGCACAGCCGAGAAGACGGGCGCGCAGGTGAGTGGTCCGATTCCTTTGCCGACAAAGACGAAGCGCTGGACCGTTCTCCGCTCGCCGCACGTCGACAAGAAGTCGCGCGAGCAGTTCGAGCTGAAGACGCACAAGCGGCTGATCGACATCCTTGATTCGCGTGCGGCCACCGTCGACGCGCTGACCAAGCTCGATCTTCCCGCCGGCGTCGACGTCGAAATCAAAGTCGAGTAGAGGAACATGATCGGGATTATCGGTAGGAAGCTGGGCATGACCCAGATCTTCAATGACGAAGGGCAGCAGATTCCTTGCACCGTGGTGGAGGCGACTCCGAACTCGGTGATCAAGGTTCTGAAAAAGGACCAGGTCGGCTTCGACTCCGTCGAGCTCGGCTTCGGTGAGCAGCGTCACGCGCGCGAGTCGAAGAAGGGTGAGAGAACGCCGCGCGGCCGTCGCGCCCACAAGGCGATCGTCGGTCACGCTGCAAAGGCCGGCCTGACCGTCGCGCCCGCTGTTTTCCGCAGCTTCCGTCTCGACGACGCGCAGCTCAAGGAAAACAGGAAGGAGATTCCGACCTACAATCCAGGCGACAAGATCACCGTCGAGATCTTCGCGCCCGGCGAGCAGGTCAAGGTTACCGGCACGTCGAAAGGCCGCGGCTTCCAGGGCGTCGTCAAGCGCCACGGATTCGGCGGTGGTCCCAACACGCACGGCAATACCAAGCACCGTCGTCCCGGCTCCATCGGGCCCGGCACCGATCCGTCGCGTGTCATCAAGGGCAAAAAGATGCCTGGGCATTACGGCGCTGAACGTCACACTCAAACGCATCTGCACGTCGAGCGCATCGATGCCGCTCGCAATCTCATTTACATCCGCGGCTCCGTTGCCGGTCCGAAAAACGGGATCGTGCTCGTGAAGAAACAAGGCTAATCATGGCAGAGACTACGAATTCAACCCTGCAGGCAGCGGCGTTTACCGCCGGTGGAACAGAGCGCGAGCGCGTTGATTTGCCCGCCGACATGTTCGACGGCACGATCAACATGCCCGTCATGCACCAGGCGGTTAAGGCATATCTGGGAAACCAGCGCCTCGGCCTCGCGTACACCAAGACGCGTGGTCTCGTGACTGGTGGAAATCAGAAGCCGTGGAAGCAGAAGGGAACCGGTCGCGCCCGTCAGGGCTCGCGTCGCGCCCCCCATTTCGTGGGCGGTGGAACTGTATTCGGTCCGACTGGGCGGAAATACAACCAGACTGTTCCGCGCCAGATCCGCGCACTCGCCCGGAAGAGCGCATTCAATGCGCGCGCTCGTGAGAACGCGTTAATCGTTATCGACAACTTCAACTACGACACGCCGAGCACGAAGCAGCTTCTTTCGCTTCTCGGAGCCCTTGGAGTCGCAGAGAAGAAGGTTCTGATTCTGACGGACGGCCTGAAGCCGAACGTGTTTCTCAGTGGTCGCAATCTTCAGCGCGTACACGTGATGCCGTACGCCGACGTCTCGACGTATCACATCCTCTGGTCCGATGTCGTGCTCGTCGAGTCGAACGCACTCGGCTATCAGCTCGAGTCCGTCGAAGAGAAGCCGACCGCGGGAGGCCGGAAGCGGGAGGCGGGAGGCGGGACATCTGCTCGCGCGGCGAAGGCCGAGGCCAAGGCCGAGCGCGGTGCGGCGAAGAAGTCCGCGGCCAAGAAGACCGCGCGCAAGGCCGAAGCCAAGTCAGCTAAGCCCAAAGCAAAGAGCGCAAAGAAAACGTCGGCCAAGAAATCGGCCGGCAAGAAAAAAGGTGGTAAATAATGCCTGCTATAACCCGTACCATCATCACTCCGATCGTCACCGAGCAGACCTCGGCGGCGTATCAGGATCGGGGTGAATACACGTTCCGCGTGCATCCGGAAGCGACGAAGACTCAGATCAGGCTGGCGGTCGAGGAGCTCTTCAACGTGACGGTCACGGGCGTCTGGACCTCGAACCATCGCGGCAAGGATCGTCGCGTCGGTCAGACTGTCGGGCGCCGTCCACATTGGAAGAAGGCAATAGTCACCCTGAAGGCGGGTGACTCGATCGACATCTTCGAGGCATAAAGAAATGGGCGTTCGTCAATTCAAACCCGTAACCAAGAGCTCGCGTTTCCGCTCGGTGTCTGATTTCGCGGACATCACCCGGACAACCGGCGAGAAGTCGCTGATGGAGCCGCTCAAGAAGTCAGGCGGCCGCGACAACCACGGTCATATCGCGATGCGTCGCATTGGCGGCGGGCACAAGCGCATGTACCGCATCATCGACTTCAAGCGCAATAAGTTCAACATGCCGGCGACTGTCCGTGAGATCGAGTACGATCCCAATCGTACTGCGCGAATCGCTCTCGTCGAGTACGAGGATGGGGAGAAGCGCTACATCCTTCACCCCAAGGGGCTTTCAGTCGGCGACAAGATTGTCTCCGGTCCGGGCTCGGACAGCCGCGTCGGCAATGCGTTGCCTCTGATGGAGATCCCGCTCGGTACGGACGTGCACAACGTCGAGCTCAAGCCGGGCAAGGGAGGACAGCTCGCTCGCTCGGCCGGAACCTCGCTCGAGGTCGTCGCAAAAGAAGGTGAGTACGTCACGCTCAGGATGGCGTCAACCGAGATGCGTCTCATTCACGGCAAGTGTCTGGCGACGGTCGGTGCGGTTGGAAATGCCGAGCACGAGCTCATGTCGCATGGCAAGGCGGGCAAGAGCCGCTGGCTCGGCAAGCGTCCAAAAGTTCGTGGTGAAGTCATGAACCCGGTCGATCACCCGCATGGTGGTCGGACACGCGGCGGACGCAACGTCGTGGACAAGTGGGGCAACAAGGAAGGCGTGAAGACGCGCAACAAGAAGAAGCCTTCGCAGAGATTGATCGTTCGCGGTCGCAAACGTGGCAAGGCGACGCAGTAACTCCGAATTCTGAGAATCGAATATGGCGAGAAGCATTAAAAAGGGTCCGTTCGTCCAGGACGCGTTGATGACGAAAGTGTCGACGATGAACGGCAGAAACGAGAAGCGCGTGATCAAGACGTGGGCGCGGGCGAGCACGATCATTCCCGACTTCGTTGGCCACACCTTCGCGGTTCACAACGGCAACAAGTTCATCCCGGTCTACGTGACGGAAAACATGGTCGGACACAAGCTCGGCGAGTTTGCCCCGACGCGTCTTTTCCGTGGCCATACGGGCGCGGTGAAGGCAGCTGACAAGAAAGTTGGCGGCGTTCCGACGTCCGGCGGGCCCGGCTCGGCACCTGCGACGCCGGCGAAAGGAACGCCACCGGTCAAATGAGCGAGAGATCGAGAATCCGCGCGGCGCGTCACGCCGCTGAGAGGAAGGGAGTGTCGAGCGCCATTCAGCGGACGACGCGTCAGTCGCCGTACAAGATGCGTCTCGTCGTCGACCAGATCCGTGGCAAGGATGTGAACGAAGCTCTTGGACTGCTTCGCTTCTCGAAGAAGCACGCCGCGAAGCAGATCGAGAAAGTTCTGAACTCAGCCGTTGCCAACGCCGAGTTCAAGTCGAGAGAGGGAAGCGAGCCAGTCGATGTCGACACGCTCTACATCAGCCACGCGATCGTGAACGAAGGACCAGCGCTGCGGCGGTTCATGCCGGCAGCGCAGGGTCGCGCTACGCCGATTAGAAAGAGAACCAGTCACGTCGAGATCGTCCTGGATGCGCGGGAGTCGGGAGTCGGGAGGCGGGAAGCGCGAAGTGCGGGGCGCACGGCGCGAAAGATGGCGCCTTCGCCGTCGCAGGCGTCAGGATCAAAAAGGAGCAAGGCATAATGGGTCAAAAAACACATCCAATCGGCTTTCGTCTCGGTATCTCCAAGACCTGGAGATCGCAGTGGTACGCTAACCGCGACTTCCCGGCGCTCCTTCGTGAGGACGAGCTCCTTCGCAAGTACCTGAAGGCCCGTCTCGGCCACGCGGCCATCGCCGACATCCGCATCGAGCGGAAGCCAGGCAAGGTCGTCGTGACGATTCATACGGGTCGTCCAGGTGTCGTCATCGGTAAGAAGGGCGCCGAAGTCGATCAGCTCCGCGACGAGCTTTCGCGTCTTTCCGGCAAGGAAGTCGGCATCAACGTCGAAGAGATCAAGCGTCCCGAGCTCGATGCACAGCTCGTCGCCGACAACATCGCCAACCAGCTGGCGCAGCGCATCTCGTTCCGCCGCGCCATGAAGCGGGCGGTGCAGAGTGCGATGCGCATGGGGGCGGGCGGAATCAAGATCAAGTGCGGCGGCCGTCTTGGCGGTGCCGAGATCGCGCGCGTCGAGGGATATCACGAGGGTCGTGTACCTCTGCACACGTTGCGCGCGGACATTGACTACGCGACGTCGACCGCGAAGACCACCTTCGGCACCATCGGTGTGAAGGTCTGGATCTTCAAGGGCGAGATCGTCGAAGATCGCCGCGGCAAGACTTACTCGACTGGCGTCTAAGGAGACTCGAGATGCTTAGCCCCAAGCGCGTAAAGTTCAGAAAGAGATTCAAGGGCCGCACGAAAGGACTAGCCACTCGTGGCAACGAAGTCTCCTTCGGGCACTATGGCTTGAAGGCGATGGAGCCCGGCTGGGTCTCCAATCGCCAGATCGAGGCAGCTCGCGTCGCGTTGACCCGGCATATCAAGCGTGGCGGTAAGGTCTGGATCAGGATCTTCCCCGACAAGCCGATCACCAAGAAGCCCGCCGAGACCCGAATGGGTAAGGGGAAGGGCTCGCCGGAAGGCTGGGTCGCCGTAGTGAAGCCGGGCAGAGTGATGTTCGAGCTCGAAGGTGTGTCACCAGAGATCGGACGCAAGGCGATGGCGCTGGCTGCCGCAAAGATCGGAGTGAAATCGAAGTTCGTGATGCGTGAGGAGGCTCACACAGATGCAGGCTAAGGACATTCGTGAGATGAGCGAGGCGGACATCAACTCCCGCATCGCCGAACTGGAGAGGGAGAGATTCAATCTTCGCCTCGCGTCCGGCACGCGCACACTCGACGATCCGCTCCGGTTGCGGGTGATTCGTAGAGATGTGGCGCGACTTCAGACTGTGCTACGCGAGAAGATTATCGGGATCGAAGAAGCGGGAAGAGTGAAGGCGGAAGAGGGAAGGGGAAAGCCGGTTGTGGCGAGACGGGTAACGGGAAGACGCGGTCGCAAGGCGGCCACTGCGACCAACCGTGCGAAACGGAGTAAGAGGGCTTAATGGCTGAATTACAGAGAAACGAGAGTGGGACGACCGAGCGTAACTCGCGCAAGACGCGAATCGGAATGGTCGTCAGCGACAAGATGGCGAAGACCGTCGTGGTATCGATCGAGCGCAGAGTCCAGCATCCCGTGTACGGCAAGATGGTCCGCCGCACGAAGAAGCTGAAAGCGCACGACGAGCAGAACGAAGCCAAGACGGGCGACACCGTCCGCATCATGGAGACCCGGCCCTTGTCGAAGGACAAGAGATGGCGCGTGGTCGAAATCATCGAACGTGCACGTTAACGGAGACGACCAGTGATCCAGCAGGAATCGGTGGTCAAGGTAGCGGACAACTCCGGCGCGAAGACGGCGCTCGTGATTCGCGTGCTCGGCGGAACGCGCCGGCGCTACGCGACACTGGGTGATGTCGTGATCGTCGCCGTGAAGAACGCGCTTCCTAACGGCACGGTGAAGAAGTCGGACGTCGCGCGAGCGGTAGTCGTGCGCACGGCGAAAGAGACCCGTCGCAAAGATGGGAGCTATATCCGCTTCGACGAGAACGCAGTCGTGATCATCAACGAACAGGGCGAGCCGCGTGCGACCCGTATCTTCGGACCCGTGGCGCGCGAGCTCCGCGAGAAGAAGTACATGAAGATCGTCTCGCTGGCCCCAGAGGTATTGTAAAGTGAGAGTCCTGAAATACAGGAAGACGGCAAAGACGCGCCTTCACGCGCGCCACGCCGAGAATGCGAAGCGGCTCAAGCTGCACGTGTCGAAGGGCGACACGGTGCGGGTGATGCGCGGCGAGGACAAGGGCAAGGAAGGAAAGGTCCTTCGCGTTTATCTCAAGACCGGTCGCGTGGTGGTCGAGGGCGTAAACATCGTGAAGATGCACCGCAAGGCGCGGACGGCCGAAGAGCAATCAGGAATCCGTGAGGCGCCGGCGCCGGTGCACTCATCGAACGTTATGCTGCTCGATCCCAAGTCGGGGCAGCCGACGCGGACGAGAGCCCGCATCGACGAAGACGGAACCAAGGAGCGCGTCAGCGTCAAGAACGGGGAACCGATTCCCCGGGTTCGCTGAGCGAGGAAATAGATAATGGCAACGAAAGAGAAGAAGCAGGCAAAGAAGCGCGAGGTTCAGCAGCAGGTTCAGGGCGAGCACGCCGGAAAAAATCTGCCCGTTCCGCCGCCGCGTCTCCGCATCTATTACGAGAACACTGTGCGTGATCGGCTGAAGAACCAGTTCGGCTTCACCAACGTGCACCAGATCCCGACGCTCGAGAAGATCGTGATCAATTGCGGAGTCGGCGAAGCGATCAAGAATCCCAAGATTCTCGACACCGTCGTCTTCGAGCTGAGCATCATCACCGGTCAACGTCCGGTAAAGAAGAAGGCGAAGAAGTCGATCGCCAACTTCGGTCTGAGGCAGGGACAGGAGATCGGCGCGGCGGTCACGCTTCGGGGCGCCAGGATGTGGGAGTTTCTCGATCGGTTCGTGACGGTCGCGATTCCGCGCATTCGCGATTTCCGCGGTGTGAACACGCGCTCCTTCGATGGACGCGGGAACTACACGCTCGGCGTCAAGGAGCAGATGATCTTCCCGGAGATCAACTACGACATGGTCGAGGCCATCCACGGAATGGACATCACGTTCGTCACGACGACGAACAAGGATGACCAGGCGTTCGCGCTGCTGCGCGAGCTCGGAATGCCGTTCCGCGGCGACGACAAGCCGATCATCACGCAATCGTAGCAAGTGTCAACCAACAGACAAGAGAGATTGTAATGGCGCGTAAGGCCATGGTGGAGAAGAGCAAGAGGAAGCCGAAGTTCGCGGTGCGAAAGCATAACCGTTGTGGTCGATGCGGAAGGTCGCGCGCGTTCCTGAGAAAGTTCGGCGTCTGCAGAATTTGTTTCAGAGATCTCGCCCTCTCGGGATACATCCCGGGTGTTCGCAAGGCGAGCTGGTAACCATTCATTTCTACGCGTCCCGGGGACGGGATACGGTAGAACGGGGAAAAAGAATTACATGAGTATGACCGATCCGATCGCCGATATGCTCACGCGCATTCGCAACGCCTGTGGGGCGAAGCACCGCCGCGTGGACATGCCGGTCTCGAAGCTGAAGGTGGAGATCGCGAAGATCCTGAAGGAGAACAACTTCATTCAGGACTACAAGACGCTCGATACTGAAGAGGGCAAGAAGCTGCTCCGCGTGGTGCTCAAGTACGCGCAGGGGGGCCAGCCCGTCATTCGCGAGCTGCGTCGCGTTTCCACGCCGGGACTGCGCAAGTATGTCGCTGTCGCGGAGATTCCACGGGTTCGCAACGGCCTGGGCATGGCGATTCTCAGCACGTCGCAGGGCGTGATGTCGGATCGGCAGGCGCGGCAGGCCCGCACCGGCGGCGAGCTGCTCGCCCTGGTCTGGTAAGGGGAAATAGACATGTCAAGAATTGGAAAGCATCCGGTCGCTGTGCCGAAGGGCGTCACCGCCAAGGTGGAAGGCAACCGCATTCACGTAAAAGGCCCGAAGGGCGAGCTCGATCGAGAGCTGCATCCCGAGATGAGAGTCTCGTTGAAGGATGATCAGATCACGGTGGAGCGGCCGTCGGACGAAGCGAATCACAAGGCGCTTCACGGTCTGTCGCGCACGCTCGTCGCCAACATGGTCGAGGGTGTGACGAAGGGCTTTCGCAAGGAGCTCGAGCTCGTTGGTGTCGGCTACAAGGCGGAGCAGCGACCGTACGGGTTGCAGCTGGCGCTTGGATTCTCGCACCCCGTCAAGTACGAGGCGCCCAAAGGAATCAAGCTGAGTGCTCCGGCGCCGACGTCGATCGTGATCGAGGGCGCGAACAAGGAGATCGTCGGTCAGGTCGCCGCGGAGCTACGCAGCATTCGGCCGCCCGAGCCATACAAGGGCAAGGGAATCAAGTACGTTGGAGAACAGATCCGCCGCAAAGCTGGTAAGGCGGGAGGTAAGTAATGCCGAAGATGGCCAGACCAAAGTCGCGCGATCAGCTGCGTACGCGCCGTCACTTCCGTTTGCGCAAAAAAGTGATCGGCAGCGCGGAGCGCCCGCGGCTCGTGGTATATCGTTCGATCAAGCACATCTACGCGCAGTTGGTGGATGACGCCGCGCAGCGCACTATCATGACGGTGACCGATTCAGGTCTCGAGGGAAAGCCGACCGAGAGATCGGTCGAAGTAGGGAAGCGGCTCGCGGCGAAGGCAAAAGATGCCGGCGTCACGCGCGTCGTTTTTGACAGAGCTGGATACAAATATCACGGCCGCGTGAAAGGCGTAGCCGACGGAGCCCGCGAGGGCGGGTTGGAGTTTTAATAAATGGCAGAAAACGAGAATCCCGAAGGAGCCGCGCCGGCGGAACAGAGCACCGAGCGTCCGCGCAGCGGTGGTAGCGCGCGCAGCGGCGGCGGTGGCGGCGGACGTGGTGGTCGCGGCGGGGGCGGTCGTGGCGGTCAGGGTGCCGGACGTGGCCGCGGCGCTGCTGGCGGACAAGGCGGTGGCGCGCGCGGCGAAGGCCAGGGGGGCGGTCAACGCGGTGGCAGAGGCCGCGAGGGCAAAGGTCGTGACCGTGAAGGCGGACGCGGCGACGGCGGCAGCGAGCTCGTCGAGAACGTGATTGCCATCAACCGCGTCGCAAAGGTCGTGAAGGGCGGACGCCGCTTCTCCTTCAACGCGCTAGTCGCAGTTGGCGACGGACAGGGGCGTGTCGGCTTCGCGACGGGTAAGGCGAACGAAGTATCGGAAGCCGTTCGCAAAGCCGTCGATGGCGCGCGCAGGAACATGGTCGCGATCCCGATGACCGGTGGGACGATCCCGCACGAAGTCGTAGGGTGTCATGGTGCAGGGAAGGTCTTGATGAAGCCTGCAGCTCCGGGCGCCGGCGTGATCGCCGGAGGCGCGGTGCGCGCGATCATGGAATGCGCCGGCATCGCGGACATTCTCACGAAGAGTCTCGGCTCGACGAATCCGCATAACATGGTGCTCGCAGCGCTGGACGGACTGCAGCAGCTGACGACCGTCGAGCAGATCGCGCGCGAGCGCGGCATCGAGGTGTCGAGCATCGGCTACCGCTCACGCGCCAAGTCGAAGGAGGCTGTCGCACATGCCTAGAACACACGTCTGGTGGAGAACTCGTGGGCCGAAAACGACCCCCAAGGAAACCATCACGAAGGGAAAGGTTCGGATCAAGCAGGTGAGAAGCGGCATCGGCCACTCGTGGCGGATGCGTCTGACGCTCGAGGCGCTCGGACTCCGCAATCACCAGTCTGAAGTGATCAAGCAGGATTCACCCGCATTGCGCGGACAGATCAAGCACGTGCGTCATCTCGTCGAAGTGACGCCGGTAGAGGAATAAACTCAGTGGCAACCAAGACTACATCGCGGACGGGTCGAACCGCGCGGACCCGCGGCGCCCGCGCCGAAAGCGTCGAGCGCATCGGCCTGCACAACCTCGTTCCGGCTCCCGGATCGCATCGCAATCGCAAGAGGCTCGGACGTGGTCCCGGCTCCGGCACGGGTAAGACGTCCGGCAAGGGACACAAGGGTATCAAGGCCCGCAGTGGCCATCACGGCCCCGGCGGCGGCAAGCCACAGTTCGAAGGTGGCCAGATGCCGCTAACTCGCCGTGTCCCAAAGCGCGGTTTCACGAATATCTTTCGTGTAGTGAACCAGGTCGTGGGTTTCGAGGATCTGGCAAAACTGCCTGAGGGCGCGGAAGTAACGGAAGAAACCCTGGCGGAAGCAGGATTGATTCGCAAAGGTAAAGGTCCCGCCAAACTTCTCGCGAATGGCGAAGTGGCAAAGGGCGTCACGGTGCGCGGCATCAAGATGAGCGCGGGCGCCAGGCAGAAAATCGAAGCGGCCGGAGGCCGAGTAGAGATCTAATGGCGCAATCAGCCCCAGCGGCGGCAGTAAGCAACATCTACAACACCCCGGAGTTGCGGGACAAGATCGTCTTCACGTTCATCTGTCTCGTCATCTACCGGATCGGCGCGCACATAACGGCGCCGGGCATCGACGTCGTAGCGCTCACCGATTTCTTCGCCAACAAGGGCCAGGGCGGCCTGCTCGGCCTCTACGATTTGTTCGTCGGCGGTGGCTTGTCGCACGCGACTGTCTTCGCGCTCGGCATCATGCCGTACATCTCGGCTAGCATCTTCATGCAGATCGCCGGAGTTGTGATACCGACTGTCGAGAAGATGCAGAAGGACGAAGAAGGCAGAAAGCGGGTGACGCAGTGGACGCGCTACATCACCGTCGTGCTCGCGGTCGTCCAGGGATGGGGTTTCGCCCTTTTCACCGCATCGCTGGAAAATGCGGTTTTAAACCCGGGTTTTGGCTTCAAGCTCCAGATGGTGCTCGTGCTCACTGCCGGCGCGATCTTCGTCATGTGGCTCGGCGAGCAGATCACTGAGCGCGGTCTCGGGAACGGCGCCTCGCTGATCATCTTCTTCTCGATCGTCGAGCGATTCTGGCCGGGCATCTTCGGAACCTTCGGGTTCATCAAGACGCAGGCAGTCGGACCGTTCTCACTTGTGGTGCTCGGGTTGGTGATGGTCTCGGTCGTCGCGGGAACGATCGCCGTGACGATGGCGGCCCGGCGGGTGATGATCCAGATCCCGCAGCGGACCATGGCGCGCGGCCGGCAAAGGGAAGCGGCGAAGAACTTCATTCCTCTGCGCGTCAACGCGGCCGGCGTGATGCCCATCATTTTCGCCTCGTCGGTGATCGTCGTCCCGGGCGCGGTTGCCCAGTTCAGCGGCAACGAGAACGCCCGCATCATCTCGGAGTATTTCCAGCCCGGAACGTGGCTGTACTACGTGCTGTCGGCAATCCTGATCGTATTTTTCACCTACTTCTACACGTCGATCATCTTCAATCCCGTCGACATCTCGGAGAACCTGAAGAAGCAGGGCGGATTCATTCCGGGCGTGAAGCCTGGCGGGAAGACGGCGGAGTACATCGACCACGTCGTATCGCGGATTACTTTCCCCGGATCCCTGTTCCTCACGTTCATAGCGTTGCTGCCGGTTTTCATCGCCGACATGATCAACGTGCCGTTCCGGTTTGGCGGAACGTCGTTGCT
>JBJMOA010000012.1:0-12667 GCA_045803975.1 Gemmatimonadaceae bacterium
GGAACCCGCGATTGGACCCAATCGCTGTCGATCAGCATCGGCAAGCTCGGACCTTCGCCACCCGCTGAATCGAGTCCGATGTCGAGAGCAACGATCTTGCCGCAACAATCCCGTGCGAGGAGCGTTCCGCGCTTTAAGCCGCCGAAGCTGAGCGTAAGATCAGCGACGACGCACGACACTCGGTGACCAGTGGTCGCGTTGAGCCCGCTCGGCACGTCGAGCGCGGCAACTCGTGCTCCGCGGGTGCGCAGTCCGTTGATGGTCTTGATCGCGCTCGCGATTTCTCCCCGCGGCTCGCCCTCGAAGCCGGTGCCGAGCAAAGCGTCGACAACGACCGGGACATTCTCATCGATCGAGTCGACGACGCGTACCGAGCCAATGGCGTCGTCTCGTGCGGCGACGGCGTCAGGTGATTTGTCGGCGATGGCCTTCGCGATTTCGGCGACACTCACGGAAATTCCCCGGCCAGCGAGTGCTGCGGCGACGATCCATCCATCGCCACCATTGTTTCCGGAGCCTGTAAATACGAGCGCTCCCTCGCGTAATCTCTCGGAATAGCGGCGTGCGATCTGATCCGCCGCCGCCATTCCGGCGCGCTGCATCAATACACGCGATGGAGTTCCGCTTTCAATCGCCGCCCGATCGCGCGCCGCTGATTCGTTCGCGCTGACCACCCAGACGGGCATTGCTCGGGTTGTTTTGGTCTACGCCAGTTGCGCGCAGTTCCAGGGATAGTCGCGCTCGAAGGCCAGATCGAAGTCGAATACGTCGACGAATTCGTCGCGGGTGTCCTGCGGCTGGCTCAGTAAGAATCCCAGATCGACGAGCGTGAACACGATGTCGCCGATATCAGCAGTGCAGGAAATTCCCCAGTGCTCCAGGACCACGCGCGACATGACGCCGTAGCGGCCGAGAGCCAGCTCCCGGCAGGCATTGGCGAGCTCGATTCCCGTGATGTGACGTCGCGCCTTCAACTGCGCCTGACACATCTCCAACGCCGAGAGCACGAACAGGTAGGCCTGCTCGTGGAATCGCGGCTCGCGGATGCGAATCCGGTCCATTATGCCTTCTCGGAATGCCAGCTCAGCCATTTCTACTTTGTTTCCGCCATTGTGGGGAAGGATTTGTAGAGGGGGAAGCGATTCGTCAAGTCGAGTACTTCCTCCTTGACTGATGACGCGACCGTAGCGTCACCACCACTGGAAATTACGCGGTCGATGAGCGCGGCGATGCGCACCATCTCGGGCTCTTTCATGCCGCGAGTGGTCACCGCCGGGGTTCCGATTCGGATTCCACTGGTTACGAACGGTGACTGGGTTTCTTTGGGAACGGTGTTCTTGTTCACAGTTATTCCCGCGGCATCCAAAGCCTTCTCGGCCACCTTGCCTGTCACGTTCTTGTTCCTGAGATCGACAAGCATCAAGTGGTTGTCCGTTCCGCCAGACACGATGTTGAAGCCATGCTCGATTAGCGCATTTGCCAGCGCCTGTGCGTTGCGAACGATCTGCCCGCAATACTCTTTGAACGATGGCTCGAGCGCTTCCTTGAAGGCAACTGCTTTGGCCGCGATGATGTGCTCGAGCGGCCCGCCCTGAGTTCCGGGGAACATTGCCTTGTCGATGACCTTCGCGTGCTCTTCCTTGCAAAGAATGAGTCCGCCTCGCGGACCGCGCAGCGTCTTGTGGGTCGTGCTCGTAACGGCGTCGGCGTGCGGCACGGGCGAAGGGTGGTATCCCGTCGCAACGAGACCGGCGAAGTGCGCCATGTCGACAACGAACTTCGCACCGATCTCGCGCGCGACTTCGGCGAAGGGCTCGAACTCAATGATGCGTGCGTACGCACTGGCGCCGGCGATGATCATCTTTGGTTTCTGCTCGCGCGCGATCTTCTGCATCTGCGCGTAATCGATGCGGCCGTCCTCACCCACCCCGTAGTGAATGGCGTGGTACAAGAGGCCGGAGAAATTCACCGGCGAGCCATGCGTGAGATGGCCACCCTGAGACAGGTCGAGACCGAGTACGACGTCGCCCGGCTTCAGGAAGGCGAGGTAAACGGCCGCGTTTGCCTGCGCGCCCGAATGCGCCTGCACGTTCGCATGATCCGCCGCGAACAGTTCTTTCACACGGTCGATCGCACACTGCTCAACCATGTCGACGAACTCACACCCACCGTAATAGCGCTTTCCGGGCAACCCTTCAGCGTATTTGTTGGTCAGTGGCGTGCCCATCGCCTCCAGCACCGCCGGCGACACGAAATTCTCGCTGGCGATCAGTTCGAGCCCGCTCCGCTGTCTTCCGACCTCGAGGTCGATCATCCGCGCAATCTCGGGATCAGATTGCGCCAGGCGGCCTTCCGGCATCGCGCCTTTCGCCGTGGTTTTCCTCGGGGCTTCAGTTGTCGTCGGCATTCTGTGTCCTATGGTCAGAGCTCGCTTCCGTGCAACGCTTCAGATTCGATCGATCTTGTTGACGCGACGTTCGTGGCGCCCACCTTCGAATTTAGCATTGAGCCACGCCTTCATGGTTTCGATTGCCTTCTCGTCGGTCATGAAACGCGCCGGAAGCACGAGGACATTCGAGTTGTTGTGCTTACGCGACAGCTCACCGATCTCCGGCTCCCACGCGAGCGCTGCCCTCACACCAGGGTATCTATTAGCAACGATGTCCATGCCGACTCCGCTGCCGCAGAGAAGGATGCCGCGCCTGGCCTGTCCCTCGGAGACTTCCTTGGCGAGCGGATGGGCGTAGTCCGGGTAATCGTCGGGATCGTCAGCACTCTTACCACCGATGTCGTCGGGTTCGTATCCCATTTTCTTCAGCTCGGCGACGAGACGATCTTTCATCTCGATACCCGCATGATCCGATGCGATCGGGATCGTCTCGCTCATTTTGCCCCCGCCAATCGCTGCTCGGCGAGACGATCCGCCGCTTCATAGGTCGGGATGTGCTTCGCGTCCGCGATGTCGAAGACTTTGAGAATCGTGTCGTAAATGTCGTCGGCCTTGTCCAGTGCGCGCTGCGCATTCCAGCCGGCGACCTCACCGTAGACGTTGATCACACCGCCTGCGTTCGCCACATAGTCAGGCGCGTACAGAATCCCACGCCGCTGGAGCTCGTCACCGTGCCGCTCCTCGAGTAGCTGATTGTTCGCGCCGCCGGCGACGATCTTCACTTTCAGTCGCGGTATCGTCGTGTCGTTGAGTATTCCGCCGAGCGCGCAGGGC
Organism: Gemmatimonadaceae bacterium; assembly: GCA_045803975.1. Lineage (GTDB taxonomy): Bacteria > Gemmatimonadota > Gemmatimonadetes > Gemmatimonadales > Gemmatimonadaceae > UBA4720. The sequence continues at coordinate 3,224 of JBJMOA010000012.1, forward strand.
GAGAATATGTCGGCGTCGGCAGAAAAGATCGCATCGCCTTCGACGATCTTTGCGCCGGTTGCCTGGGAGACGCGTGCCGCCTTCGCGGAATCGATGTCAGATACGACGAGTTTGGCGCCCGCTTCGTGCAGCTCCCTGGCGAGGTACGATCCAACACTCCCGCAACCCTGGATGGCGACGGTTTTGCCTTCGAGACTATCACTGCCCCAGACTCTGTTCGCGGACGCCTGCACCGCCCGAAACACGCCGTGCGCAGTGACCGGGGACGGGTCGCCTGATTTTCCGGCCAGCCCCGCGACATGCCCCGTCTCCATATGGACGTAGTCCATGTCCTTCGTGCTCGTGCCGACGTCTTCCGCGGTGATGTAGCGCCCGCCGAGACTCTCGACGAAGCGACCGTGGGCGCGGAAAATCTTCTCGCGGTCTTGCGTCTTGTTGTCGCCGATGATGATGGACTTGCCACCGCCCAGCGGGAGACCGGCGACCGCGTTCTTGTACGTCATGCCGCGGGATAATCGAAGCGCGTCGGTGATCGCCTCCTCGTCCGTTGCGTACTGCCAGAACCGCGTGCCGCCGAGAGCCGGGCCCAGCTTCGTGCTGTGCACGGCGAGAATTCCCTTGTATCCGACCGCGGGGTCGCTGCACATCACGACCTCCTCATGTCCCATCTCGGCCAGCGTATCGAACAGCTTCATTTAGTAGTGATTCCAGAGAAAGGTTACGATTGCCCGTACAGAGCACGCGCGATCACGATTCTCTGGATCTCCGACGTGCCCTCGTAAATCTCGGTGACTTTCGCATCGCGCATAAGCCGCTCCACGGGATAGTCTTTGACGTAACCGTACCCGCCGAAGATCTGCACCGCCTGCGTCGTCACCCACATCGCCGTCTCACTCGCCATCAGCTTCGCCATCGAGCTGAATTGGCGCACACTCTGCCCGCGATCCTTTGCCGCCGCCGCTGCGTGAAGCAGCGCGCGTGACGCCGCGACGCGCATCGCCATGTCGGCGAGCTTGAATTGGATCGCCTCGAACTCCTTGATCGCTTTCCCGAACTGCTTGCGCTCGGCGGCGTACACGACCGAATGCTCGAGCGCCGCCCGCGCAATGCCGATAGCCTGTGCCGCAATTCCAAGGCGACCATTGTCGAGCGACTGCATCGCGTAAATGAAACCCTGGGTCTCGTCGCCGAGGAGGTTTTCCTTCGGCACACGCAGGTTGTCGAAGTTGAGCTGCACCGTCGGCGAGGCGCGAAGCCCGAGCTTGTCTTCCTTTTTGCCAACGTTGAATCCCGGCAGATCAGGCGTGACGATGAACGCGCCGATTCCACGCGCACCGCGTCGCGCACCCGTCGTGTCGGTGCGCGCCATCGTCATGATCGCGCCAGCAGTGTTGCCGTTGGTCACCCAGCTCTTGGTGCCGTTTAGAACCCACGCATCGCCATCCTTCACCGCCTGAGTCGTGAGAGCCGACGCGTCCGATCCGGCTTCCGGCTCCGACAAAGCAAAGGCGCTCAGTATCTCACCGCGCGCCATCTTCTTCAAAAATCGATCTTTTTGCTCGGCGCTGCCGTATCGCAAAATCATTTGCGTCGGAAGCGAGTTATGGACGCTCATGAGCACCGCGACTGATGCGTCCGCGGCCGCAATCTCCTCGAGCGCGATGAGATAGGTGCCCGTGTCTGCGCCGAGGCCATCGTACTCCTCCGGCAGCATCATGCCGAGAAAACCTAGCTCACCGAGTTTTTTTACCAGCGAGGGCTCGAAGTAAGCCTTCTGATCCCACTCGGCGGAGTGAGGGACGATTTCTGCCTGCGCGAAATCGCGCGCGAGCTTCTGAACCTCGGTCTGTTCTTCGGTGAGTGGGTGTAGTGCCCAGGACACGCGCGCTACTTGGTATAGGTATAGAAGCCGCGACCGCTCTTTCTGCCCAACCAACCCGCGGCAACGTATTTCTTGAGCAGCGGACACGGCCGATACTTTGGATCGCCGAGTCCATCGCGCAGCACCTCGAGGATCGCGACACAGGTGTCGAGACCGATCAGGTCCGCGAGCGCCAATGGTCCCATCGGATGGTTCATGCCGAGCGTCATCACCTGGTCGATTGCCGCCGGCTCACCGACTCCTTCCATGAGGCAGTAGACGGCCTCGTTGATCATAGGCATCAGCACACGATTGGATACGAACCCCGGATAGTCGTTCACTTCGACCGGCGTCTTCTCCAGTCGGAGCGCGACATCGGTGACGTACTTCATCGTCGCCTCCGAAGTCGCGAGTCCGCGAATGATCTCGACCAGCTTCATCACCGGCACCGGATTCATGAAATGCATGCCGATGACTTTGTCGGGGCGCGACGTACGGCGCGCGATCTCGGTGATGGATATCGAGCTCGTGTTCGTCGCGAGAATGGCGTCCGGCTTCGCTATTCGGTCGAGATCGGTGAAGATCCGGAACTTGAGGCCGCTGTCCTCGCTCGCCGCTTCGACGATCAGCGATGCGTCGCGCGCATCCTCGAGCTCCATGCTCAGATCAATGCGCGCAAGAATCTTCACCTGATCATCGGCGGCGATCGTGCCTTTCTTGACTTGACGCTCGATGTTTTTCGCGATCGTCGATCTACCGCGGTCGAGTGCTTCCTGGGAAACGTCGATCATCGTGACGGGAAAGCCCGCTTGCGCGAAGACGTGCGCGATACCATTCCCCATCTGCCCCGCACCAATCACGGCGACGCGGTCGGTCATGCGTTCCACTCCATCTGACGCCGGTGGCGTCCGTACAGGTAAAAGATGCCGACAAACATCAGGGCGACGGCCGCAAGTCCTCCTTCGGGTCCCCACGGCCCGCCTGTCAACCAATCCGGTCCGGTCTCGACAGTTCGGTAATCAGTCTCCCGCGATTGCACTCCGCTGACCGCAATGTGGAATCCGCCAGCCATCACCCAGTTCCATGCAAAATGCGCGGCCCCAGCGGCGTAGAGACTTCTCGTCGCGAGCAAGATCGCGCCGAGGAAGAAACCCGCGACGGTCACTGCGAGAATCGATTCGGCGTCAGCGCCAGGATTCCAGGCGTGGAGAAGTCCGAACACGACACTTGTAACGATAAGCGCGAGCCGCCAACCAGCCGCGCGTCGCAATACGGCAAAGACATAGCCGCGGATGAACAACTCCTCGAAAAATGCCGCTGGAAGCAGCACGATCGCCGTGTGTCCGGCTTCCGCCCACCAACTTCCGGGGAGCGCTGGATCGATTCGCATCATGCTGGTTGCCAACAGAAGAAGGCTCGCGATCCCAATTGTCAGCCCTCCCCACGCGACGCCCTTGATTAGAACTGGCGGAGACGCGGCGTCGCGATCGAGCCCGACCGTGCTCGAGGGCAGCTTTTCGACTTTGCGCAGCATGATCCACGTCGCGAGGGCGACGCTCGCGAGGGCTAGCCACTGAAAGAGCGCGTCGCGGGCATTGACCGTCGCGGGCCCGCCGAGCCACGCCGCTGCCGTCTCGAGAATTCCCAGCGCGACGAAGCAAATGACGTAGAACGCGAGTATCAGCCAGACCGGACGCAGCGACCGCCTGCGTCTCGGCCGCGGGAGCTCCGGCGTCGTCAATCGGTGCTAATTGGCGCGCTCGACGCTGAGCGCAACGGCGTCGCCGCCGCCGAGGCAGAGCGTGGCGAGCCCCTTTTTCGCTCCGCGCTCCTTCATCGCGTAGAGAAGCGTCGTCAAAACGCGTGCTCCGCTCGCGCCAATCGGATGGCCGAGCGCGATCGCACCACCGTTGACGTTGACACGCTTCCAATCCCAGCCGAGCTCTTCGCCATCGGCGATCGATTGCGATGCAAACGCTTCGTTGGCCTCGATCAAATCGTAATCGCCGATCTGCGATCCGGTTTTCTTCATCAGATTGCGCACGGCTTTGATCGGCGCGAAGAAGAGATCCTCCGGTTTGGTGGCACCGGTCGCGTAGCCCGTTATGCGTCCGAGAATCTCCAGGCTATGCTCTTCGGCGTAGGCCTCCGAGACGACGATCAGTGCCGCGGCGCCATCGTTGAGTCCGGGAGCATTTCCCGCGGTGACGGTGAGATCCTCGCTCGCTCCGTTCTTGCCGGGAAATGCCGGCTTCAGTTTCGCGAGGACCTCGATGCTGGTGTCGCGACGAGGCGACTCATCGGTGTCGATTGTGGTTGGACCTTTCTTCCCCGGGATTTGGACGGGAGCAATCTCGGCCTTGAACTTTCCGGAGTCGATTGCATCGATCGCCTTCCGGTGCGAGGAGGCAGCGAAGGCATCCTGATCCTCGCGCGTGACGTTCGCCTTTTTCGCCGTGTACTCAGCGTGGCGACCCATGTGAACATCACATGACGCGCACCAAAGCCCGTCCTTGATCATGCCGTCGACCAGTGTCTGGTCGCCCGCCTTGACGCCGCCGCGTATTCCGTAGGCGTAGTACGGCGCGTTCGACATCGACTCCTGTCCGCCCGCAACGATGACCTGTGCATCTCCAGCCTTGATCGCCTGTGAAGCAAGCATTACCGCCTTCAGGCCCGACCCGCACACCTTGTTTACTGTCACGGCGGATACGGTCGGCGGAATTCCGGCTTTGAGCGCGGCCTGGCGCGCGGGCGCCTGCCCTGTGCCACCCTGAAGAACATGCCCCATGATGACTTCCTGCACGTCCTCGACAGGAACCTTCGATCGCCTCAGAGCCTCGCGAATTGCAATCGCGCCCAGCTCCGGCGCACTGAGAGGAGCGAGGCCTCCGAGGAACTTGCCGATTGGAGTTCGCGCGGCGCCGACAATGACTGGAGTGCGGGATTTATCGGACATTTATGCGTCAGATCGGTGTTGGACAGCGGCGTAGTGGCTGCTAAAGGAAGTTAATTGTTTGCCGACTGGTTCTGTAGCGCAGTAGAACGTGTCTTTGCGGCGCACGCTTGATTTCAGCATCCTTCGCGCATGCCGTCGATTCCTGAGCGGTTCAACTCACTCGATGCGCGAATCACCCATTGGATGGCGCGTTACGGCGTCCCGCTGCTTCGCATAAGCCTCGGCGTTGTGTTCCTATGGTTCGGCGCGCTCAAGTTCTTTCCCGGGCTCAGCCCCGCGCAGGATCTCGCCGCGCGAACGATTCTGCGATTGAGCTTCGGCTTGGTTGGCCCGGCCATCTCAGTGCCCGTGTTGGCCGCTTGGGAATGCCTTATAGGCCTCGGGCTGCTAACAGGCATCTTCATGAGAGCGACGCTGTTGCTGTTAGCGGTGCAGATGGCAGGAACTCTTACACCGCTCGTGCTTTTCCCAAGCGAAGTCTTTTTGCGCATTCCGTACGCGCCTACACTCGAGGGGCAATACATCATCAAGAATGCGGTTCTCATTAGCGCGGCAATTGTGATTGGGGCGACCGTGCGTGGCGGACGACTGGTTGCCGACCCATTGCCGAAACTGCCCGAAGATCGGTGAGGGTGGCAGCGATGTCGAAGTTGATGGCTATCATCGCGGTGGCCATGCCATTCTTCGCAGCGGCCGGGCAAGTCGCTGCACCGCCGGCCGCGGGGCAAAATCCGTCGCCAATGGTGGAACAGACACGGGCGCACGAGCGGCTTGCTCCGAAGCCGCTCGGTGGTGCGGTGCGCTCTTTCGCGGGACCGGCTGATAAGCCGGTCGAAGTGTTCGTGCCCGATGGCGTGCCGACCACGGAGGGAGTCGACCTGATCGTTCACTTTCACGGCGCGGCCTGGCTTCCAGAACAGGCCAGTGTCCGAGACGCGAGGCGCGCCGTCGTTGCCGTCGTCAATCTGGGGACGGGCTCTGGAACCTACGACAGGACCTTCACGGATCCGGCGGTCTTCGACTCTCTTCTCGCAGGCGTGCAACGGCAGGTGACCGCCGTAACCGGCAAGGTTGCGCGCATCGGAGCTGTGACGTTGATCGGCTTCTCCGCGGGCCACGGCGCAGTCCGCGCGATCCTCCGCGATCCACGACACTTCGCGCGCGTCAACGCCGTCTTGCTGCTCGACGGCATGCACACGTCGTACGTGCCCGAGGGGAAAGTACTGGCTGCTGGAGGCGCGGTCGATACGACGAATCTCGTTGCTTTCGTCGATTTCGCCCGCGCGGCAATGCGTGGCGAAAAGCGGTTTATCGTCACGCACTCCGAGATTTTCCCGGGCACATTCGCCAGCACCACCGAAACGGCTGACTGGCTCATTGAACGACTGGGCCTGCGGCGCACGCCGGTCCTCAAGTGGGGACCGCGCGGGATGCAGCAGACCAGCGAAGCGCGTCGCGGTGACTTCGAGCTACTCGGCTTCGCCGGAAACTCGGCGCCCGACCACGTCGATCATCTGCACGGTATGCCCGAGTTTCTCGCTCGCTTGCTCGCGCGTTAGGGCTGAGCGACTCAGAGCGCTCGGCAGCAGCTTGGCGCGCATCGATCAGTCTGGGCGCGCGGCTGTCGACGATGATAATTTTATGCTTGTTCACGAGCCAACAGCCAGACGCGTTTTGCTGACTTCGACCGAGCGGGAAATCCCTATGAAATTCATGCTTTTGATCTACAACGACCCTGACCTGCTCGAGCGTCTGCCCGCCTCGGAGTTCGACGCTACAATGCGCGGCTGCATCGAGCATGCTGACGATCTGCGGGCGGAAGGTCACCTTCTCGACTCACAACAGCTCGAGGAGCCTGCGACCGCGAAATCGCTGCGCATCCGCAATGGGCGACAGACTGTTATCGACGGCCCCTTTGCGGAGTCGAAAGAAGTGCTCGGCGGGTTCAACCTGATCGAGGCTGAGAACATGGAAGAAGCCGTGCGGATAGCGGCGGAATTTCCGTGGGCGCGGACTGGTTGCGTAGAGGTACGGCCGGTTCGGGACCTCGGAATGGTGGCTCAGAGAGTCGGCGCACGTAAGGCCGCAGCCCGCGAGCAAGGGGCGCGCGCTGAACCGATAGCCGCACCGCGCGGTTAACGAGAGCGCTTCCGGAGTATTGCGCGCGCTGGCGCGCCTTCGTGCCCGGCTACCTTGATCGGTAAAACCACGAGGTCGTAGTTCCCAGGGCCTACGTCGGCGAGCGCCAAGCCTTCGACGATCGGGATCCCCTTGCCGAGCAAGATCCGATGCGTCATGGGCGCCGGCGCACCGAACTTCTCTGCCGATATATAGTCGATGCCAACGAGTCGGACGTTTGCGTCGGCCAACAGTTGCGCCGCATCGGGCGCGATGAACGTAAAGTCGCGGTGAAAAGTCGACGATCTCATCCACCCGCGCAGCGAGCTCCGGGTGCGGAACAGCACCCGCTCCGCGTCTTGCCAGTCGTGACGCCGCAGTTCCGCGGCATCGATCGCGCCGACACTATCCGGGATATCGATCACCCTCGACGGACCTATGAAAGGCGCGAGCGGCAATTGTTCGATCGAGGCGCCGTCTCGAATGAAGTGCATCGGCGCGTCGACATGCGTTCCGCTGTGCGCGCCCATCGCATAGACAGATAGTGTGAACGCATCACCTTTGCGCATGTCCTTGAGGAAATCGAACTTCATCGGCGCATCCCCCTCGTAGACCGGCGTCGTCTTCGGGTCGAGGGTGGCCGTCGCATCCAACCACTCTGATGCGTTCTGTCCGCTTGCGGTTTCCGCCGACGCGGCCGCAGGAGCTTTCTGACCGCAGCCGGCCATCGCGAGTGCGGCAGCAGCCGCAAGAAACGAATCAACCAGTAGTCGTCCAGGTGGGCGCATAGGATCTCCGGTCAGATGACGAAGCTGAGAACGAGCGTAAAGCCCAAGCCCGCGACACCAATTATGGTTTCCGCCACAGTCCACGTCTTGAGTGTTTGCGGAACCGACATGTTGAAGAACTCTTTGATGAGCCAGAAGCCGGCGTCGTTGACGTGCGAAAGTACCAGCGAACCAGCTCCCGTTGCGAGTACCAGGAGCTCGGCGTTCGTTCCAGGCAGAGCGACAGCGATCGGTGCGACGATTCCTGCGGCAGTTGTCATCGCAACGGTAGCCGATCCTGTCGCGACGCGTATGAGCGCGGCAACGAGCCACGCCAGAATGAGCGGCGACACGTGTGAGCCGATAGCCACGCCGGCGATTGCCCGCCCCACACCACTTTGGACGAGCACCTGGTTGAACCCACCACCGGCGCCGATGACAAGTAGTATCGCCGCGGTGGGCGCGAGACAATCATTGCACATCTTGAGTAGGTCAGACCGTGTGAAACGACGGGCGCGGGCGAGCGACCAGAAGGAGAAGAGCAAAGCGATCAGCAACGCCACGATGGGTTGCCCGACGAACTTCAGGCCTGTGCCCACGCCACTCGCCGAAACGAGCGTGATGTCCGACGTGCTCGCGACGAGCATGAGGATTACCGGAATCAGCACCGTGAACACGGAGACACCGAAACCAGGCATCGCCTGGCTCTGGATGCCTTCGAGCTGCGCCGCGACTGGGTTGTACGCTGGGAGCTCAATCCGTGGCGCAATCCACTGTGCGAAGACTGGCCCCGCTAACGCCGCGGTGGGAAGGCCGATTAACAAGCCATAAAGGATGGTGCGGCCGATGTCGGCGTTGAAGATGCCGACGGCGAGCATTGCCGCCGGATGCGGTGGCAGCATTCCGTGCACCACCGAGAGTCCGGCAACGAGTGGAATGCCGATCTTGATGAGCGACATGCCGGTACTGCGCGCGATCGTGAATACAAGCGGAACGAGAAGGACAAATCCCACCTGAAAGAAGACGGGAATTCCCACGATGAAGGCGACTATCATGATGGCCCAGTGGACGCGCGCCTCACCGAACGCGGCAATGAGGGTCGTCGCGATTCGCGTCGCAGCTCCCGATTCCGCCATCACCTTTCCGAGCATCGTACCCAGGCCAACCACGATGGCGATGAACCCGAGGACGTTTCCGACGCCGTCCTGAAAGGCTTTGATCGCCGCCGTGGGAGACATTCCAGCCGTTACTCCCATCGCGAGCGAGACCAGAACGAGCGCAATGAACGGATGAACCTTGAAGCGCGCGATCAGCGTGATGAGGACGACGATCGCAAGGAACGCAAAGAGCAGCAGGCGTACGTCTGTTGTCATCCGGCCACGCGAGCGATCAAACCCGCGACGATCTCTTCGGGCGACTGCGTCACGTCACACACCCACGCGTGCTCGTCGTGCGAGGGTTCGTCGAGGATCGCGAACTGGCTGTCGAGCAACGACACAGGCATGAAGTGTCCGCGGCGATTGGCCAAACGCTCCGCTATCAGTTCGCGGGGTCCGCGCAGATAAATGAATTGCACGTCATTCGCCGCGCTACGTAGTACGTCGCGGTACGCGCGCTTGAGAGCCGAGCACGTCACCACCAGGCCGGCGCCCCGACTGGCCGCCTCGCGAATCCGCAGGGCAATCGAGCGAAGCCATTCCGCCCGATCATCGTCGGTGAGTGGGATTCCTGCCTCCATG
>JBJMOA010000013.1:0-2581 GCA_045803975.1 Gemmatimonadaceae bacterium
GTGAAGCGACATACCGATGGGCTGGGTGTGGACGTCGTGCTCGAGATGTCGGGCGTGCCATCGGCGATTCACCAGGCCTTCGCGCTCGTTCGAGTCGGTGGGCACGTGCAGATGCTCGGTATTCCGTCGAAGCCAATCGAAATCGATTTCGCGACGGAGGTGATCTTCAAGGGGATCACCATCTATGGTGTCGTCGGCCGTCGCATGTACCAGACGTGGCACCAGATGACGCGCTTTCTCCGCTCGTGCAACTTTGATCCGACACCGGTCATCACGCACCGGTTTCCGCTGGACGAGGCGGACGAAGCGATCCACGCCATCAAGAGCGGTGAAGCGGGGAAGGTGATCTTCGAGATTGCCTAACTTCGGTGAACGGTCAACGGTGAACGGTGAACGGTGAACGGTGAACGGTGAGCGGTGAGCGGTGACCATCAAGTAGCGGGGAAATCGTGACGGCAACCAATACGAGCTTCGGCGGTGCGCTCGAGCAGCAGATCGAACAGTTCAAGCGCGACCGAGTCTACAAGCGCCTGAACTATCTCGACTCACCCCAGTCGGCCTGGGTGAAGATGGAAGGTCGAGGCGATGTGCTGATTCTTTCATCGAACAACTACCTCGGCTTATGTGACGACCCCGCCGTGATCGAGGCGGGGATCGAGGGGTTGCGCCGATTCGGCGCTGGTACGGGGAGCGTCCGCTTCATTTGCGGGACCTTCACGATTCACCGCGAGCTGGAAGAAGCGCTCGCCCGGTTCGTCGGCACGGAGGCGTCGCTGAGTTTCGTCTCCGCCTGGAACGCGAACGAAGGGCTGACGGCGACAGTCGTGGAAGAAGGCGACTTCGTTGTGTCGGATGCTCTGAACCATGCATCGATCATCGACTCGATGCGCTTGGCGAAGGCGATCACGAAATGCACGACTGCAGTGTACAAGCACGGCGACATGGACGACCTGCGCGAGAAGCTGCGCGGCGGGGCCAGCGCACGCCGGCGGCTGATCTGGACGGACGGCGTGTTCTCGATGGAAGGGGCGATCGCGAAGCTGCCGGACATTCTCGAGATCGCGCGCGCGCATGACGCGATCGTGCTCGTCGATGACTCGCACGCGACGGGAGTGTTAGGCAAGAACGGTCGTGGGACCGCGGAACACTTCGGTGTCCTCGGTGAGGTCGACGTCATCACGTCGACACTGGGCAAGGCCCTCGGTGGCGCTGCCGGTGGATTCGTGGCAGGGCCGGCGGCACTCGCCGACTACCTGACGCAGCGGTCGCGCCCGCAGCTCTTCTCGAACGCGCTGCCACCGACAGTAGCGGCAAGCGCCCTGGCCGCCGTTAGGCTGATCGAGGATCAACCGGAGCGCGTGCAGCGACTCCGAGACAACTCGCGCTATTTCCGCGAACAGATCATCGAGGCGGGGTTCAAGCCGCTGCCGGGCGAGACGCCAATCATCCCGATCATCGTGGGCGAGACCGCCGCCGCGATTCAGATGAGCGACGCGCTACTCGAGGAGGGCGTGTTCGTCACCGGCTTCGGCTATCCGGTGGTACCACAGGGACAGGCGCGCGTACGTTGCCAGATCTCGGCCGCGCATAGTCGGGAAGATCTCGACACGGCGGTACGGGCGTTCAGGAAAGCCGGTCAGCGATTGAAGATCGTATAGCGGCCAACCGAGACGCGAGTCCTCGCTCCGCTCGGGATGACATAGGTCATCATTAACGCGCGGAGCGCACCGTGATGACGAGTCGCTTCCAGCTGGCAACGTCATCACCACCGATGCGACTGACTTCCGCCGTGTAGCGCTCCCCGCCGAACATGCTCGGCACGAGCCACGAGTTGACGTCGGGCGATAGATGACCGACGACGTCTCCGCCGCGTGCGTGCACCCAGACATTCGGCTGATCGATTTCCGGCGGATCGGGAACGAGGATGAGCGGGTCGCCCTCCTTCAGGCGATGAACGACCTTGGTCCGCTGACCGAAGACGGTGCCGTAGACCGGGGTGAGAAACTCCCGCGCTCCCGGGAGAATCGAAGACATGTGGCCTCCGTGGCGACTACCGGAATGGCAATACGGACCTCGCGACCCCCGGAGCAGGCCGGGGCGCATCCCACATTCCATAGTATGCGACGAGCGCGGGAAAGGGCAAACCGTGACTCGAGGCCGCTTCCGCGCGTCCGAACAGCAGGGAACGCCATGTGGTGGCTGGTGGCTGGTGGTATGTGATTGGTGAGAGTGCCGCGGGGAATGCTTCCCTGCGCCCATCGCTCCACCAACCACCAACCACCAACCACCAACCACCAACCACGATAAAGACCTCAGCTTAGAGGATTCGTATGCGAATCACCCGTGCCCTTACCGCTGCAGCGGTGCTCGCCATCGTTGCGCCGCGGGTCGGGACGGCCCAGATCGGAAGCTCCTTCAAGGATGCCTGGTTCTGGGGCGTGAAGGCCGGTGGAATGGATTACAACTCAGCGACGACGATGCACCGCCAGGCACCGCTCGGCGGTCTCGAGTGGCTGATCACTCGGAGTCACGGCGGTCTTTACGTGTCCTACTCCGAAGCGTTCTTCACCGATCAGGCAGC
>JBJMOA010000014.1:0-70180 GCA_045803975.1 Gemmatimonadaceae bacterium
GTAGCCGGTAAGGAGAATTGCGCCGAGCACGGACGTTCGCGGGATTAGATACAGAATCACACAAATGAGCTCGATGATTGCGATCGTCGCTGACGCGCTGATCGGAAATCCGAGCTGCTCAAACGCCGTTACGACGACAGCGGGTTTCATGATGTGGATGACCGCATCAAACAGCATGAACGCGGCGCTCAATCCGCTCAAGATGCGTCCCGTCCAGAGTCTTCCCTTCGACTCTCCGAGCGACTCAGCGAATCTTCCATCAACGGTTGTCATACGTTCTCCGCCTTAAGGTGAATTATCGATCAACCCGCCATATCGACACAGGACGCCGCTCGATCCAGCAGGAACTCGCGCTCCCGTTCGTTTCTCGTCATCGATGCCGCGCGCTCGAATTCCTGCCGCGCCTCGCTCGAACGTCCAAGCTTTACCAACAGATCACCGCGCACACTAGGCAACAGATGATACGCCTTGAGCGCCGGCTCTGAGCGCAGCGCATCAACGAGCTCGAGGCCGAGCGCCGGTCCGTACGCCATCGAGACTGCGACCGCCCGATTCAGATCGACGATCGGTGATGGGTTGAGCTCGGCGAGAGCGTCGTAGAGCGCGACGATGCGCTCCCAATCGGTCTCTTCGGCCGTGCGTGCGCGAGCATGACAAGCGACGATTGCCGCCTGTAGCGCGTACGGCCCGCGTGCGCCGCCCAGCTTTTCCGCGCGCGCGAGGGCAGCTAACCCGCGACGAATGAGCAGCTGGTCCCACCGCCCACGATCCTGGTCGAGCAGTAAGATCGGCTTCCCGCCTGGGCCGACGCGCGCACGCGAGCGCGATGCCTGAATCTCCATCAGCGCGACCAGCCCATGCGCTTCGGGCTCGTCCGGCGCTAGCTCGGCGAGGATTCGACCGAGTCGCAGCGCGTCTTCGCATAATGCTGGTCTGAGCCAATCGTCCCCAGCAGTTGCTGAATACCCTTCGTTGAACACGAGATAGATGACGCCGAGTACGGAGGCGAGTCGCGCTTTGAGCTCGTCGCCGCGCGGAACCTCGAATGGAACGCGCGCCTCGGAGAGGGTTCGCTTAGCGCGCACGATTCGCTGCGCGACTGTCGGCTCCGAAACCAGAAAGGCTCGCGCGATTTCGTCGGTGGTCAGCCCGCCGAGCAGCCGCAGCGTCAGAGCGACGCGCGCCTCGGTCGAGAGGACCGGGTGACAGGATGTGAATATCAAGCGAAGCAGATCGTCGCCGATGTCGTCGTCGATCGCCGCATCGAGATCTCCCACCGTCATCTCCTGCTGCGCGTCGAGCTCGTGACCGAGCTGCTCGTGCTTGCGCTCGAGCAGCTTGCTGCGGCGATGCATGTCGATCGCGCGATGCTTGGCGGTGGCCATGAGCCAGGCTCCGGGATTGTCCGGGACTCCGGTCTTCGGCCACCGCTCGAGCGCCGCGACGAGGGCGTCCTGCGCGAGATCTTCAGCGAGCCCGACATCGCCGACGATTCGCGCAAGACCGGCGATGAGCCGCGCGGATTCGATTCTCCATACGGCATCGATCGCCTTGTGCGTGTCGGACACTACCGGTTGGCGCCCGCCGGAGCGGGCTTACTTTGGCGTGCCGCACTCGCGCCCGACCCCGCTTCGGCGGCGAACGCCGGCGCCTCGTACATCTCGCGTACCTCGCTTTCGCCTTCTCCCACCACCTGCAGAAAGCGTTTCGTGTACTCGATTGCTTCTTCCTTCGACTTGACGTTAATGATCGCGTAGCCACCGATCACTTCTTTCGCCTCGCTGAACGGCCCGTCGGTGACGGTGATCTTTCCGTTAGAGATGCGAACGCGCGCGCCTTTGGAGCTTGGCAGAAGACCGTCAGTCGCGAGAAGCACGCCTTCTTTCGCCATGTCTTCGATCAGCTTCCCCATCGCCGCCTGGTGCTCGGCAGTTGGCGGTACTCCCTCTTTGCCCTTGTATAGCGTCATGAATCGCATTGTTGTCGTCCTCGCTGGTTTGATTGAGTGAGTTAGATGCGCGCGGCCGCTTGCTTGCGCAGCCGCTCTTCCTGTTCCCTCAGCTCCGGGGTGAACGCGTCCCCGAAGTCCTCCGCCTCGAATACCTGGCGAAGCTCGATCTCTTCGTTGGTGAAAGGTGCGCGCTTGATCCACTCGAGCGCCTCTTCCCTGGACCGCACCTGCCACAGCCAGAACCCGGCGACCAGCTCCTTCGTTTCGGGGAAAGGACCGTCGACGACCGTCGGCTTTTTGCCCGGGGAAAACTTTACCCGGGCGCCTTTCGAGCTGGGTTGCAGCCCTTCGCCAGCCAACATCACGCCGGCCTTGACGAGCTCCTCATTGAACTTGCCCATATCCGCGAGGGCCTTGTGGTCAGGCAGGACGCCCGCCTCTGAGTCTTTGTTGGCCTTCACTATCACCATGAATCGCATTTCGGTCTCTCCTTTAATCGTTTCTGGTTTCGCCGTGCCGGGGATCTGTCGCGCCGCCCGATCGGTTCTACAAATGCGACGAACGACGACGCCCTAAATCGACACGACGTGCCGGAAATTCAGAAACGACGCAAAGCGTTGAAAGTCGGCTATTTACGGGCGCGGGACGGAGCGGACCGCGAGGACGGAGCCTACGCTAACGACTCATTACTGCGAGGATATTTCCGTCGGGATCCTTGAACCACGCGCTCTTGAAGTCGGCGGCGACGTGGACGTCACCCTTGAGCGTGAGGCCAGGCAGGTCGTAATGCTCGAACACGACTCCTTTCGCTCGCAGCTCCGCGACTGTCTTGTCGACGTCGTCAACGAACCAATTGATGCCCGTGGCTTTGTTGGTGCCGGCGTTTGGTGATTTGTAGACAAGGACGGTAGAGCGTCCGCTCTTGTACATCAGCACCGTTGGCTCGTCCGATGGTGCGGGTTTGAGACCGAGTTGGCTTTCATAGAATTTTTTTGCGACGTTGATGTCCTTCACTGACACAGTCGCGATCGCGTCGAAATCTCCGAGCATTAGTCTCTCCTTGTGAGCCGATCTACCCACGCCTTCGCTACATCACCGATTTCGGCGAGGACCTGCGCATCTGTGCGTCCCGATGTTTTCGGAACGTGGAAGCTGTGATCGGCGGCCTCGACCCAGTGCATCTCCCACACCGGCGTCAGACGTTTCAGCACTTCTTCCATCAAGCTCGGGGTGCAGAAGGGATCACGTGTGCCATTGAAGCAAATGACCGGCACCTTGATGTTTGGCAGATGGGCATCGCGCAATTGATCGGGCTTCCCTGGCGGGTGCAGCGGATAAGCCAGCAACAACAGGCCGTCGCACGGAAATGCCTCTGCCGCGAGCATCGACGCCGCGCGTCCACCCATCGAGCGTCCACCGATAATCAGCAGCGACGGACTGAGCGCCTCGCGAGTACGCGCGACGACCGCCGAAATGCAGTCCTTGAGCTTCGGCATCGGGTCAGGTCGACCAGACTTTTTTTCCTTATAGAGAAAATTGAAGCGGACGACGCCGATTCCGCGTTCACGCAGCACGTTCGCGGTATGAAGAATTCCGCGGTCGTTCATGTTTCCGCCGGCGCCGTGCGCACAGACAAAAACTATGTTGCGCTGCGGCGCGCTATGCGCGGGCTCGAATACCGCCGACGTTTCCTCTCCGCCGACCGCGACGCGCCATTCGCCGTGTGCTAGCTGCTGTCCGCGCTCAGCCATGAACTCAAAATTAATATTTTTGGTCGACTCGCGTGATTTTTGCGCGCTTGCGATCTGATGAACGCAAATCGTGTTGCGCGCGCGGTGCGAATCCATTTGCTCGTTGGGCTAGGCGTTGCCGCGACGGCGTGCGGGAGACCAGCGCGAGTGCCAGTCGCGGCTGAGACGGGAGTGCGGCCAGTCCTTCCGCCGCCCGAAGAAGCGTTGATTCCCGTGGTGAACGTGGTCAAAGCAAGGGGCTGGACCGATGACCGCGGGCCAGTCGCCGCCGAAGGTCTTGCCGTCCGCGCGTTCGCACGCGGACTGAATCATCCGCGTTGGCTCTACGTGCTTCCCAATGGTGACGTGCTGGTCGCGGAAACCAATGCGCCGAAGCGGCCCGACGACGGGCGCGGCATCAAAGGATTTTTCTTCAGGTTCTTTCAGTCCCAGGCGGGCGGCGCAGTCCCCAGCGCGAACCGGATCATGTTGCTACGCGACACGAACGGCGATGGAATCGCCGACACGCGCTCGGTCTTCCTGAGTGGCCTCACGTCGCCGTTCGGAATGACGCTCGTGGCCAATGACCTGTACGTCGCGAACAGCGACGCCATCGTGCGCGTGCCGTATACGCCAGGCGTGACGAGCGTCGTTGCGACGCCGACAAAAGTCGTCGATCTCCCCGGTGGCCGAATCAACCACCACTGGACAAAAAATGTCATCGCGAGCGCCGATGGCACGAAGCTATACGCGGCGGTCGGATCCAACAGCAATGCCGCTGAGAACGGCCTGCTGAAAGAAGTAGGACGCGCGGCGATCTGGGAGATCGACCGCATCACAGGACAGCATCGCATCTTCGCGACCGGCCTCCGAAATCCGGTCGGACTCACGTGGGAACCGCAAACCCGGTCACTCTGGGCCGTGGTCAACGAGCGTGACGAGCTCGGCAGCGATCTGGTGCCCGACTACATCACCGCCGTGCGAGACGGCGGATTCTATGGATGGCCGTACAATTACTACGGTCCTCACGTCGATTCCCGTATCGAGCCGCAGCGTCTCGATCTCGTGGCTCGCGCGCTGGTTCCAGACTATGCACTCGGGTCTCACACGGCATCGCTCGGGCTTACGTGGTCAGGGAGCAATGCACTGCCAGCCCGGTTTTCGAGCGGAATGTTCGTGGGGCAGCACGGCTCATGGAATCGGAAGCCGTTCAGCGGGTACCGGGTCATCTTCGTCCCGTTTTCCAACGGCAAGCCGGCGGGCCAGCCGATCGATGTGCTGACTGGATTTATTCAGCCGAACGGCGAGGCGATGGGGCGGCCGGTCGGAGTCGCCATGGCGAAGGACGGTGCGTTGCTCGTTGCGGATGATGTTGGGAATACGGTGTGGCGCGTCGCTCGGGGGCGGTAGCCCTCACAAGAAAAGAAAAACAACAAAAGGTGTGTTAATGGTTGCTTGAGCGAGATCGCCTCAAATTGGGAGGTTCGGCCTGAGTCCCATTTCATCAAGGAACCTATGGCCGCCCGTCGAGCGATCGCCGCGGGTTTTGGCGCGCGTCATCACGAGCCTGTCTTTTGTGCGCGTCATTCCGACGTAGAGCAGCCGGCGCGCCTCTTCGAGGTCGAGCTTGTTTACGCCGCCCTCGCGCGGGAGTGGAATGAGTTGCTCATCCTCGACACCCACGATGTACACACGGGAGAACTCGAGCCCTTTCGTCGAGTGTAGCGTCAATAGATTTACGCGGCTCTTCGCGGCGGCGGCGCCATCGTACTTCGATAGAACCGCGCGCTCGAGAAAATTGCAAATCTGCGACGATAGATCTGTGCCCTCGCACGCCTCGATCAGCCGGCGCAGCCTTCCCATCGTCTCCGGATAACGCTTATCCGCGGACCGCTCGGCACGCAGCCGCTCCATCAACTGGTGTCCGCCGAGCGAGATGATCAGCTGGTCGAGGGTCGCCAAGTCGTCGTCGCCGCACAGCTCGCGCTCACGCGCGTAGAAGTCGAGACACTCGCTGTGGCGGCCGAGCGCATACGGCGGAAGGAGCTCGAAAAGCTTGCGCGCCTCGTCGCACAGTGAGCTGCGATCGCTAAGCGCGAGCGCAACGCCGAGCTGGTCAAGCAGGTTAACGAGAGCGGTTTTGCGCGCGTACCCGATTCGCGTCTCGCTCAGGGCCGGGAATATTTTCGCGAGGGTTCGCGCATCGTCGAGCGCCCGGTGCGACTGACCGGCGTGGATCCCATAGCGTTTCGCGAGGTGCTGCAGTTTTACGCTGGTCGCGTAAAGCGTGCGGGCAAGCGGGAGGGTGTCGTAAATCGAAAAGTCCTTTCCCCGCGGCAGCTTCGCCGCCATTCGACGGAGAATCGGGAAATCGAACATGTAGCCGTTGTGCGCGACCAGGACGTCGGAACCGCAGAACGTTCGGAATTGTGGCCAGATGGTCTCGAAGTTTGGCGCGCCGGCGACATCACTCTCAGAAATTCCGTGAGCGCCGAGTGCGCCTGACGTGATCGGCACGCGCGGCTTCACAAGCGACTGATACTCTTCGACGATGCGGCCGTGTCGCACCCGCACCGCGGCAATCTCGACGATCTCGGCGCGATCGACGTCGTTGTCGGTCGTTTCGAGATCGACGGCGGTGAAGTCGCGGAAGGTGTTGGTGAATCCCTGCGTGCGCACGAGCTGCGCGGTCTTGAACAGCCCCAGACCAAGACCGAGCGACGGAAAGTCCGCGGGTTTGATGCGCAGCGCATCTGGCGCGGGGACTCCACCGACATCTACTGCGCGCAGCCCCATTTCCATCAACATCTTCCTGGCCGGAATCTCGACACCGCCGGCACGCGGTATCCACGCAGGCGTTCCGCCGTCCAGCGCTTTCTGGACTCGCTCGGCGAGGGCAACGACTTCCTCGTGCGAGCACGGGTCGCTGAGATCTTCCTGATGATCTTCGAGCACCGTTCGATAGGTCCCGACCTTCTCTGATAGAATGTCTTCGACGAGCGAGCCAAGCGAGCGGTGACTTCGCGCGAGAGCGTCGAGGTTCTTCAGTGCGTAGTAGCCACGCCAGATTTTTCTCCGGTCGCTGTGCTCGCGCGGGAGAGTCCGCGCCATGTGCTCGAGCTGGTGAATCAGTGTGCGTCCAGCCTCCTCGGCCCACGCGCGGGCGCTGTCGAAGAGTGGAGGCGGAAGAACCGCCTGATAAAACCTCTCTTGCTGAATCTCGTCACCCGGATTCGCGATCACGCGCAGCGCGGCAAGCACGTACGCAACGACCTTGTCATCGGCGAGCGCGCGTCCCTGCGCGAGGCAACAGGGAATTCCGGCGTTAAGAAAGGCCGACTCGAGCGCCGCACCGATTCGATGCGTGCGATACAGGATCGCGGCATCGCCCCAGCCCGACTTTCCATCGCCAGTCTGTCGGTCGCGCTGGAGATCGTTCATGAGCCATCGTGTTTCGGCATCCTCATCGGCAAAATCGAACGCTGCGACGGGGAACGATGATTGGTGTGTCGTGCTTTGTGGCAGTCGATCCCCGAAAATGGGTTCGTTGATCGCTACCAGCCGGCGCGCGATGTCGACAACTGCTCGCGGGCACCGGTGATTGTTTTGCAGGTGGATCACGCGCTCGGGCTGGAGCGCAAAATCTTTCTTGAAGCTCAGAAAGACTTTTGGATCCGCGCCGGTCCAGGAATAAACCGATTGCTCGTCGTCGCCGACCGCGAAGATGTGACGGTGATCGCGGGCGAGCTGACGAATGACAGCGTACTGGATCGGGTTCAAATCCTGGAACTCGTCCACGAGCACAGCGTCGTATCGCGCCCGCACCTGCGCGGCGACATTGTCGACCCTGAGCAGCTCCGCTGTTTTGAGGACGAGGCTGTCGAAATCAGCGACGTTCTGCTCCGCCATCATCCGGCGATAACCGTCGTAGTACTTCTGGTCGCGACGCCCCAGTGGGGTTCCGCGAAAGCGATAACGCGCGAAAGCGTCCAGAAGATTGTTGTGAAGACGGCGCGGAGCCCGCAGGCGGCGCAGCACCGACTTCTGGTACTCTTCGTCGGCGATGCCGAATCCTATCTGCAGTCCGACGTGCTCACCGAACTCGCGCAGCAGCTCGGCGCAGAAACCATGAACAGTGCCGCGCCTCACGCGCTCGACACGATCACCAAGCTCGCGCTGGAGACGGTCGGCGATCTCGCCAGCAGCCTTGTTCGTGAACGTGAAGACACAGATCCGGGCGGGATCGACTCCGACGTGATCGACGAGGAAACGGATCCGCTCGATCAGGCAAAACGTCTTCCCAGCGCCGGGCCCCGCAAGCAGAAGCAGCGGCCCGGGCTCGGATTCGATTGCCGAGCGTTGATCAGCGGTGGCGACGCGCGGAACTGGCGCGGGGCTGGTGGACTCCGCCGCCACTCCCGCGCCGAGCGGTAATGCGTCCGCGGAGACTTCCGCGCGCGCGCCAGCGAGGGTCAGGTTTCGCTAGTCCTGTAGAAGAACTGCTCGCGCACGATCTTCCCGTCTTTCACCGTATAGAGCGCCATCTCTTCCATGTTGTTTCGTTTATTCATTGGCTTGAACGTCGCGTCGTAGTTGTAGTAGACCGCGAACTTGTCCTCCCCGATAAACGGCCCGTCGACCGTCGCCGAATGGACCTCGTTATTCTCGGCCCACCATTGATTCTTGGAGCGTACTGCGTCAAGTCCCTTTACTTCGCGTGGCATCGCTTCATTGCCCATGGATTCGACGCTGACGATGTCGGGCGAGTAGAGTGAATTGATCGCGTCCATGTTGCGGCCGGCGCGGCAGAAGGACACCAGCTCCTCGGCGATTGTCGCGGTGGTGTTCGTGGGAGCGGAAGTGGTCATATTGACTCCTGATCGGTTGTTCCTCCATAGTAGCGAAACATCTGACACGCGCCAGAAGGAGTTACAATTCGGCCGTGCCCTCTGACCGCGTGAAACTCGAGCCAATCACCAACGCGCGGCAAGTCCGTCTGACCGACGCCGCTGCTGAAGCCCCGGCCGATATTCCCGAGGCGGACGACCTCGAAAAGGCCGTCGATCACGAACGCAAACGATTGAAAAAGTTGCAGGCCAGGTTGTACGCGGACGGCCGTTACGCACTCCTAGTCGTACTCCAGGGCCGCGACGCATCGGGGAAGGACGGCGCGATCAGGAAAGTATTTCGCAGCGTAAACCCAATGGGCTGCGACGTCACGAGCTTCAAAGTGCCCAACGACACGGAGCGCGAACACGACTTTCTCTGGCGGATTCATCAGCGGGTGCCGCGCCGAGGGATGATAGGAATCTTCAATCGGTCGCACTACGAAGATGTGATTGTGCCGCGGGTTTACACGACGCTGCCGAGAGCAGTGCTGTCAGCGCGTTACGGGCAGATCAACGACTTCGAGAAGATGCTCGTCGCGAACTCCGTGGTGATTCTCAAATTCTTTCTGCACGTTTCACGTGCCGAGCAGAAAAAGCGACTCGAGGAGCGGCTCGAGGATCCCAAGAAAAACTGGAAGTTCAGGGCTGCGGATCTCGATGAGCGCGAGAAATGGACCGACTACACGGCCGCGTATCGCGACGCGATCGTGAAGTGCAGCACCAGTTCTGCGCGATGGTACATCGTGCCAGCCGACAACGAGGACGCGCGCGATCTACTTGTCGCGCGGACGATTGCGAATACGCTCGACGAGCTCGATCCGGGCTACCCGCCGCTCGATCCGAAGCTCAAGGGCCTGAAACTGAAATAGTGGGCGAGGCTGGTCCGCGGCGATCAGGATTTTGGAGCGGGGTCGCGCGCGGCGCTGGATGTCGGCAGCGTAAATGAGAACGTGCTGCCGCCGCCGACGATGCTCTCGCACCAGATACGGCCACCGTGCGCCTCGACGATTCCCTTGGCGATGGTGAGGCCGAGGCCCACACCGCGCTTATCGGCGCGCGGCGCCTGCCAAAACTGCTCGAACAAGTGCTCGAGCTGATCGGCCGGAATTCCCGGGCCGGTGTCGCTCACATGAAACACCACTTCCCTGCTCGACGGCGCCGCGTGGAAAATCACGTCACCATTCGGCGGCGTAAACTTCAGTGAATTTCCGATAAGGTTGCCGAGCACTTGCGACACACGCATCGGATCTGCGCGCACGCATACTACATCGCTCGGTGGCATCGCAGTCAGACGAATCTGGCGTTTCTCCGCGAGCGGACGGAACGTCTCGTCCGCCTGTCGAAACAGCGTCGTCACCGTAACATCCTCGAGATCGAGCGACAGCTTCCCGGACGCGAGATGCACCGTGTCCAGAAGATCTTCGATCAGGCGGTTCATCTGCTTGCCGGCGCGCCGCGCGATGTCCAGAATCTGCTTCCGTTTCGATTGATCGAGATCTTCCTCGAGCAGGAGCTCTGTAGTCGTAACGATCAGGCTGAGCGGATTCCTCAGGTCGTGCGCGACGACACCGAGCACGTCCTCACGGGCATGCGCGAGCAGCTCGGCGTGGCGGCGCCGTTCCATCTCCGCATCGTAGCTGCGCGCGCGGAAGAGCGCGGTCGCAGCAGCTTGGGCCAGGAGCAACGTGAAGGTGCGATCAGCCGCTCCAAGTGCACCTGCTTCCTTGAAGTGGAGCGCCAACGCGCCGACTGTTTCGCCGGCATGGATCAACGGCGTCGCCAAATAGGTCTGCATGTCGGCGAGCTCAGAGAATCCCTCGTACGTCGTCGCATATCGCTCGCGGAACTCGGCGGCGGACTCGATCGAAATCATCTCGCCTTTACGCATGGCGTGCACGACCGGTATCTCGCTGTCGAGACTGATGCTGCCGAGCAGCGCCTCGAGATGCGAGCTGACACCGCGCGTGCCGAGGAGCCGCAGGCGATCTCCCTCAACCGATACGAGGACACCGCGTGCCGCCTCAACGACGTCCACACCTTTACTCAGGACGACACCGGTAACGTCCTCCACCGACCGAGCCTCGGAGAGTGCCGTCGTGACGTCGAGGAGCTTCGTCGCTCTTGCACGGACGCGCCGTACTTCCTCTCTGAGACGCTCGAGCTCCGCAGCGGAGGAGCTCTCGGTGCTGGATCTAACGTGGGTGTCGGCAGTGAGACTGTTCACATCCGGCGACTGCTGCAGTTGCACCATTCCTCTTTTTTGAATGGGTGTCACACACATTCGATATAGCTCTTGACGCTCGTCATCTCAAGATCAAAATGCTATCCGGTGTTGCGCAGCCCCTGTGCTATTCCGCTCAATGTTGTTGCCAGCGCATCGTCGATCGCTTCTTTCTCGCGCTCGTTTTTGGCCGTACCAGTGCGCTTTCTCCGCAGCAGCGATATCTGCATGAGCGACAACGGATCCACGTAAGGATTCCGGAGCGCAATCGCCGACTGCAGCACAGGCGTGTCGTCGAGCATCTGGCGATGTCCGCGGATCAACAACAACGCTTCGACTGCGCGCTGAAACTCGCCGACCAGTGAATCCAGCAGTTTGAGATCACCGCCCAGGTGGCGCACGTACGCTCTAGCGATGTCGACATCTGTCTTGGCGCAAACCATTTCTGCTTTGGCGAGGAGATCGTCGAAGAACGGCCACGCCTCGCACATTCGCTGCAGCCGTCTCAGACCGGTGCGTGTCGAAACTTCTTCGCCGATCGCGGTACCGATGCCTAGCCAGCCCGTAAGCATGAGTCGGATCTGGGTCCATCCGAAACCCCACGGAATCGCGCGGATGCCCTCGATTCCTGCCTTTGCGCCGGGGCGATACGCGGGGCGCGAACCGAAGCGCGCGTTCGCAAGCTCGTCGATCGGCGTCGCCATGCGGAAAAGCTGGAACAGGGCGTCGTCGTCGTACACGAGCTGGTGATAGACGTCGCGCGACCTGCTGGAAAGGCGGTCCATCACGTCGCGGAAGTCTTCCACCTCCTTCACGCCGACTTTCTTGCGCCAGTCGCTGAACTCGTGCAGCAACACGCCCACGGCCGTGACTTCCAAAGTTCGCTCCGCCACGGGCAGCAGTCCAAACTGTTGTGATATGATCTCGCCCTGTTCGGTGATCTTGATGCGCCCCTTCGTAGTGTCAGGCGGGAGCGCAGCAAGAGCACGATACACGGGCGAGCCGCCACCTCTTCCGACACTGCCTCCTCTGCCGTGGAATAGCCGCAGATCGACCTTCGCGTCGTCGAAGAGCTCGGAAAGTGCTTCCTGTGCGCGATAAAGTCCCCACGAGGATGCGATCATGCCGGCATCTTTGCTCGAGTCCGAATACCCGATCATCACTTCCTGCCGTCGTCCACGGGCCTCGAGCTGCCGGCTGTAGATAGGGTCGTCGAGCAGGGAGCGCATGACGCTGGGCGCGTTCTCCAGGTCATCGAGGGTCTCGAACAATGGGACGACGTCGAGGCGCGACATCGGTTTCTTACCCGCGAGATCGATAAGCCCCGCTTCCCTCGCCAACAGCAGCACCGTTAGCAGATCGTCTGCGGAGCGCGTCATCGAAACTATGTAGGTGCAAGCGGCGCGTTCCCCAGCTTCGTCCTGTATTGTGCGGACAGCCGAGAAGGTATCCAATACCTGGCGGGTGGCGTCGGACAGCTTCCGTCGCTTGTCGACCGTTATCCGGCGCCCGGACAGGGAGGCGCGAAGCTTCTCGCCAAGCGCATCGTCATTCTTTGACGCGAGAATCTCTTTTATTGCGGCGGAGTGGACGTCCGCGTGGTCACGCACGTCCATCATGAAACCGTGGAAGCCATGCGCGCGGACCGCGGCGTAAAGCGGATCGAGCGTCGTTCGGCACGCTTGCTCCGCGCCGGCACGCAGCAAAGACTCTCGTACGAGTAGCAGGTCTTCCTCGAAGCGTGCAACGTTGGGATAGGCAGCGGGCTCTTTTCTTGGACGGCCGGCGTCGCGTGATGCGACCAGACGCCTCGTCGCCTCGATGCGCGCAGACATGAAACTGAGCTTAAGACGCAGCGGCTCGTCGGCGTTGCGCTTGCGATTCTTTCTCCAGATGAGCGGCAGGAGCTTTCGGTCTCGCTCCAGGGACTTGACCAATCTCTCGAGTGGCGGCGCGATAGAAGACGAGAGCGACAGGCGGCGCGTCAGGTCGTCGAGCGCATCTCTGTAGCGTCCGAGTATGACGTGGGTTGCACGGCGCGCCGTCGCAATTGTGATATCGGGGGTGACATAGGGATTTCCGTCTCGATCGCCGCCAACCCAGGTGCCAAAACGCAACGGCGCCGCGGTTCTGAATGAGTCCGCCGAACGCGCAAACTCCTCCTCGAACGCGAGCGCGAGCGTCGCGTGCATATAGCCACCTGCTTCGAGTAGCCGGGTCTCGAGATACCACAGCGCCGAGCTGACCTCGTCGAGGACAGTCGGGCGATCCTGGCGAATCTCGCTCGTGAGCCAGAGCAGCTCGACTTCCCCTTCGAGCGACTGTTCTATCAACCGGACATAGTCCGCGGGCGCCGACTCGCGCGCGAGCAGTCCCTCGGCGACACGTGCCTGGAGCCCGAGGAGCGTACTGCGCGTGGATTCGGTCGGGTGCGCGGTGAGCACGGGCCGGATGTCCAGCTTCAGCATCGCGCGCTCGATATCGTCAGCCGCGGCGCCGAGGCTTCGGAGCTGGCGCATCGTCCAGCGGGCGGACGCTGGCTGCGGGTCGGTCACGGCCTTGCCCAGGTACGCATTGCGCCGGCGCACGCGGTGGGTTTGCTCGGCGGTGTTGATAAGGAGAAAGAACAGCGTGAACGCGCGAGCGGCCGTCGCGCACTGCGCGACGGAGAGGCTGTCGACCTGTTTTAGGATGTCCTCGAGACTGGGCGCGTCCGGTTCCCCGTGTCGGCGCGCGCGGGTTGCGACGCGGAGCTGCTCGACGATCTGAAACGCCTCTTCGCCTTCGAGTTTTCGGATGACCCTGCCGAGCGCGCCCGCGAGCCAGCGAACGTCGTCATGGAGCGGGAAGTCCTCTTGTCGGGGCGAAATCGACGTCGGCACGCGAGAATGATAACCGCCTGAAGTCCGGGCCGCCGAGATACCCCGGGCCTCCGTGAATCGTCTTATAGAGTGACAACCCACCCCACTGCGCACGCTCGTCCAACAGGCAAACGATGAAGATTCCGCATAGCAGACCCATTCTCCTTTCGTTCGGATTGGCGTCCGTCGCACTCGTCATGTGCGGCCTGCTGCTCGTCGAGTGGCAGGGTGGAACCGCGTCTGTGGAATCGTTCGAGTGGGTCAGCCATACCCTCGAAGTCCAGCGCGAGCTCGCCACAGTCGAAGCGAGAATGAGTGAAGCGGAAACCGGCCAGCGCGGATTCCTGCTCACAAATCAGCCGAGCTACCTCGCCCCCTACACTGCTGCCACTAAAGACGTTCGCGCCCGCCTGGCCAATCTGAGACGCCTCGTGTCGGACAACGGCGGTCAGTTGCGCCGGCTATTGGCGATCGAATCCGCATCGCGGTCGAAGCTGGCTGAGCTCGATTCTACGATCAGGCTGGCGCGGGACGGCAAGCATGACGTCGCGATCGGCATCCTGAGAACGTCCCACAGCGACAGCCTGATGACGGCGATCCGCGTCGGGCTGCAGTCGATGAACGAGGGCGAAGCACGCGCCCTCCGCGCTCGGCAAAGAGATCTGGTAATCGAGCTGCACCGCGGTGACATGATCTCGCTGGGATTGGCCACGGCACTGGCAGTCATGCTGCTGGCATTACTCGTGATCGCGCGTGGTGCCGAGCACTATCGGAACCTGGTGACACTGTGCGCGTGGAGCAGATCGGTGGAGTTCGAGGGCGAGTGGGTGAGTTTCGAGGAGTATCTGCGGCGTAAGTTCGGAATCTCGTCTACGCACGGTATCTCGCCCGACGCGCTGTCGCAGATCGAAGTTGGACTGGTAGAGCCACTGCGTCCCGACGCTCGCGCCGGAGCGGCGTAGTCCTTCCAAGCACGACCGCCTCGCGGTCGGCTTAACAGGATTACCTCAGTCGCCTCGCCAGCCCCGCCAGATACTCGGCGGCCTGCGCGATGGGCTTCGCGCCGGTAAGCATCGCTTTGTCGAGCGCGGGAATTCTTGGCTCGCTATTGACGTTTCGGATTCCGAGCCGCTTGCGCAGCTCGTTCCGGAACGCGCGTGCAGGCCGGTAGAACTGTTCTCTGTAGACGCGCCAGGTATGGAGGTTGTGTTCCATTAGCTCCGCGCTCTGCTTGTCGATGACTTCGTCGCGCTCTGCTTCGGTTGCAACCGGTATGGATCGTACATTGGCGAGGCTGTTGACAAACTCGCGGTCACTGCCAGCCTCGAACTTTTTCAATTCCTGCACGAAGTGAAGAGTCTCGTCCCGCAGCTTCTGGGGCGGCAGCTCGCTCAGCTGCTCGACGAGCGAATCGACTGAGTCGGTCTCAAGAACGCTCTTGGCTGCGGTCGGGGATTCGAATCCAGTGAAGCGTGGGCCGGTGCGCAGGAACCACAGAAATTCGGCAAACGTAGTAACGACGTAGCAGACCAGCGCCACGACCACGAAGCGGGCGGCAGGCGACGCCGATCTAAAGACACCGTGGCCGCTCCAGAGAATGTTGATCGCCGCGACGGCAATGCAGCTGGAAATCTTGGCGACGTTAAGGAGTTGGGTCTGTTTCCACGCACCGGGAAACGCGCGCCGCCAAATGCGGGCCTGGAGGGAAAGTCTCACGATCAAGAGACTGTTCTCAGGCGAGCACAGTCACGGTTTTTTGCCGGCAGATGGCTGTGACTTAAAGCGATTTCGCCATGACGTGGTCGTCGCCAATCTGATCACCGAAATAAAACGACGCCGAACCGACGATTGCGAATCCCATTCGCGCGTAAAAGCCAACCGCCCACGGCGCCTCCTTCCACACCTGGAGCCAGACGGTATCGGCGCCACGCTTCGCCGTGTCCTTCAGAGACGCATCCATGAGGGCGGCTCCGACCCCACGACCCTGATATGCTCCGTCGACGTAGAACCGAACGATCTCGAATACGCGATTGCCCTGCACTCCCGCCGGCGGCGTGGGGCTCGCGCGCAAATACGAGTAGCCGATCGCGTTTCCCTCGTCGTCTTCAGCAGCGAGCATCGTAACATCGGCATCGGCGATCGCATCACGAACGCCTTCGACAGAAAACGATCGCGCGAGATACCGGCTCAGCTCGGGCTCGGGATGCGTGGGACCATACGCTTGCGCAAATAACCGGGCGCCAAGGGCGGCGATCATTGCGGCGTCGGCGACGGTGCAGCGCCGGACAGAAAACGCCTTCCTGGGCGGACTCAGAGCCATCGGCAAAAGAAACGTGGTTCGCGCACGCTCACAAGTCGGATGGGGCGAGGGGTAAGCTGAGCCTTTCGCGACACGACTGATTTGGCTCGTGCGCACCATGCGTGCGGATTTTGCGAAACCGGGGGCAGGCCATTCAACATGAGGATAAACGCATGAGGATCATCCCCTTAACTGCGGTCGCCGTAGCCTTTGGAGGGCTCGCGGTCTTCACCGCCCCGGCCAGCGGCCAGAGCGCCAGCTCGACTCCGACCTCAGCCGCCGGGCAGACTGACTCAACCACAAGGACAGACTCCAGCGCGCGCAAAAGCACCCCGGCATCGCGCCGACGCGCCAGTAACGCGAGCATGAGAACGAGCGCGGACGCAAACGCGGACGCTTCGATGCAGACTACTCGGCAGGGTGGGTGCGTTCCGGCACCTGCGGTCGCGAATGCATACATCAGGGATCAGGTTTCTGCCGGACACAAGCTCACGATGGCCCGCGGCGCCGTTATTTCGCAGATCACCCAGCAGACGGGCGCGGACGGGGAGTTCGCGGGTCTGAGGCCGTGCGATTCCGGCTATCCGAACGCAGTTCGGTTTTATATCGATGAAGTGATCAAAGCGGGAACCAACAACAGCACGCCTTAAGGTGTTCGTGATACGGAGGCTCGTCGGCGAGCCTCCGTATCCCGGCGGGTTTCACTTCGGTCCTATGCAGGATTCGATAATCGACCGCTTCGCCGAGCGTGGGTTGCTGATTGTCTCATAAAAGTCGTCGAAGTATTTCAAGGTCTCGCTAACCGTGCCGCGATCCATCAGCTTGCCGATCGAATCGGTGTAGAGCGCGTAGATGTCGTTTTTCTTGTCCTTGAACAGCGCGAAGACCTTTTCGTACGCCTGAGTGTCGGTGCAATAGCCCCTGAACAATCGCTGTCGAACATTTCGCAGGCCCAGCCTTTCGTCGGGAGTTGCGTAGCGCGCGTCGATGACGCCCGCGAAATCGAAGTCGTACGCGATCGGCACAACGGTGCTGCCGTCCTTGCTGAAGAACAGCTCGACGTTGTGCAGACCGCCCACCGAGAAATCGGTGTTTCCAATGAAGTACTGGAACACTCCGAACAACGCGCTCTGGAATGGATCGAGATCAGCTGGTGCGGCTCCCTTCTGCTCGAGAACTTTTCCGTCCAGTCGCGCGGCGAGTGCGCCGGGCTCCTCCATCAGGAATCCGTAGCGCTTCGCGCGAATTTTCCCGCTGCCGCTGTCGGCGTAAGAGAACTTGAGTAGCCGCGCTTTGTGACTCATCGGCGTCAGGACATTGTAAATCCGATACAGTTGATACTCCTGCAGGATGTACTGCTCGTAGCTGTCCATGTCTCGGCAGTAGCTCACGAGCTTCGGCTTGTCCACTTTGTGGAAGATCGTTCCCTTCGATGTCGCCCCGCTAAAATTGAGGCGTAGCGGCGGGAAGTCGCACATCTTGAGACGCCAGATACCGCGCGTGCGCGCCTTCAGCGGAACACTGACCGGACCTCCGTCCGCTTCGACATAACTGAGTGTCGCCGGCCGCCACGGAGGGTTGTCGCCTTTGTCGCCGCGGATCTTTCCGATGTTCGTCGTCAGCGTGACTTCGAGTGGATCCTGCGAATCGTAGAGGCCCTTTCGACGCTCCACGGTCTTACCACTATCATCGGGCGCGGCAGCGACCTTGAGAACCGGTGCAGCACTGACTTTCGCAACGGGTTCCTGGCCAACTGCGCCGGCGGCGCACACCACAATTGACAACGCTATGAGTCGGTGTCTCATGATTACACCAGTTCTGCCTCGGCAACGTGCGGAGCGCCTGCCGCCCGCACGAGTGTGAGGATCTCTTCCGCGGTCGTCTTCTTCTTCATGTGCATCGAGTATTCGGCCATCTCCGAACCATCGGGATTTGGCATGAGCCCGGTGAGGCGCCAGCCTTTCACGTGGCCTTCGAGACGCGGCTCGAGATTCTTACGCAGCGATGCGACATCGCGGGTGCGAATTCGTATTCGCGTTTCCGGCGCGTGGTCTACGGACTCGCCGGGAGATTCGTACGCCCGGCGCCATGCGCGTTCGGCAACCCCCTCGAGCTGCTCGCGCGTCATGTTGCGAAACACCTCGTCATCTATGCGGGCGACGAAAGTGCCCGTCCGCGCCAGTTGTCGCGCGCGTCGCAGACGCTTCTCGGCGAGCCTTCCTTCGAGCTCCATCGGCGTGTTCGCGAAATCGGAGTACCAAAGCGTTAGGACGGTCGCGTTGAACAAAAGCGAGATCACCGCCGCGACCGGAACGTTGACTGCAGCCGAGAGACCGATGGCGGTCGCTAGAAAGACGTAGACCGCGTCCTTGCTATCGTCGAGGGTGTTGCGAAAGCGAACGGCAGCGACGATGCCAGCAAGACTGAAGGCGAGCGCGAGACTGTACTGCACGAGCACGACGATACCCGAGACGACGAGCGGCAAGACGATCAGAAGATGAACAACGGACTGCTGATAGCCGCGCTTCGCCCTGGTGAGCAAATACACCCACGCGATAGGAATCGACAGCAGGATCGCGGAGACCATTGCCAGTGCGACGGTGAGAGCGAGATTGAGCTCGCCACCCGAGGCGATTTGCGTTGGCTTGGCCGCAGTGGCGGGCGGCGCGGCAGCTCCGCTCAATAGATCGAATGTCTGCACCAGCCCGCCGGCGCGGGGCAGCGCGTCCCGGACCAGTATGCCGACGCCGATCAGTATCGCGTAGTAGACGGCGACCTTTATGAGCGCTTTGGCAACGGGCGCACTGCGGACGCGAGGTTTGTCAGCCGCCACTGGGCTGTCTCCGGAGAGGGCGCTCGAATATCGATCAGTCGGTCGTTTCGCGCCATAGTTTCCTCAGTGCGCGCCACACTGAGTTGCAGTCGCGTGCGCCGCAGCTATGATTGGTCGCATGACTCGCTTACCTCAATGCTTGCTCCTAGGTGTCTGCTTCACCTTCGGCGCGGGCTGCCAAACGGTGCCTCCCGCGGCTTCCGCTGCAACGCACATTCCGACCGGCTTCGTCGGTGAGGCGAATGCTCCGCCGCCGCCCTCCTTAATTGTTTTGATCACGATCGATCAGATGCGCGGCGACTATCTCGATCGATTTGGTCCGCAATTGAAGGGCGGTCTCGCGCGGCTCGCGCGCGGCGGCGCCTGGTTCACCAACGCGCACCACGATCACGCGATAACCGAGACAGCGCCCGGGCACGCGACGCTGCTCTCGGGCCGATTCCCCCGCGCGACGGGGATCATGGCGAATCGCTACGGTGTCGAAGACTCTGCGGCGCCGCTACTCGTCTCGGGGCCTGCGCTCGGTGCCTCGCCGCGGCGGTTTCAGGGCACGGAGCTTTACGATTGGCTCCTTGCGAAGGACCCAACCTCGCGGGCGTTGTCGGTCTCGCTCAAGGATCGCGGAGCGATCCTTCCAATCGGGCGATCTCGCGCTGACGTCTATTGGTACTACCCGAACGGCGACTTCACGACCAGCAGGTACTATCGCGACACGCTGCCGGACTGGGTCAAGCGATTCAACGCGCGACGAATGGCGCGAGGCTTTGCGGGCATTAGCTGGACACCGCTTCTCGCCGACAGCGCCTATAAGGAACGCGACAGCGTGGCGGTCGAGCACGGCGGAACGGATTTCCTGTTTCCCCATCGATTTCCGGCGGACAGCGCTGGCGCAGCGAGCTACGTCCGGACGACACCGTGGATGGACGAGTTAACTCTCGCGTTAGCGCTCGACGGCGTCAACGCGCTGTCGCTCGGCGGAGCTCGGAGGACGGACCTGCTGGCAATATCGCTGTCGGCGACTGACTACATCGGACATTCCTATGGGCCAGACTCGAAGGAGATCCACGACAACATCTTGCGTCTCGACCGCAACCTCGGCGCGTTCTTCGATTCGCTGTTCCGGGTGCGTGATTCATCGCGCATCGCAATCGTTCTAAGCGGCGATCATGGCGCGGGCACGATGCCGGAGCTGGCGCCGAAATCCATGAGCCCACCGCCGGTGCGTCTCAACGCGGCGGAGCTGGCGGCAAATCTTCGTCGTATACTCTCGACTTTCGCGATCGACACGACGCTCGTTGAGCTGGACCAACAGATCGTGCTTGCCGACCGCAGCGTGGCCATAAACCAGAGGGCGGCGCTCGATAGTGCACTGAGCATTTTCGCCCAACAGACCCGGCGGCTGCCCGGCATCGCCAGGGTGGATCGCTTTCAGGACCTGTTACGCGGCGATACGATCAACGACGCGATCGCGCGGCGATGGACGCACCAGTTCCCCGCGGCGACCAATGTCGAGATGGTGATCACGCAGACGCCGCTCACCATCTTCGGCACCATCGTCGCGACGCACGGGTCGCCGTATGACTACGATAGCAACGTGCCCATAATTTTTTACGGCGGATGGTTCGTGCCCGGACGGTACAATCAATTCGTGCGGACGGTCGATATTGCACCGACGCTAGCGGCAGTGGCGGGAGTCACGCCGAGTCAAAGGCTGGATGGGGTTGTTCTGGCGCGGGCGGTCAGGAAGTGATGGCCGCAACTCGCTACTGCAACAGAATAGGTGCCAGGTTTTAGAGGCACAGGTATCAGGTTGTTAGTTCACCACGCCCTGACTTTACCACGTGGCAGTCTTGCCAGAGGCAACTGCCTTTGCCCTCGCGCCAGTAGGACGGTCTTGCGGCCTTCCTAAGTACCTGACACCTGTGCACCCTCTAACACCTGGCACCTGTTCCGTTGCAGTTACGATTCCGAATACTTTCACTCCATCTGGATAATCGGATGAGCGTACTGCTCGAGCACTCTCACCAGGTTTTGGCTCGGCGAAAACCCTCTCGATCCGACGAGTACCACCAACCCGCCACGCTCGGCAAAGTGCTTGCGAGCGAGGATGCCCTTCAACAACGGAACCAGCACAAACGAATCCCCGCCTTCGAGTGAGCGCAGATCGAGAATCAATCGAGTCGCGCCCGCTGAGTCGGCGCTCGCGAACATCCTGGTGATGAACGCGCTGACTGTTTCTGTACCGATCGAGCGTGCGCGCAGGAACCTTACGCGTACGCTGCGGTCGGCGAGCGAGATCGAGAACGAGTAGTTACTCTGCGCGCTCCTCTCGACCCCACTCAGCGACTGCGTGCCAGGGGCGACGGGGCTGTCGCCCGCTGAGCACGCCAGCGCTGAAGCCAGCGCTCCGATGATCCAAACTACCTTTGACGTTTTCACGGCCGCTCTCACGGAAAGGGACGCGGGCGCGGCATTGGCCACGGCCATGGATCGAATGAGCGAGCGCCGGCGATCCCGCGCACTGCCGCTTCGCGAATCTGTGGATCCTCCGAGCTGAGTAACTGAGTCAGTGTCGTCTGAGAGCTCTCACCCGATTTCATGAGTGCCCGAATCAGTCCGCGCCTCACACGATCGTTCTTCTCGATCTTGAGTGCGTCGCGGATCGCGGGCAGCGCGGCCGCATCCTCGATCTGACCCAGGGCCCATGCGGCCTTGAGACGCGTCTCCGCGCTCTCGTCGCTGAGTAGACGCAGCAGGCCCGGCGGCGCTTTGGTGTGCTCATCCATTTGTCCAATCGCCCATGCGGCTGTGCCGCGAACGCTGGAGCTCCGATCACCCGTCGCCGCAGCGAGGACGTCGAGTGTCGATCGATCTTCCAGATTTCCGAGTGCCCACACCGCCGTTTCGCGAACGCGATCTTCGGAATCGTTGCGAGCCGCGGCGCCGAGCGCGGGAACTGCCCGGGTGTCTTCAATGTTGCCGAGCGCCCATGCGCTCATCTCGCGCACGCGTGAGTCGGCGTCGCGCGCGAGCGCTTCGCTCAACGCGGGAACAGCATCGCGCGCCTCGAGCTTTCCGAGCGCCCATGCGGCCACTCTGCGCACGGCTGGCGAGTTGTCCTGGCGTACCACGCGAATGAGAGCGGGAAGCGTGCTCGTCGATTCCATGTGACCGACAGCGGCAACCGCAGCGAGCCGTACCTTTTCGGCGTCGTCGTTAAATAGACCGACGAGTGGGTTCAGCGCGCGGCCACTTTCGAGTCGACCCAACGCCCACGCCGAGTTAGCGCGCACGTCGACTGACGGATCGCGCAGCGCACGAATCAGTGGATCGAGGGCCGCTTGTGACTCGACGAGCCCGAGTCCCAGTGCTGCTACCGACCGCAGTGCTGCGTCGCTCGATCCGAGGCGCGACACGAGCTCGCCACCGACCGCCTCGGCTTTCTGTGTACCGATAAGGCGAACGGACAGCTCGCGGACACACGCGTCGTCGGAAGAAAGGCCAGCCAACAAACGCTGAATGTCCGCGGCCGGCATCTGCGACTCGAAGTAATCGTCCTGCGAAACGGGTCTCACCGCGTCCAGCGGTGTCGATGGCGCGTCACCCCATCCACCCCATCCACCGTTACGAACGGCATCGGCCGCCAGCGAGCAGAGCATTGGAGGCGCGCCCTTCGCGGCCGTGAGCAGCGCGGCGACATCGATTGGGGTGCCGCGGCGCCGACCCTGGTCGAAGCCGCCATCACTCCAGCCACTCGCGCTCGCAGCCGTTTCAGACGTTGTTGCGACGGCTGGCGCGCCTGTCAGCGATGAGAATGCGAAAGCGGCAATGGTCAGCCCGATCAATCGTTGCATGATTACTCCGGTCATAAGTCCCGCCTGGTTGCGGGGTAAGTTGAAAAATCAGCACTAACCTTCAAAAGAGAGGGCGCTTCATTCGAGCGCCCTCTCCGTAACCTTAGTTCGGAAAGGGTCGCGGCTGCGGCCACGGTCGGGGCCATGGTCCAGTCGCATTACCACCCGCGAGCGCACGCACTGCGATGTTTCTAATCTCAGGATCGCGCGACTCGAGCAAGCCTTTGAGCGCGTCAACCGATCTCTCGCCGACCGCGGCAAGCGCGCGGATGTAAGCGATCTGCAGGTCTTTATCGGTCTCGCGACCGAGCGCTGCTTCGAGCGCCGGGATCGAAGACGGATCCTCGATCTGGAATAGCGCCCACGCGACAAGCTCGCGCATCTCCGGATCCTTGTCGCTCAGCAGCGACAACAATTGCCTCGGTGCCTGCTTGAGATTGGAGTTGCCGAGCGCCCACACTGCACGCTTCCGAACCTCGAGGCTGGCGTCGGAAAGCGCAGCAGCGAGAGCGTCCGCGGACGATCTGTCGCCAACATTTCCGAGTGCCCATGCCGCTGTCGCACGCACATCGGTGCTGGCGTCACCCTTCAGAGCAGCCGACAACGCATCGACCGCGATCGACGAGCGATTGGCATCTGCCAGCGACCAAGCCGCCATCTCCCGTACGCCAGCATCTCGATCACGCCGCAGCGCGTTCGCCAGCGCTTCGGCAGCCACCTGTCTGTCCGCGTACTCGGAAAGTCCCCACGCCGCAATGCGGCGCAGGCTTGCACTCGTATCGGTTGCGAGAACTTTGGCGAGCAGTATGGGTCGCTCGTCGCTGTCTTTGCCGGCAGCAGCGCTACTTCCCTGTCCCAGAATTCTCTTTAGCGCCGTCGAGCTTCCTACTGAAGCGCCCTTGACGATCGCTGTCGCAACCGCACTCGATATGACATTCGTGACAGTCGGCGTGACGGTGTGCTCGACGGTATTGGTGATAGTCTGCTGCATTTGATCCGTCACGATCTCGGTCTTTTCACGCTTTTTCGTTCGACCACTCATCTCGAGCGAATCCGGGTATCCCTTTTCAAGGGGAGCCTTTCGTGAGCTGAGAAGGTCGACCCCTGTGACCGGCGCGGATACGGTGCTCGGTGCAGCACGCATGATCACGCGTGGTGAGGGCGCTGCCGCCCCAACCACAATCGAGATGAGCGCCAACGATCCGATCAGCGCCGCCGACTGCCTGCGGTTCGGACTCGAGTGGCGAAGCTCGGGATCGAGAATCGCCAGCATGCGCCCCTCGAATTCTTTGCGGCGCGCCATCGCGAGTGCTACTGAAGGTGTTGAATCACGTCGCACGCTCGTAACGATATCGAGCAGGTGCTCCGCGTAGTCGGTAGCGCGCGCACCACACGCGAGCGCCAAATCGTCGCAGGCACGCTCACTCTCGGAACGAAGCTGCTTCGCCGCCGTCCAGACGAGCGGATGGAACCAGTATACGGCGCAGGCGAGACGTCCGAGCGTGTGCCCAACGAGATCGTGACGCCGAACGTGCGCGAGCTCGTGAAGCAGGACCGCACGACGCCGATCCAGCGACCAGGTATCACACTCGGCGGGCAGCACTATCGTGGGCCGGAAGACGCCGCACGCAAATGGCATTTTTGCATCTTCGCTGCGCAGCAGGCGCGGTGGCTCGTCGAGCGAAAGCCGATCCGAGACTTCCCAGAGCGGAGTGAGCCAGTCTTCCGTGTCGAGCGGACGCGCGCGATTGACGATGCGTTTGACGAGGAGTGCTGCGTAACCGAGCGACGCTCCAACCATAAGAACGACGGTAGCCCAAATAAGCAGCGCGATCGAGATACCGCTCAGCACGGGCGAAGCGGCGATCTCTGCGCCGAGTGAAGCCACTGGCGCGACCCCGGCAGTAGCAGCGGATGACGGTGGTACCGCCGCGTGATCGATTTTGTCGGCGGTGGTCTTTTCGACGGCGCCAGACAACGGCGATGCAGTAGCAGGCTTGGGCGCGGTACGCGGCGGCAGAATCCGGAAAGGAATCGGTCCCCACGCTGTGAGCGCCGGTACGAGCAATAGCGTAGTGAGAGTGACGAGCCAAACGAGATGCCGTGCGCCTGCTGACGCGCGCTGCATGGCGACTGTGATTCCGAGGGCGAACAGCAGGATCAGCGTTGCCTTCAGCAGCAACACGACCATCGAGACAGCCGACGCGTCGATGCCATAAATCCCGGAAAACATGTTCGATATCATCGCCTTATCTCCCGCTCTGACGCGCGCGGCGAATGCTGTTGCGGAGTCTCTTCACTTCTGCATCGCTGAGATCGACATCCGACATGCGGAGGAGGGCGGTCACGGCCTGCTCTGGTGAATCACCGAAATAGGTGCGCACGACATGGGCGAGCACATCCTCGCGCGCGGTCTCGGTCGGCTTCGCCGGATAGTATATGTAGCGCGGACCGTCTTCGCGGTGCTTGATCAGCTCCTTCTCGCCAAGTATGCGAAGAACGGAGCGGACCGCCGAGTAGGTCGGCGGATCGGGGAGGTCGGCCATGATCTCGGCGACAGTTGCACCGGTGCGACGGTGGAGGATGTCCATCACCTGTCTCTCTCTGCGGGAGAGGCTGGTGGGTGTTGCGTCCGATTTGTTCGGCATCAGCGTAGCGGCCATGGGAAATCACCGGAGAGTCACTGGGATCAGGGACTCCGAAAGTGTGTTGAAAAATCAACCGTGCTGAATTTTCAACAGGGTGCTGGATTTGTCAAGAGGGAGTTTGGGGGGAAGGGAAAGGGGGATGGGGGACGGGGGACTGCGGTGCGAACTCTGTCGGGCGGGCTGAAGGCACAGTCAACTTCGCTTCCCTCTTCCCTCTTCCCGCTTCCCCCTTCCCCCTTCCCCCGTCAATGAATCGGGATCTCGACAAAGCTGTCCCCGAACCATCGGATCGTTAACGGCTCCCGGGCATCCGCTATAGTCTCGTCGCTCACGTCTTTTCCAGTGCCATAGTTGATCTGCATGTCGGGCCGCTTGATGACGGTGAGAACGACGACGAGTCGGCTTCCCTTCTGCATTTGGCGGCTCGTCAACCGATTGCTCTTGAAGTCGAGACGCTGCCGCTGCCCCGGCGTCAACAAACGGCGATTCCCGATGT
Organism: Gemmatimonadaceae bacterium; assembly: GCA_045803975.1. Taxonomy (GTDB): domain Bacteria; phylum Gemmatimonadota; class Gemmatimonadetes; order Gemmatimonadales; family Gemmatimonadaceae; genus UBA4720. Next base: position 25,783 of record JBJMOA010000014.1, read on the forward strand.
CGCCGATCGCGCTCGCACGCGTCCAATACATGGATAGCTGAACGTACTCATTCTTCGGCGTCAGCTCGTAGAGCGAGACGAGGAGGTCGAAGTCTCTCTTGTTGGTTGCGAACTCGAGTCGCCCCGAGAAGAGCCCACTCGTCTCGATTGGACTCAGCAACGGGTTGCTGACAAATGCGATTGCGTTTTGAGTGTCGATTGTGCTGTCGACGATGCCACCACCCGGCGCAACGCGATCGACATCCGTCCTGTCGGCGAGATCGACTGTTTGCATAACCGTCGTCGCTGTCTGCGGATTGCGCGGAGTCAACCGATAACTGCTGTCGACACGCAATGCGATCAGATAGTAGCGCAACGCCTGATTCGACATCGCCGCGATTGATGGAGCATGCTTCCAGACGTTGGCGCCCATCACCTGATAATTGACTTTGTCTTTCAGTATCGGCGGCCTGGGCGCGCCCTTGAAGACGTAGTCGAACCATTGGTACCGAAGCTCACCGAAATCCACTAGCGCGGCGGGATCAACTCGGTAGCCGCCTACGTCGTAGATGGTGTCGCCGAGGGAAGTGACCAATCCGCGCTGACCGAGCGGGTGGTCGTAGGGGCCGATCACCAGATAACTCTCAGCCGCTGGATTGTACTTGTTGTGTTCGGTGAAGTAATAAACCGCGGCGCCAGGGCCGCCGTAGTAGTAGCCCGCTGTCTGAAGAACCGGGATTGTGATGTTCGCGAAATCCTTCCCGTACGGGATCATGTTCTGCCAGTACGAATCGTACGTCGGATGTGCGATCCAGGTGTTGAAGACCGGATTGGGCGTGCCGTCGATCTTGTCGAGGTCACGATAGGCGCGCCCACTCACGTACCATTCGCGATTCAATCGATTCCAACGCGAAAAGTTGGAATAAGTCGCGTTATCCAGGCCTTTCACGTTCGTGGTGTAGAACGGCCACGGATATACAAAGCTCTGAAAAAGATTTCCGTCCATCGGAACGTCGATGCCGGGCGCGACTGCAACGGCGGGGACAATCGTCTTCAGTGCCTTTGGCAGGTGCTTGGCAGCCGCCCACTGCGTGAAACCGTCGTAGCTGCCGCCGTACATCCCCACTCGGCCGTCACTCCACGGCTGTCGTGCAATCCAATCGATAAGCGCGGCGGCGTCAGATCCGTCGTGCTCATATGGCACCACGTTGTCAGGACTGCACGCTTTGCCGCGTGTGAGACCGACCACGCCCACATAGCCGTTGGAAGCCGCGCGCCGCGCGTCACCTAGGTTGGTTGCTGAATCCGCGTAGATCGTGAAGTTGAGGAGAGCTGGCAGACGGCGCGCAATCGAGCGCGGCCGCACTACCAATGCGCAGACGGTCGCACCGTCGGGCGTCCTCACCTGAAGATTTCTCTCGATGATGTAGCGCCGCTCGTCGTCGGCAGCTACGACTGATGCAGCAAACGGGACGAGGGCGCCAAAAGCCTGTTGGACCTGATAGGCCTTGGCCAATCGCAGCGCGTCGGTAAGCGAAATCGTCTCGATCGTTGTCGCCTGCTGTAGCGCGCGAGCCACGGCCTGGTCCCGCGCCATTCGATTGGTGCCGAGCGCACGAATGGCGAGCGCCGCGCTTCGGTCGTCGAGGCGGGCGAGCTCGCGCGAGAACGTTCGCTGCGATTCCTCGCTCGACAAAGCGTCGCGGTTTCTTTGGTTTGCTGCGGCAAGCGTAGCGTGAATTGCGTACAGCGCGTTGGTCGCGGTGGCCGACGCAGAGACCTTATTCCCACGCAGTGCGCGCAGCGCAGCGAGGCTCGAGATCGCGTTTGCGTAGCGCCCGGCAACTACCTGAAGCCGGAACAGGTTGTCGAGATAGCGATCGCGATTCGCGTCTTTGTAGAGGGCGATCGCATCGTTGGCCAGCGTCGACAGCGCAGCTCCGGTATCGTTTCCGATGACAGGAACCTTTACGCGCAGGTCCTGCGCCGACGCGATCGATGCGCAGACCGCGCTGATCAGGCCGACAACCGCTCGAATCATGATCGTCGACCTGCTCCAGACTCCGGGTTACCGAGCGCGGTTCAGCATGATGTCACCGTTGACGGTCCGCACGCGAATGACTCCGCCACCGCGGCCAATTGTCTGGCGGACCCGGACGTAGCGACGCGGAGTTCCTTCCCTCGCATCCCAGTCAGCCGTTTCTGTCGACGTTACCGGCCAATCGCTCACGACGCGGGTTTTGCGGGGGAAGTTGTTTGTGTAGGCGGTCTCGAGATCCAATGTCGCGTTTAGATCCGCTGGCAGGATCAGTGTAACGTCGCCTTTGCCGTCCGTCACGTCGACGGTGTGCGATCCCGCGCCTTTCAGCTCGATCGTGACGTCGCCCGCACCAGTGTGCGCGGCCACCGATCCACTAGCCGGTCCGATGTCGATGTGCCCGCCTCCCGTTTTAGCGAACACTTCACCGTTCGACGTCCCGATCCGAATTGGCCCGCCGCCCGTTGTTAGCCGCGCGCCATTGGGCGCGGTCGCAAGTGTAAGCGGCCCACCCGCGGTGTTCATCGTGATTCCCGCGCTTGAATAGGCGAAGGCGCCGCCAGCACCGCGACCTTTTCCGATTCCGTACCCGCTGCTCGTGACTTTCTCGCCGCTGGAATTGGTGTAGACGACGGGACCGCTACCCGAATGGCCACTGAGATTTCCATTGACTCCGATAATTCTGACCAATCCGCCGCCCGTGCTGACACTTCCATCCAGATTGGAGTTGGTCACGTTGATCTCGCCACCGCCCGTCTGAAGGTCGACTTCACCATTCGATCTCGCGATGTTGATCTCGCCCCCACCCGTTTGGCCGCTGAAGCGCCCATTCATTTCCGCGATGGAGATCGCGCCGCCGGAAGACTTGAGCCTGACGTCGTAGTTACGCGGGACCTGGATGTCGAACCGGTGGCGAGTGCTTTGGTTGTTGGATTTTCTCGTGAACTCACTCCGCAGCGTAGCGTCCCCGTTCGATGGCTCGAGCTTCACCTCTGTCTCGCGCCAGTCGCGGCCGGCGAGCGATGCGTGAACGACAATCTGTTGCTGGTTCCAGCCGGTGATGACGACGCGACCGCCAGTCTTGAGATCGAGTTCAAGGGTTCCGCCGTTGCGAGCGGGTGCTGAGAGCTCGAACGTCGTATCCAGCGCAGTGGGTCTGGAGACTGGCGCGGGTGCGTTCGTCAGCGGCGACGCAATCATACTTGCCTTCGTGCTTTCCGCCGACGAGACGATGGGTTCTGGCGTGCGTGTTGGTTTCGCCACTGGCCGAAATGCGGCGAGCGGCAGGAGCACCAGCGCGGATAGAACTACGGCAACGCGACGTGCGGCCGGAGAGACCGAAACTCGGCGCCGTGACTCGTTCAGCACCGCGAGTAAGCGACCCTCCAGCTGCGACGGCCTGGCCATCGCAACCGAAAGAAACCCGGGCGCACCAAAAGCGCGCGCCGAGCGAGCGACTTCGAGGAGATGGGCAGCGTAGTCGGGCGCGGGTGTTCCGAGTAAGACAACTCGGTCATCGCATGCGCGCTCGCATTCGGCGCGCATGCGTCGCTCGACAATCCATACAAAAGGATGGAACCAGTAGAGTGCGCACGCGAACCCAGCTATCAGTTGGTTGCGGGCATCGCTTCGCGCGATGTGGGCGAGCTCGTGGCGCAACACGACGCGACGATGCGCTTCGGGCCAATCGAGCGCGTCTTCCGGAAGCAGTATTACTGGTGCGCGTGATCCCCAGGTGAGCGGTGTGCTCACGACCGAGCTGGAGCAAAGTCGCACTGGTCTTTCGACGCCTGACTTTCGCTGTTCGTCGTCAAGGAGCGTGCGCCACCCCGCGTCGTTTAGTGACCATGATGTCGCTGCAATCCTACCCAGCCGAATTCGCCCGATCGCAAGCCACGCCAGTACGGAAAGCACGCCCACCATCCACACGAGCGGCAGCGCCGCGGCCGGCCCGGGAATTTGGAGGGCGTTCTCTCGTGCTGTAGGCAGCGCTCCTGTTCTGTCTAGCGGCGCGGCATCGCTGAAGGTTTTGACCTCAGGGGCAGTCAGACGTTCCACGCGCGTCGGAGACGCAGCGGACAAAACCGGGACGTTCCAGCGCGGCGTTAGCAGCATCGCGGCAGGCAGCGCCAAGCCGCTGACAAGCGTCGCGAAGAGGATCATGTGACGGAGCGATGCAGACGAGTTGCGGAAACTCGCCGCGAGCGCGAGTCCGATTGCCAGAATCAACGTGAGCTTTACGAGTAATGCGGGCACGAACGCGTTCATGATGCACCTCCTTTCCCACGGGCCTTTTCGATCAGCTTTTCGAGTTGGTCAAGATCCTTGTCACTCCAGCGATCCTCATACATGCCGACCATCGCGGCAACGGCGGAGCTGGCAGAGTTATCGAAGAACGTGCGGACTAGATGCCGTACCGCTGATTTACTGATGCGGTCGGGATCAGCGGTTGGGAAGTAGACGTAGCGTGGGCCGTCCTGCTCGTGGCGCAGGTGACCCTTGCTCTCGAGCAGTCGCAGCATGCCGCGCACGGCGGTGTAGGTTGGTGGATCGGGGAGGTCAGCGAGCACTTCCGCGGCATTCGCGCGACCACGTCGGTAGATGATCTCCATGATCTGCCGCTCTCGGCGTCCGAGCTGGTCCAGTCCGGGCTTTTTCATCGAGCGCTCCCTGCCTTAGGTCCACATGCATCTATTGACATTATGTCAATGGGTTGACACAATGTCAATAGAATGGCAGTGAGGTGGGATGGGGGGAAGAGGGATGAGGGATGAGGGATGCGGAACTGCAACCGCCATTTACGAATCGCATCCCCCCCTCCCCCATCCCCCGTCCCCCATCCCCATCTAGAGAGGACAACGATGCACTTCCCGCCGCCGAAGTTCCTTTGGATCGGTACGACCTTTCTCGCCCTTCCCGCCGCTGCAGTAAGCCAGGAGCTGGACACCGCCCGCGCGCTGTCGGCGCTGCGTGACGCCAAGAGTGCTTGCGAGGCCGACGCCGGGGCGCTGTGGAGACGAAGTCTGTGCGGGCCGATCGCGCTCGTCGATCGGCAGACGCGGCTCGTGCTCGCGAATGACACCGTCCCTGGCCGCCACCATCTCAAGCTCGGCGAGGTGTTTGTCATGACCCTGCCCGCGAATCAGTACATCGCTAACACTTCGTTTTCCTGGGGTAACCGTTCGTGGACGATGGTTGCGCTTCCCCTCCCCGCCGACCGCTTCGCGCGAACCGATCTCGTGATGCACGAAGTCTTTCATCGCGAGCAGCCGGCGCTCGGACTTCGACAGCCCGACGCGCTCAACAACCAGCTCGACATGCGAGCCGGACGTACCTGGCTTCGACTAGAGTACCGCGCACTCGCCGCGGCGCTCGAGGCGTTACCAGATCTCGCGAACGCTCGCCATCACGTCGAATCCGCGCTCACCTTCCGCGCCCAGCGTCGTTCACTCTATCCGGGCAGCGACAGCCTCGAGGCGACTCTCGAGATCCAGGAGGGACTCGCCGAATACACAGGGCAACGCCTGGCGATGCAGCTGACGGGCGAGAGCGTCGCGCGAGTCGCCAAATACGTCCGCGATTACGAGAACACATCCAGTTTCGTGCGAGCCTTCGCGTACGGGACCGGTCCCGCCCTTGGCGTTTTACTCGACCGATTTGCCCCCAATTGGCGTGATACGGTCCGCATCAAGCGCGATCTCGGAATTCTGCTCGCGCAAGCAATTCACTTCCAACCGCCCCGCAATCTGGCGGCGGCCGCGCGATTGCGGGCGCAGGAATACGGTTGGAGTGAAGTCGATCGCGCGGAAGCCGCCCGCGACTCCGCTCGAGCACCCGCAATGCGTGCTTACCGCGCTCGACTCGCCGAAGGGCCGACGATAACCCTGCGTCAATCGACCGACTCGCTCGCCTGGAGCTTCGACCCGACGGAATTGGTCGGCTTCGATCTGAAATCGACTGTCTATCCCTCGGGAAACTTCTCGGCGCCGTGGGGCAAGCTCACCGTCGAGCGGGGTGGGGTGCTAGTGCAAAATGATTTCTCTACGATCACCGTTGGCGCGCCGGCGTCATCGATCCCGCCGGACGCGACCCAGGTAAGCGGTGACGGGTGGGCACTGACACTGAACGCGGGTTGGGCGATTCGGCCCGCTCCCTCGCGCGCAGGAAGCTGGATCGTCGAGAAAGTGCGTTAGAGCACGGACAGTCAGTCGATTTGACCTGTCCGCAGCGGGCTCGCACATTGGCAAGCGAGTATTGTCGATTGTTCGTGACTTTCCGACTTCCACGAGGCGTCATGCGAATCCACGCGCTTGCTCTCGGCCTGACTTTCTCTCTCGTACCTTCGTTCGTGGCGGGTCAAACCCAGTCCGCGGTGGAAACCGGTTTCCTCAACCGCTCGATCAGCTTAGGCGGTCAGACCTACAAATATCAGATCTTCGTTCCGGCGTCTTACACGCGCAGCGAGCGGTGGCCGGTCATTCTTTTTCTCCACGGCGCCGGCGAGCGTGGCAGCGATGGATTCATGCAGACGCAGGTTGGGCTCGCGTCAGCGATAAGACAGAGCGCCGCGCGCTTCCCCGCAATCGCTGTATTTCCGCAGGCAACCTCCGATTCATCGTGGACGGGGACTCTCGCGCAAGTCGCGATGATGGCGCTCGATCAGACGACGCGAGAATATCAAACCGATCCGACGAGGATCTATCTCACCGGGCTTTCGATGGGGGGCAACGGCACGTGGTATGTGGCGTACAGAAATCCAAAACGCTTCGCGGCGATCGCGCCTATTTGCGCGTGGATTTCAGCGCAATTCTGGAAGACTGCGCAGCCGGTCGTGCCCGCCGACAGCGGCGAGGCATACGCGGCGCTTGCCCGCCAGCTTCGCCAAACACCAACCTGGATTTTTCACGGTGAGGTCGATCCCGTAGTTCCGGTGGACGAATCGCGGAAGGCATTCGCCGCGCTGCAAGCCGCAGGTGCGCCGGTTCAATACTCGGAGGTTCCCGGTACCGGGCATAATTCCTGGGACCCTGCGTACGCGTCCCCAAAGTTCTGGACCTGGCTGTTCGCGCAGCGTAGAAGCCCTTAACTGCCGGTGGGCACGAAACCAGCGACGCGGGAGTATTAACGGGCTGTCAGCTCGTCCGTCTACTCAGACCAGACTCTCTACTGTGGAGTGTATGCTATGACACGCAATCCGCTTCTTCTTTGTAGCGCAGTGGGCCTGCTCGTTGGTGTCGCCGCCTGCGACTCATCTACGGAACCATCGGCCTCTCGTCTTTCCCAATCGGAAGCCGCCCAGCTCGCCGCAGATATCGACGACGCGTCTGCGAATGCGTTCGGCAACTTCGTGCTCGGCGCTTCGTTCTCCGTCTCGACTGCGCCCGGCTCCAACAGCGAGGTAACGGTACCGACGCCGATCAGCCGCGAGTTTTCATTCAAGTCGAATTGCCCGAAGGGCGGTGATGTGACGATTGCCGGCAGTACAACCGGGACCGCTGACCGATCGGCCGGGAATCTCTCCCTCGAGACCAACGCCACGAGAACCGATGCGGCGTGTGCGTTCGAAGCGAAGGACGGCAGTATCATCACGCTGACCGGTAATCCCAACATTGCGTACCACTCGACATTCAGCTTCGTCGCGTGGAGACCGTCCGGACTGCAGACTCAGACACACAAAGGCAGCTTCAACTGGACGAGGGGCACGACAGCGTCAGGCACGTGTGGTGTCGATCTCACCTCGGTCTACGATCCGAGCAAGCGCAGTGTGACAGTGAGCGGAACGTTCTGCGGACGGAACATCAGCGTCACGCGGACGAGAGGGGATTAAGGGCGGGAGGCGAACTACACACTACAAACTCAGAACTACCTGTTGTAGTTCTGAGTTTGCAGTTTAGCCTATCCTCGGATCGCGCTTGATGGTGAATGCCTGCGTGTAGACTTTGCCGTTCACTGTGAGTCGCGCCGTGAATGCTCCGATGTAGCGCGTGTCGAGCGGACCGCCTTCATCTGAGGGCGGCGCTCCACGCGGCCGCTGGCGAACTGGATTCCAGGCGACGCGATGCATTCCGACGCTCGTCGCGAGCGGTTCCGGTCTGGACTGCCAGAGTGGTGACACCCTTGGAAGTCCCGGCGCAGCGGCAGCAGCGGTACGACTGGCCGGCGCGCGCTGAGCGTTCGCGTCGCTCGAGAAGGTCTGGACCACCGCTCCAGTTGCATCGAGGATCTCGATCGTCACTGCTGTAGTCGCAGGTCGCTTCAGGTAGTAGTCGATGATCGCGCCGTTCGGCGGATTCTCGGCTTGCGGCTCATCTTTCTGCAGCGGCGTTCCGTTGTCGCTTCCCTCGATGTAGTTAAACGCGTCGCCAGGCTTGAAGAGATACGCGTCATCCCGCGTTACCACATCACTCATCTGACGAAGCGGACTGATGTCGTCGATTATCCAGAAGCCGCGCCCATGTGTGGCGACGATGAGATCGTTTCCGTAAAACTCGAAATCGCGCACGGACGTGACCGGCATATTGAGCTGCAGCGGTTGCCAGTTGTCTCCATCATCGAACGAGACGTGAGCTCCGCGCTCCGTACCCGCGACGAGCAATCCCCGACGCGCGGGATCTTCCTTCACTACGTGCACGTAGACGCCCGTCGGCAATCCCTTCGTGATCCGCTGCCACGACCGTCCCATGTCGCGAGTTCGATAGACGTAAGGGTCGAAATCCTGTAGCTGGTGGCGATCGACGCTCGCGTACGCCGTAGCCACGTCGAAGTGCGAAGCTTCCATCGTCGTCACTCGGCTCCACGGCGTGATCGCGCTCGGCGTTACGTTCTGCCAATTGGCACCGCCATCTGGCGAAACGTGAATCAGGCCGTCGTCCGTGCCGACCCACAACAACGCGGCCCGTAACGGCGACGGCGCAATCGTGTAGACCACGCCGCGCTTCCCATTGCGATCCGTCGCCGCGGCAGCAGTGGCGTCGAGCGTTGGCGGAATCACAATCTCCTGGCGCGTTAGATCGGGGCTGATCTGCTTCCACGTCCTGGCGCCATCGTTCGTCCTGAAGACGAACTGATTCGCGTAGTACAGATCCCTCTCGTTCGCCTTCGAGAACACAAGCGGCTGCGTCCAGTCGCTGCGCGCCGGCTCGGGTGAGGTCGGACGCGTCGTACCTTCGACGGGAATGTTCGCATCGAGATTCCATCGCTGACCGTCACCGCCGTAGACCACGCCCGGATTGAGCCGATCGGCCGCCGTGTAACCGCTCTCTCCGCCCGGCGCGATCGGCTCCCAGTCGTGCATCGAAATTTCGGCGAATTTTCCGCGCGAGCGTACGGCAATCGCTCCCGAGTCCTGCTGCGCGCCGGTGACCCAGTAGGGGAAGCGCGGATCGATGGACAAGTGATAGATCTGCGCCGTCGGCTGATTCAGCCACGACGTCCACGTGACCTCGCGTGGGTCACGCGCCCGCGCGTTGTGCGTGATGATCGCACCCTGATCGCTCGCGACGATCATCGTGTTCGGATCGGCCGGATTGATCCATATCTGATGGTAGTCGTCTCCGCCCGGTGACCCGCGCAGGACGACCCACGTCTTGCCGCCATCCATCGTGCGATTGACGGCGACGTTCGGAACGTAGACGGTGTCGGGATCGGTCGGATCTACAGCGATCTTCTCGAAGTACCAGCCACGTCCCCACAGCGCCGGATCGTTGGACAGCCGAGTCCAGGTTGCACCGGCATCGTCGGACCGGAAAAACCCGCCCTGGCCCGGCGGCGGGCTCGAGGGACGCGCACCGGCCGGCGCCGGCTGCGGAGCGGGTGTGCCGAGCGGCGGCTCGATTTGCGCCGGCGCCTCGGGCAGGAGACAGTCGACGATGGCGTAGACACGATTTGGATTCGTCGGCGAGACGGCGATGCCCGTCCGTCCAATTGCTTCCTTCGGCAATCCGTTCGTCAGCCGCGTCCAGGTGGTGCCACCATCCGTCGATTTGAATATTCCGCCGCCCGGACCGTTTGTCGGCGCGTAGGTGAACCATGGCGGCCGGCGCGTATTCCACATCCCCGCGTAGATGATCTGAGAATTGGAAGGATCGATGACGACCTCGACCGCGCCGACATTTTCGTCGCCGAGGACCTTTTGCCAGGTGCGACCGGCGTCGCGGGAGCGAAAGAGTCCGCGCTCAGGGTTCGCGGCATACAGCTTTCCGATCGCCGCGACGAAAACATTGTTCGGATTTTTTGGATCGATCGCGATCTTGCCAATGTGATGTGTTTCGTCGAGTCCCAGATGCGTCCACGTCTTTCCGGCATCGGTGGACTTGTAGACTCCATTGCCGTAGCCAACAGAGTCTCGCAGCGTCGACTCACCGCTGCCGACGTAGACTGTGTTCGGATCAGATGGGGAGATGGCAATCGCGCCGATCGAAGAGGTCGATTGCGAGTCGAAGATCGGAAACCAGATTCGCCCGCCATCTATCGTTTTCCAGACGCCGCCGTTTACGGCGCCGAAATAGAATTCGTTGGGACGGCCGGGGACTCCAGTGGCGGCGGCGACGCGTCCGCCGCGGAATGGGCCGATCATGCGCCAGCGCAAAGCGGAAAAGAGATCGGGCGACACTGGCCTGGGCAGAATCCCATGCCTGAGCGCTTCAGGTGTCGCGGGCAACGACGAGCGGCTGCGAAACGGATCGCGCAATGTCGAAGGAGCCAACGAGAAAGCGAGGCCGTATTGGCCAGCGCGCATCAGGAAGTCACGTCGTGATGTCATGCGCGGAAATTAGCGACCCAAATAAGGTGGCAGAAGCAAAATCAAAAAAAACCGCGGCGCTGTCATCGCGAATGCAAAAGAGCCCGGCTACAAATGCCGGGCTCTTCTTTCAGCGATCGGAGCTAGTTCGGCAGCGTCACGTACTTGCCGAGGAAGGCTCGCGCCTCGGGAGTGTCGAGTCTCCAATCCCACGTCGTCGCACGGCACGGATAATCGCCGGTCGTCACAGTGGCGTAGATGGTCGTCTTGTCGCCATCGATGAACTTGGGACCGCCAGAATCGCCGTAGCAGTCGCCGCCGAGTCCGGTGGCGTTGGTGTTCATGAGAAGACCGAGCCAGGTGGGCTGCAGTCCCATGAATTCTGATTTGGAAGTGCTGCGTATGCCGTCGAACGGGAAGCCAGGCTCGCCGGTGCGCGTCGATGATGTGCCGTAGCCAACGTTGACGAAGAGAAGGTCGTTGATCGCGCCACTTGCCTTGAGCTTGTCCAATGCGCCCGCGCCGGGAAGATGGAGTGGCGTGATTCCTCGCGTGGAGTTGTTCGGAAGGAAGACGAGCGCAAGGTCGTGGAGGTTCGCTTGATCGTGTCCGTATGCGGGATCATACACGTAGCTGGTCGCCGCGACGTACTTCAACTTCGAGAACAGGTCTGGCGAGAAGGAGACATAGAACTGCGTTCCGGGCGGCGTATAGGGCGTGACGATGCAGTGCGCCGCGGTCAGGAAAACCGTTGGGGTGATGAGACTGCCGGTGCACCACTCGTCGTCGCCGGTAATTCCGTCATCGAAGAAGTCGAATAACAGCGCGCCGACGTTGCCATAAGAGTTACCGGTCGGCTCGCCGTTCACGATCAAGTTGGCGGTCTGTGGTGCTACGATCGATGCGGGCTTGTCGATGCACGCCGCCGCGATCAGGATGGAAAATCCAAGTGCTGCCAGACTTCTGCGATGCATAGGCTACCTCACTCGAAGGGAATAAACATGCTGTTACGGTACGGCCCGACGCTCGTTTGCGCAATTGCGCAGCGCGACGATCTGGTCAGGCAGTCGGCGGAGCAGACGATCGCCACCTACTCCTCTTCCTCTGCTGCTGCTGTTGCTCTTGCTGCTCCTCCTCGACGGCGCGGTTGAACAACGTCTCGATTCTTCGATCGGGGATAAGCCACATTAGAGCGACGCCGATGTAAATGGCGTAAGAAACGAACTCGTATATGAGAGCGAGCGGGACTGCTACCATGTAGAGAATTACCGAGATCTTTCCCTTCAGGTCACCGCCCACCGCTTCCGCGAGCCGCGAGTTTATGCCCTGGCTGCGGATGATCGTGTGCTCGAGCACGTAATACGCGACTCCAGCCATCATCAGCACGAAGCCGTAAAGTGCGGTCGGAATGGGAGCGAAATGGTTTTCTCCCATCCACCCAGTGACGAACGGCATCAGCGATAGCCAGAACAGCAAGTGGAGGTTGGCCCACAGTATCCCACCGGTCACCCGTTCCGTGAGATAGAACATGTGATGGTGGTTGTTCCAATAGATGCCGATGACGACGAAGCTAAGGATGTAGGTGAGAAAGACAGGTGTCACCTCATTCAGCGCGCTGAGGTCGGAGCCGTGTGGGACTCGCAGCTCCAGGACCATGATCGTGATGATGATCGCGATCACTCCATCGCTGAAGGCGTTCAGTCGGTCGTTGCTCATCGACTACGCCGGTTTGTCAGTCCGCAGCTCAGGGTGCGCCGATGTGTACTTGGGCAGCTGCCTCTGTCAAAACCTGGACGAATTCTTCCACAACGGCCCAGTTCCCATCGTAACGCAGGCCATTGATAAAAAAAGTCGGCGTGCCGTTCACACCGCTGCGAATCCCGCCGCGGAAATCGTCGCGGATCTTCCGTGTGTAGGTCCCGGCTGCCAACTCGTGCGCGACGCGCTGAGCATCGATTCCGAGCTTGGCAGCGTAATTGACGAGATCGTCGTCCTCGAGCGCGTCCTGGTTGTGGAACAGCAGGTCGTGCATCTCCCAGAATCGTCCCTGCGCGCCCGCTGCTTCGGCCGCTTCGGCGGCGTGCTGTGCATGCGGGTGCGCCTCCGACAACGGGAAGTTTCGAAAGACGAAGCGGAGCCGGTCGCCCATGTGGCGCCGGACTTTCTGAACGATGGGATGAGCGCGACGGCAGTGCGGGCACTCGAAGTCGCCGTACTCGACGAGCGTGATGGCGGCGCTTGCCGGACCGATTGCGTGGTCGCGATCGGTCACTGGTACTACGAGCTCGGCTGAATGCATGATGGTTTGGTCGAGGGAAACACTCTACTGGGCCTGCATTGTTTGCGCCGCTCGCTGGGCCGGCTTCACTGGCATTTTACGAACCCGACCCCAGCACGTTTGTTGCTGCACTCAGTATCGTTGATCACGAGGAGAAAAGAAATGACGGCCGAGCAGAGCCGAGATGGAGGCGCCGATACGATTCTCGCCGCGGGAACTCACGCGCCACCCTTTACCCTGCAATCCACGCCTGACCGCTCATATTCGCTCGCCGACTTTCAGGGGCGGCCGCTGGTGCTTGCGTTTTATCCGGCTGACTGGAGTCCGGTGTGCGGCGATCAGATCGCGCTCTACAATGAGATGCTCGAGGAATTCGCCGAGTACGGCGCGCAGATACTGGGAATCTCCGTCGACGGAGTCTGGTGCCACAAAGCGTTCGCCGAAGCGCGCAACATCCACTTTCCGTTGCTGGCTGACTTCGAGCCGAAGGGAGAAGTGTCCCGCCGGTACGGCGCGTACGATCGACAGAACGGCTTTTCTTCACGCGCGCTATTCGTGATCGACGGCGCCGGCGACATTCGCTGGAGTTATCTGTCCCCGACGGATGTGAATCCAGGCGCTGACGGAATCTTCGCCGCGCTCGAGAAGGTCACGCGCGGCGATCAGCCTGCTGCGCGGCACGAGGGCGACCGTCCATCGGAGGTACCCGCTCGCTGACTGACCTGATCCGGACGGACGCCATCGAAATCCGAACCGCGGCGGCGGGCGACGCCGAGGCGCTCGGCAGATTGCTTCACCAGCTCGGATATCCTACAAGTGCTGACGACATTCCGCCGCGTCTCGAGAAGCTTTCCGCGCGGCCCGGAACTGTCGTGCTCGTGGCGGAAGACGACGGGGTTGTCGTCGGCGTGGTGACCGTTCATCTCTTTCAATCCATGCACGCGGGCGAGCCGATCGCCTGGTTAACGACGCTTGTCGTGGACGAGCGTGCGCGCGGACGAGGCGTGGGATCAGCACTCGTCGCACGTGCCGAAGATTGGGCACGACAGCACGGCGCCAAGCGAATCTCGCTGACCTCAGCACTCCGCCGAACCGAAGCGCACGAATTCTACAAGAGCCGCGATTACGAGCACACCGGCGTGCGGCTCACCAAGGTTTTTGCCTGTCTACTCGCTTTCGCGAGCACTCTGCACGCGCAGACCCCGCGGGAATCCCCAATCGCGTCGGCGCGCGCGTCACAGTTCGCCGATTCCATCCTGCGTGTCATGACGCTCGAGGAGAAAATCGGGCAGCTCAATCTTTTACCGGGCGCAGGCAGCCAGACTGGCCCGCGTGCGCCGCCAGGCGGCGAGGCGCTGATTCGGGCGGGCGGAGTTGGATCGTTTCTCGGAATCTTTGGCGCCGCGACGACGCGCGAGCTGCAGCGTATCGCGACCCATGAGTCGCGTCTCAAGGTCCCGCTGCTGTTCGCGCTCGATGTGATTCACGGGTTTCGCACCATCTATCCGGTCCCGATCGCCGAGGCAGCGAGCTTCGATTCCGCGCGCGTCGAGCTTACCGCGCACCAGGCAGCGGTTGAAGCGACGGCGCATGGAATTCATTGGACGTTCGCGCCGATGGTCGACATCGCGCGCGACCCAAGGTGGGGTCGCATCGTCGAGGGCGCGGGCGAAGATCCGCACCTCGGCAGCGTCATGGCAGCCGCTCGCGTTCGCGGATTCCAGGGCGGCGACGGAGGGACGAATCTCGGTGCCGCCGATGCAATGCTCGCCACTGTGAAGCACTTCGCCGCATACGGCGGGGCCGAAGGCGGGCGCGACTACAATTCGGTGGAGCTGTCAGAGCGCACACTCTGGGAGACGTATCTGCCGCCGTACGAGGCAGCCGTGCGTGCTGGAGTCGCGACGGTGATGGCATCGTTCAACGACATCGGCGGAGTCCCCGCGCACTCGAGTGACTGGCTGCTGCGCGATGTGCTGCGCGACCGATGGAAATTCAATGGGTTGGTCGTTAGCGACTGGGGAGGAATTGGCGAGCTGATCCCGCATGGCGTCGCCGCCAATAGGGGCGCCGCTGGCATACTCGGCATCCGCGCCGGAGTGGACGTCGACATGTCCGACGCCGTCTACGCCGACAGCCTGGCCGCGGCAGTGCGGTCGCAACGAGTTCCGATCGCAATGATCGATTCAGCGGTCCTGCGAGTTCTGCGCGTCAAATACGCGCTCGGATTGTTCAGCGACCCGTTTCGATTCAACGACACGGCGCGTGAACGTCGCTACACATTGGCCCCCGAGCACCTCGCAGCGGCGCGGGCGGCAGCGCGCGAAGGGATCGTGCTGCTCAAGAACGCGAACAGGACGCTTCCGCTGCGGAAAGATCTGCGAACTGTCGCGGTAATCGGTCCGCTTGCTGATGACCGTCGATCCGCACTCGGCAACTGGGCCGCGGATGGTCGGCCGGAGGAAGCCGTCACCGTCCTCGCCGGGATTCGAGGCGCGCTAGGCTCCGGCGCGCGGATTCTCAGCGTCCGCGGAGCACCGGTCGACACCACGGACAGCAGTGGTTTTGCAGCGGCGCGCGCCGCAGCAACTGAGTCCGACGCAGTCGTCCTGGTGCTTGGCGAGCGTGAGGACATGAGCGCCGAAGCAGCTAATCGTGCGTCGATCGAGCTGCCGGGGTCGCAGCGTGATCTCGCGCTGGCCGTCATTCGTGCTGTACGTGCGGCTCCGGGAGCCGTTGGCAAGCCTGTCGTCGTCGTACTAATGAATGGGCGGCCGCTCGCGATTCCTGAGGTCGTACGAAACGCGCCGGCAATCGTCGAGAGCTGGTTCCTCGGAAATCAACACGGGAATGCCGTCGCGGATGTTTTGTTCGGCGACTACAATCCTGGCGGCAAGCTTCCGGCGACTTTCCCGCGCGCCACGGGGCAGATCCCCATTTACTACAACCACCGCAACACCGGACGCCCGGCGGACTCGGCGAACAAATACACATCGAAGTATCTGGACGTACCGTGGACGCCGCTATTTCCATTCGGCTATGGCCTGAGCTACACGACGTTTGCGTATTCGAATCTCCGACTATCCAGCCCGGCGATTCGCGCTGGCGATTCGTTATCGGTGTCAGTGGATGTGAAAAACACGGGCGACCGCGCCGGCGACGAGGTCGTCCAGCTCTATCTGCGTGACGATGTCGCGAGCGTCGCGGAGCCGGTGAAGGCGTTGAAGGCGTTCCAGCGGGTGACGATTCAACCGGGTGAAACGCGCACCGTTGCGTTCCGGCTACCACCCGATGCATTCGCTTTGTACGATCGGGACATGCGCAGAGTGATCGAGCCCGGGGTTTTCACGGTTTTCGTCGGCACAAATTCCGACGACGTTCGCAGCACGCGTTTGGAGGTCCTCGGCGAGACGCGGGTGTTGGCGCCCGCCCCTCCCCGATTTCGGTGACCGGCCCGGGTCTAGGGCGTTATCGTCTCGGTAAACGTCAGCGTTCCGAGACCTGCGACCGTCGCAGTGATCGTCGCAGTCCCGGCGGTGGTGCCGGCGGTATACGTCACGGAGGCCCTGCCGTTCTCGTCGGTCTGCGTGGACGTCGCGCTCAGAGCTCCGCCGCCCGCGGTGATCGCCCAGGTCACCGTGATATCAGACATCGCGACGCCATATTGGTCGACAACCGCGACCGCCAGCGGCGCCGGCAGGGCGGTGCCAACCGCTGTCGTTTGCGGCTCGGGGCTCGTAATGGCCATGATGTATGGCCTGGGTGAGTCACTAGTCAGCTTGCACGCGGCGATCAACAGCACGCAGAAAGCAGGCGCGAGTTTGACCCGGCGGGACGGCAATCCTGGAAGCATCATGGCAGTTCGCTCGTATTCAGATTTGACGAGGTCCAGCGCACCAATTAACCGTGCGTCACCGGCGACCGCAACGATGGAAGCTTAGTGTCTCGGAGGTTGGGGCCACAATGCAAAAGCAGTTAGCAGCCGTTGTCGATTCCCTGGAGTCAGCGCAGTCGAAGCTTCGCCGGCTCGCGGACACAGTCGCTGCCGATGCGTGGTCCCGGCGCCCGGGCAACGACCGCTGGTCGGCCGCGGATTGCGTCGAGCATTTGAACCTTACGTCACGTGCATACGTTCCACTCCTGCGCGACGCGATCGCTCGCGCCCGTGGGCTCGGCGGGCCGACGAAACGTTATCGGCTCGATCTGCTCGGACGATTCATGTCGATGATGATTGGCCCGCTCCATCACATCGGCAAATTCAGAATTGGACGGGTGAAGACGACACCTCCCTTCAGACCCAAGGGCGGCGAAACGCCCGAGGAGCTGCTGTCGGATTTCGTGCGCCTCCAGGCGGAGCTCATCACATTGATTCGCTCCGCTGACGGCCTGCCGCTCGACCGCGTAAAGATCGTGTCGCCGTTCGGCGGACGCATGAAGTACAACGCGTACTCGGCGATCGTAATCGTCGCGCGACACGAGCATCGTCACATTCAGCAAGCGGAAGAAGCCGCTGCGTGATCGGGCGGGACAGTCATCATGATGGATATCGGATGACAGCGCCGAAGAAACTGCTCGCGCGTCTCGAGGAGGAGTAGTGGCAATCAGAGTCGTGAGGCTCGGCCAACCCCGGGCCACCGGTGAAGGACTAAGACTCGGTACAGTGCGCCGACCTCCGCGTGGCGTGCGCAAGGAGGACTACGCACGTCTCGACTATTTCGACGTCTGGCTGCCAGAGCTCGCACCGACTGGTGACTTGGTGTCCTGGGCGTTATCCGAGCCGTTCACACCAAAGCGATGGGCGAAGTACGAGAAGGCATACCGGAGGCAAATGCGGCAGCCCGCCGCCCAACGACTGGTCTCACTTCTCGCGGCGCTCTCGCACCAGACCGATTTTTCAGTCGGATGTTACTGCGTCGACGAAACAAAATGTCATCGTTCGATCCTGCGCGACCTGCTGTCAGGTGCGGGCGCTGCCGTCGAATGACCGAGAGTTGGGCTTGGAGGCAGAGAGCGTGAGCCCAATCATTCGCGTCGCCGGCGTCGACGACGCGGCCGGGATCGCCGAGGTGTACGCGCCGGCAGTTCTGGAGCGCTCGACGTCGTTCGAGCTGGCTCCGCCCACGCCGGATGAATTCGCTTCCCGCATTTCTTCGGTCCTCCAGAAATATCCATGGCTGGTGTGCGAATCAGCGGGCGAATGTATCGGCTATGCGTACGCCACGGCGCACCGTGATCGCGCCGCATATCGGTGGTCGGTGGACACAGCCGTCTACGTGAGCACGAAGGCACACCGTCGCGGCGTCGGAACAGCGCTCTACCTTTCGCTCTTCGATATTCTCGCCTTACAGGGCTATCGCAACGCGTACGCCGGGATCACACTCCCAAACCCGGCGAGTGAAGGAATGCACCTTCGAGCCGGCTTCGCTCGTGTGGGGGTCTACAAGCACGTCGGCTACAAATTCGGGGCGTGGCACGACGTTGCGTGGTTCGAGCGCGCGATTCTTCCCGCGGAGAAAGATCCGCCGGAGCCAGTTCCGTTTCCGGAGATACGCGACTCGCCAGAGGTGGCAAACGCACTCGCCAAGGGGCAGATGTTAGTGAGGAGGCTGTGATCACAAACACTTATGGGGAGTTCGCACGATGACCACCTTGCGTCGTTTTTCGGATTCCAAGCTGCAAGTGTTGGAGCATGCAAAGATCCTCGGCGTCCGTTCCGGGAGTGAGCATCGGTACACTGGCGTCTGGGTCGTGGTCGTCGATCGCCGAGTCTTTGTCAGGTCCTGGAATGACAAGCCAACGGGGTGGTATCGCGCGTTTCGAAAGCAGCCGAGGGGCTCGATCTCAGTCGCGGCAGAGGAAATTCCCATCCGCGCCGCGCATCTCCGGAGCGCACGGCTGCGTCACGCAGTTACTGAAGCCTTTGCTGCGAAGTACAACACCAAGGCATCAGAGAAATGGGTTCGCGGATTCGGCGAAGCGCAACGCGAGGCAACAACCCTCGAGCTGCTGCCCCGATAGGCGCTGATTCGTCACGCACCCGCGCTGATCGCCATCTCCTCCTCGTTCATCTCGGCGAGAATGTCTCCGAACAGCGGAGTCGTCAGATAACGCTCGCCGGTATCGGGAAGCATGCAGAGAATCGTCGCGCCCTTCGGCGCTTCTGCGCATACCTCGAGTGCCGCAGCGAACGTACCGCCCGCGGAGATCCCGACAAAAATCCCTTCTTGCCGCGCGAGCTGTCGACTGCATTCCATCGCCCGCGCTCCCGGTATCGTGATGACACGATCGACGAGGTCCATGTCCACCGCGTCACCGGTCAGTTTCGGAATGAAGTCGGGACTCCACCCCTGGATTGGATGTGGCTTCCACGCTGGATGACGCGACGCAGGTGATCCGTCCGGATTTCGGTCCTGTGCCGTGCCGCTCGTGAGCAGCGGAGCGTCCGCCGGCTCGGAAACTACGACTTTCACCTCTGGGCGTTCTTTCGCGAGCACGCGCGCGACTCCCTTCAGAGTTCCACCGGTTCCGAATCCCGTCACCCAGTAGTCGAGTCGCTCGCCCTCGAAGTCCCTGACGATCTCCCGCGCCGTCGTGCGCGAGTGATAGTCGGCGTTTGCTTCATTCTCGAACTGCCTCGTGTAGAACCAGCCGTTCTTCTTCGCGAGCTCGATGGTCTTGCGCACCATTCCTGTCGCGCCCTCCGGCGCCGGGGTGAGGACGACTTTCGCTCCGAGAAATCGCATCAACTTGCGGCGTTCGATGCTGAAGGACTCCGCCATCGTCACAACCAGCGGGTAACCTTTCGCGGCGCACACCATCGCCAGTCCAATCCCGGTATTGCCGCTTGTCGCTTCGACGACAGTCTGTCCGGGTTTGAGTGCGCCGGAACGTTCCGCGTCTTCGATGATGCCGAGTGCGAGCCGATCCTTTACGGAGCCGAGCGGGTTGAACGCTTCGATTTTCACGAAGAGGTTGACGTTCGGCGGAGCGAGCCTGCCGATCCTGACGACGGGAGTGTTGCCAACGGTCTCGAGAATGTTCGCGAATTTCGTCATGTGTGGCGCGTCCTGTCGCTGGTAAAGTGTTAGCGGATAGCTGGTGGTTTCGCCTTTCTATACTTCAGCGCGACTACTTTCAGCCCCTGAACGTAGCTCGGCATTGCAACGCCGGGGGTGCGCTCGAGATCCGCAATCCACCATGCGGCAACGGTTGAATCTGGCAACATCACGAAAGGCGATGGAGAGGTGAAGGTTGTGTACCCTTCGATGCGCTGTGGATCGGAATTGCGTAATCCGACCACACGAAACTCGACGCGCAGCAGGGAGCTTGTCGCCGAATCCAATAGCGCCGACCCGGCCCAATCCGGTCCGCGAGTCTCGGAATTGGGCGAGAACTCCAAGCGTATGGCGCGATTTCCAGGTGCTCCCTCCATGCCACGGACGCCGAAGCAGTGATGGCTCCAGAAGTTGGAATCTGCGACGGTCGTCAGAAAAAGAAGTGGGACTTTGAAACTCCCGTCGTATGCGTGTTCGACAATGTCGCCAGGCCTGTATCTCGCCTCCCAGCTTTCCGAGCGGAATTTTTCTTTTGCGGTGACTGCCCTCAATACCTTTCCGGACGGCCCAACCGAGACGGTTCGTCGCTCTACGGTTGCATCGAAGGGATAAGAACGCCGGAACTCCTCCGCTTTTTCCGCTGCTTGTCTCAGCTGTCCAAGTACCGACGCTGAAAGCGCCGCCGCTCCAGAGTCCTCCGCGGTAGTGCAGCGACCACTGAGTCGCACACTCGACATCACGTAGGCAATTTTTCGGAGGGCAAATACGGTGGCGCGGCCTAGCCGCTGATTCTCCTGAGTGATGGTGGTATCGGTGGGCTGATATCCGAGTTGCCGGACGCGCAACCGAAGTTCGCGTGCAGTTGGCAATACCAAGGTCGCGTTGCCCTCTTCGCCAGTGAGCTGATGGCGTCCAGAGTCCAGATCTATTACGTCGGCGTTCGCCAGCGGACGACGCGAAACATCGTCAATGACCCGAATGTGGACCAAAGTGGGCTGATCCGCGAACAGTCGGCCGCCAAACGGTCGTTCCTCACTCGTCGCGACGCCCGCGAGCAGCGAGACCACTTTTACGATTGCTCTGAGCGTAAAGCTGGCTGGCATTGAACTGACTCCGAGCCTTTAACCAAGCAGCTCGACTCCCCCCGCTGTGATGCGATGCGAAACGAGTGGTAAAGATGCCAGGGCAGAATCAGCGATCACGATCGCCTGCTCGAGCACCGCGCGACCAGTGTCCAGATCCTTTTTGCTGCCCGCATGGATCGTCGCAAGTGACTGGCCCTTCATGACGCGATCCTTCGGCTTTGCAGTAATCACGAACCCGACGGACGGGTCGATTTCGTCTTCCATATTGCGGCGTCCACCGCGGAGGGCAATCACGCCGTAGCCGACCGTGCGCGGATCGACGGACCTTACGACGCCGTCGCGATTCGCCTTGAATTCCATCGTGTGCTCCGCTCGAGGCAGAACTGACGGATCCTCGAGCACGCGCGGATCCCCGCCCTGCGCCGCAATGATCTGCTCGAATTTCTGCAGTGCGTGTCCCGACCTTATCGCGCCGTCCATCATCGCTCGCGCGGCTTCACGCGTCGGCGCGAGCGTAGATAGAACCAGCATCTCCGCGCCGAGGGCGAAAGTTACTTCCACCAGATCCTGCGGCCCCTCGCCTTTGAGTACCTCGATCGCCTCCGCCACCTCGAGAGCATTTCCGCACGCGCAGCCCAGTGGACGATCCATCGCCGTCACCAGCGCGACGACCGGGCAGCCGTGGCTCACTCCCAGATCGATCATCGCCTGCGCCAGCTCGATCTCGTCGTCCACCTCGGGCAGGAACGACCCCGATCCGCGCTTGACGTCGAGCACCAGCCCCGTGAGGCTCTCTGAAATCTTCTTGCTCATGATGCTGGCCGCGATCAGTGGAATCACTTCGACGGTCGCCGTTGCGTCGCGCAGCGCGTAGATCTTCCGATCCGCGGGAACGATCTCCTCGGTCTGGCTCAGCATCGCGCAGCCGATTCTCGCGACCTGATTCTCGGCCTCCTCCAACGACAACGCCGTTCGAAATCCCGGAATCGATTCGAGCTTGTCCAGCGTTCCACCGGTGTGACCGAGTCCGCGGCCGGACATCATCGGCACCGCGACGCCAAGCGACGCGATCAAGGGCGCCAGGATGAGCGACGTCTTGTCGCCGACCCCGCCGGTCGAATGCTTGTCGATACGCGGAACCGTCAGCCGCGAGAAATCGAGTCTGCGACCGCTCTCGAGCATCGCCTCCATCAGTGCATTCATCTCACCGCGATCGAGCCCCCGGAAGTACGTTGCCATGAGCAGTGCCGCCATCTGATAATCCGGCACCCTGCCTTCGGAATAGGCGAGAACGAGCTCCCTGACCTCCGCTGGCTCGAGCCGCCCACCATCGCGTTTGCGCTCGATGAGACGGGGTACGATCATTTAGGCCCAGCCGGGGTATGTGTTCGGGTCAACAATCACCTCGTAATCGGAGTGCCTATGCGTGTCCTTCAATCCCTGTCTGCAGGAATGCTGCTCGCCGCATCAGTCGCCGGCGCCCAGACAGCCAACCACGTCGCGCTCGGCGACAAAGAATACGTCGCCATGAACCCGACCGCTGCATTGCAGCACTACGAGGCGGCGATCAAGGAAGATCCCAGGAACTACGAGGCGCTCTGGAAGGCATCGCGCTCGGCCGTCGACCTTGGATCGTTCGACCGGGACGACAAGAAGCGCGAACAGGAATTCAAGCTCGCCGAACAGTACGCCCGCCGCGCCGTCGAAGTGAATCCCGGCGACGCCGAGGGTCATTTCAACCTCGCCCGTGCGCTCGGAAAAAACGCGCTCTCGCAGGGTCCAAAGGCGCGCATCAGGTACGCGGGTGACGTTCGCACACACGCGCTCGAATGTCTCAAGATCAATCCGAAACACGCCGGCTGTCTGCACGTCATGGGAATGTGGAACGCCGAGGTCATGCGTCTCAGCGGCTTCACTCGCATGCTCGCGAAAAATTTCCTCGGCGGAAAGATCTTCGAGACGGCCAGCTGGGCGGAGGCGAAGCGCTACATGGAGGAATCAGTCGCCGCCGAGCCGGATCGAATCGTCCATCACGTCGATCTCGCGGCAGTCTATCGGGACACCGGTGACAAGGCGAAAGCGCGCGCGGAGTGGCAGGCAGCGATGAAGCTCCCGAACAGGGATTACAACGATCGCCACTACAAGGGCGAGGCGGACGCTGGACTGAGAGCCGGCTAGCCTTCGAAGCGGCGGAGTTCTCTAGGGCAGCTAAACTTCGGCGCCGAGTGAAGCTTCGACTCGAGGCGAAGCTTCTTCCCTCTCGTTCGCCGCGCGCTCCAGCTCCGCGGCGAGCTCGTCCCACACGTCCTCGTCTCCACGCAGACGTCTGACGCGGCGAGTTATTCGGTGACGCGTTTCGTCACCACTCGCGGGTGCGAGCAGTAGCGCCACCGCCGCTCCGAGTACGGCACCGACGGCGATTCCCACTGTAAACAGTCCGATGTTGTTCCAGTCGGGAACCATTTCGTACGGCCGACTATCGTCGGAGGAGGGCTGGGGAATCGATCCCGGAGGAGGCGCTTTGGTCGCCGACAGCTCCGGTCTGGGCGGGCTTGGGGAATTGAACATGGGAGCCTAGCTCAGGGGTGGTAAGAAATTTGCCCTAAACCCCACCCAGCAATAGCCGTGCGAGGTCACTGAATGAGCAGTTCAGGTAAAATGGTATTGTTGGTGGAGGACAACGAGGACAATCGTATTGTCTATTCCACGATTCTGAAGCACTTCGGGTACGAAGTCACGGAAGCACTGAACGGGGAAGAAGGAATCGCCAAGGCTCGGTCAGAAAAGCCTGACTTGATCCTCATGGATATCTCCATCCCTATCATCGATGGCTGGGAGGCAACACAGGTGCTGAAGCATGACCCGTCCACGAAGGGAATTCCAATCATTGCGCTGACTGCGCACGCGTTGGCGTCCGATCGCGAGAAAGCGATGGAGGTCGGCTGCGATGGGTACCTCGCCAAGCCATGTGAGCCCAGAGCCGTAGTGGCGGAAGTGCAACGCTTCCTCGGCAAAAACAATGGAGCGTAACAGGAAAAGACGCGTTCTCGTCGTTGACGATCACGAGGACAACGTAGAGCTGCTGCGCGCTCGGCTCGAGGCCAAGGGCTACGAGGTGCATGGGGCCAACGACGGTCAGACAGCCCTCGAAATCGTCGAGCGCATTTGCCCCGATGTGATCCTTCTCGACGTGATGATGCCGAAGATGGATGGAATGGAAGTCGTGCGACGTCTCAAGTCGAACAAGAATCTGCCCTTCATTCCGGTAATCATGCAGACCGCGCTCGACTCGACGGAGAACAAGGTCGAGGGGCTCGGGGCGGGCGCCGACGATTACATCACCAAGCCGATCAATTTCGCCGAGCTCGAAGCGCATCTCCTGGCGATGCTGCGCATAAAGGATCTCCAGACGGCGCTCGCCGACAGAGAGAAGGAGTTGTCGAATCTGAACGACAGATTGCGGCAAATGTCCTTCACCGACGGACTGACCCTGATCGAAAACCGCCGCTCGCTGGAGGAGCGGCTTCACGACATGTGGCAGCACTCCGTTCGTCTGCACGAACCGATCGCGCTCGTGATGTGCGACATCGACAAATTCAAGAGCGTTAACGACAACTACGGGCACCAGGCGGGCGACTCGGTGCTCAGGGAATTTGCGCAGCTCCTCAAGACGGAAGCGCGCGAGATCGATCGCGTCGGGCGTTATGGCGGTGAGGAATTCCTGCTGATTCTTCCGGGGACCGTACTCGATTCCGCCGTCACCTTCGCGGAGCGCCTGCGGGAGAAGGTAGCGCATCATAACTTTACATACCCCGGCGGAATGCTTTGCCGGACCATGAGCTGCGGCGTGGCGGCGGCGCCCCACCCGCGGATCAAGGATCAGGAAGCACTATTGAAGGCGTCGGACGACGCTCTTTATGTCGCGAAGGAGACCGGGCGCAACCGCGTGGTGCGCTTCGACAGCGCTGATTTCAACGCACATACGCAGAGCAAAGGAAACAACTCCTCGGATGGCGAAGAGCAGGTCAGACAGCCAGAAGCAGGCAGAGAAGGCAGCTCCACCCCCGGCTCGCCCCCGCGGGCAACAGCCTCCGCAGACTTCCCCCGCGCCTCCGCTTGATCGTGCCGCCGAGCTGCGGGTAGTTCTCACCCGCGCGTCGCACGAATACTACGTCCTCGACCGTCCGACAATGTCGGACGCCGCGTACGACAAGCTTTTTCGCGAGCTGCAGGAGCTGGAGCGGAATTTTCCCGAGTGCATCGCTCCTGACTCACCGACGCTCAGGATAGGTGCCGAGCCGCAGAGCCAGCTCGCGAAGCACGAGCACATGCGACCGATGCTCTCGCTCGGAAACGCGTTCAACGATGAAGAGCTGCGCGCCTGGGAGGAGCGGTTGCGCCGGATCGCTGGCGACGATGTCGCGAAATCCGGGTATACCGCGGAGCTCAAGATCGATGGCACCGCGGTCGCGCTCACCTATGAGAACCAGGTCTTCGTGATGGGCGCGACACGCGGGAACGGCATCATTGGCGAAGATGTCACAGTGAATCTCCGCACCGTGCGCGACGTTCCACTGCGACTGCATTCGAGCGCGCCAACGAGTCGGATCGAGATTCGCGGCGAGGTCTACTTTCCGTTCGACCGCTTCGAGGAAATGAACGAAGCGCGCGCTCGCGCCGGCGATCCGTTGTTCGCAAATCCACGGAACGCCGCCGCCGGAAGTCTACGGATGCTCGACCCCGCGATTACCGCGTCGCGGCCGCTAAGATTTTTTGGCTATTCCGTAGCGGTTCCAGATGGCGAGGGACTGCCATTCGAGACACAGAGTGAGCTGCTCGATGCACTCGTCGAGTGGGGAGTGCCGGTTGCGCCGCACCGGAAATGCGCGAAGACACTCGACGGAGTCGAGAAGTGGGCGTACGAGCTGGAGCACAAGATTCGGGGTGATCTCAACTTTGCAATCGACGGTGGCGTCGTAAAAGTCGATTCCCTGCGATTGCAGGAAGAGCTTGGCGTCGTCGGCGGGCGCGAGCCGCGCTGGGCGATCGCGCGCAAATTCGCGCCCGACATCGCCGAGACAAGGTTGCTGGCGATCGAGGTCAACGTGGGGCGCACGGGCGCGTTGAATCCATTCGCGGTGCTCGAGCCGGTGGAGATCGGTGGCGTCGTGGTCAAGCTCGCGACGCTCCATAACGAAGATCTGATCATCGCCAAGGATTTGCGCGTCGGCGACTGGGTTCAGCTAAAACGCGCGGGCGAGGTGATTCCGCAGATCATTGCACCGATGCCGGAGAAGCGCACTGGCAGCGAGAAGCCATGGCGGATGCCCAAGAAGTGTCCAAAGTGCGGCACCCCGGTAACGCGCGAGGAAGACGAAGCGGCTATCTACTGTCCGAACGTCGCGTGTCCAGGGCGGCAGCTCGAAGGCCTCGTGCATTTCGCTTCGCGCGGCGCGATGGACATTCGCGGGCTGTCGTACGCGCGCATTCAGCAATTGGTCGACGAGAATCTGGTACGAGATCCCGGCGATCTCTACGCGCTCAAGCGCGAGCAGCTCCTCGAGCTGGAAGGTTACGCCGAGAAGGGTACGGACGCGTTGATAGCGGCCATCGCCGCATCGAAGTCGCAGCCGCTGCATCGCCTGCTGCACGCGCTCGGTATCCGCCATGTCGGCGCGATTGCGGCGCAGCTACTAGCGCAGCATTTCGGAACGATGGACGCGCTCATGGCCGCGTCCGCGGACGACATCCTGAATGTGCGCGGAATCGGCGCGACGATCGCTGATGGCGTGGTCGATTACTTTTCTGACCGCGCCGGTCAGGCACTTGTCGCGAAGCTGAGATCGCACGGCGTGAATTTTACGGAACCCCGAGCAGTCGTTGCGGGCGGTCCGCTGAGTGGGCAGACGGTCGTCATCACCGGTACGCTGCCGACCTTGAGTAGAACCAAAGCAACACAGACGATCGAAGCAGCCGGAGGACGTGTGACTGGCTCGGTATCCAAGGCTACGGATTTTCTCGTTGCCGGCGAAGATGCGGGGAGCAAACTCGACAAAGCAAAGTCACTCGGCGTCGAGATAATCGACGAGGCCGAGCTCTTGCGTCGAGTGAATTCGCGCGCAACATCTTCCTCGTGAGATCGTCCTAAACCGCATGGCAATTTCCCAGACTCCAGAGTTAATAGGCCTCGCGCAACGAACCCTGCGCGAGCTGCGGCTGCGTGTCGCCGGCGCGAGCGGTGGCGGCCCCGACGCCCTGCGCGAAGCCGGCTACGCCGGAGCGGGCTCGCTGTTCGATGCATTCGAGACGTGGCTCGCCGAGCGTGGATCGGAAAAGGCTGAGGAGCTTGGCATCGACGAGTTCTCGGAACGCGCTGGAGAATTCTTTCAGAACGCCGGCTGGGGGCGCGTCACGTTTCGCTCGCTGCACGATGCGCTCGCCGTGATCGACATCGAAGACTGCTGGGAAGCGCAGCTCCACGGTGAAGGCGAGAGAGGATGCCATCTCACCACTGGGACGCTAGCTGGATTTCTTGGCTGCCTCACGGATTATCCCGTCGCGGTCATGGAGATCGAGTGCAGCGTTGGGTCGGAGGCGAGGTGCCGGTTTCTTGCTGGAAATGCCGATATGCTTGAGCACGCGTACGATCGGGTTTCCAGAGGGGACAGATGGGAGACGATCGGGGCGGGAGAGTTCTAGTGGCGGCCACTACGGGCGTCTAGAAGGGACGCGTTGCGGGTTGCCGGTAGCGTCGTTGCCGGTTGCCCGTGAACTGCGGTGCGAACTTTTCGGCCCGCCGTAAATTTACAGCCCTCTGCGCCGTCAATTTGCAGTCCTCCGCGATGATTGGCGTGAAAACGATGGAGTTCGGCACCCATGGCGCTGCCACGCTTCACAAGTGAGCGATTTTCGGCAGCTTGAAGTTTGGCGTGTCAGCCACGCCCTCGTCCTCAACATTCACAGCGCCGTCAAGCAAATCCGCGGTTCTGATTATCTGTCTCTCAAGAGTCAGATGCTACGAGCCGCCATGTCCATTCCGACCAACCTGGTTGAAGGCGTCGGCCAGAAAACGGCTCGGGAATTTGCGAAGTTCATTCGCATCTCGCTCAACTCGGCGAACGAACTGGAGTACCACCTGCAGCTGGCCCATGATTTTGGTGTGATGGAGCGCGAAGAATTCTCAAGTCTTCTCAACCAAACCGTCCGAGTGAGAAAAATGCTCCATGGTCTACTTAGGAGCATTGCGCCCGACCCTCCGGACGGCGGGCAGAAAAGTTCGCACCGCAGTTCACGGGGAACCGGCAACGACGCTACCGGCAACCCGCCACGCGTCACTTCAGAATCCGCAGCGACGCCTCAACCTCTCGAGTCCAACGCGTCAGCGTAAAGCGGATTCGGTCGTAACTCTCCGTCGACTAAAATCTCGCGATCCCACGGCAGGATGATCGTACTCTCCGTGGCGATCGCATGAAAATCCGGAGCATAGGCACCTGTTCGAAAGGCAACCGCCGTCCGAATCTCCGCAGCTCCAGCCTCGGCAACCGCCGACACCGCGAGTCGCATGGTATCGCCCGAGTCGCAAGTCTCATCGACGATTAGAACCCGTTTCCCGCGCGCTTCCTTGGGCGCGCTGCCAAAGACTTCGGGCGCCTGACGAGCGCGGGCCGCCTGGTATTTGCGGCTCACCACTAACGAATGAAACTCCCGCCCAAGGATCGCCGCGATCACCGCACCCGGGATCACGCCCGCCGTCGCGATCCCGATCACGATCTCCGGGTCGTACTCGCGAGCCACCTTGAGAGCCAGCCCGCGCGACATCTCGCCGAAGAACGGCCATTCGATTTCCAGCACGCCTTTGGTGGCGTCGATCGTGTGTTTGCGCGGTGACATTTAGCTCTCAAACTGTTCGGGGAAAAGCAGTTAGGTTAAGCTAGCCCTCTCACATCATAGTCGGTAGATTCGACTAAATGTCATTCTGGGATCGCCTCACGGGCGGCAAGCCTAAACCCGCGACCGACAACCTCGACTACCTCAGCGAGGCACTCGCCCTCGAACGCCAGGGTGACTACGATGCTGCCCTCACATCCTATCGCCTCGCGCTGCGCCAAAAGCCCAACAATCATAAAGTCCTGCAGAACATGGCGATTGCCTACTCCAAGCTTGGTCAGCTCGACGAGGCCGTGCGTTGCTATCGTCGCGCGCTCGCCATCGAGCCCAGGCTGTCGGGCGCGCATTACGGCCTTGCATTTCTCCTCTTGAGGCGCGGGGAAGTCAGCGACGCGGCGTACCATCTCGAGGCGTTTCTCATGGACCCGCCGCGCAGCGCCGAGGCCGAACGCTGGGTGAAGCACGCGCAGAAAACGCTCGACGAAATGAAGAGCGCCGAGCCACCGCCAACCGGGCAGAAGCTGAAGACGAGTGAGTACCCAGGGATCCTGGAATAAATGGGAGCTGTT
The DNA here is from genome assembly GCA_045803975.1 of Gemmatimonadaceae bacterium. GTDB lineage: Bacteria > Gemmatimonadota > Gemmatimonadetes > Gemmatimonadales > Gemmatimonadaceae > UBA4720. The sequence goes on from JBJMOA010000014.1 coordinate 55,414, forward strand.
CTCGCCGTCGTAAGCCAGAAGGGAGGAGTTGGCAAAACCACCACCGCAGTAAATCTCGCCGCCGCGTTCGCGCGTCGGGGAATGAAGACGCTACTGATCGATGTCGATCCCCAGGGATCCGTGCGCTACGGCTCCGGCCTGGCGCGCGGTCACGAGACTGCCGGCTTTGCGGATTATCTCAATGGTGAGCGCAGCCTCCGCGAAATAATTCTCCCGACCGCTCTTCCGTGGCTGCGGGTAATTCTTGCCGGCTCCGTCGCTGACGAAGCAGATCACGCGGTGTATGCGGGCCTCATTCGTGAGACGAACGTCCTCCAGGAATTGCTTCAGATGGCCGAGCAGCGGTGCCAGGTCGTCGTTGTCGACACCCCGCCGGGGCTCGGCTCCATCACTCGCAAAGTCCTGGGCGCCAGCGAGCACGTGATCGTCCCACTGCAGTGCGAGCCGCTGGCCCTTCAGACGACGCCGCAGATTCTGCGCATGATTCAGGACATCGTCGCGACGAACGAGCGCCTGACGCTCGATGGAATCCTGCTGACCATGTACGAGGCGAACAATCCCGCCAGCGATCGGGTAGTTGATTACGTGAGGAAGCATCTCCCGGCCAACATCGTCTTCGACGTTTTGATCCCGCGCACCGTTGCGACTGCCGACGCATTCGCCGCTGGTCAGCCGGTGGTCGTGCGGAGTCCTGCCGATGCCGCGGCACAGGCGTACGTCAACCTCGCGACGATACTCGCGGACCGACTCGTCTGATGCGGCGACCCGTCGTTCTGAGTTTTCTTGCCGCGGTCGGAGTAGGCTTGTTCGCCTGCACCGATCTCAGCGGCGGCTCCGTTTCAGTTCTCTCGATTCAGTTTGATTCCCTGCCCGTGCCATCGATCGTCCTTGGCGACACGCTGCGCGACACAACCGGTGCCGTGTTTCATCCGGTCGCCCGCGCGTTCAACTTCGAGGGCGAAGAGATTACGCCCTCGCCCGTTTATTTTCTGTCGCCTGATTCAGGGATCACAGTGGACAGTGCGACGGGCATCACAGTGGGGGACAGCCTCCGCTCGACGCCCGCACGCATTGTCGCGGCGGTTGGCTCGCTGCAGGCGATCCAGCGCATCGTCGTGACGCTGCGCCCGGATCTCGTCGTCGGCGTCAATGATCGCGACACGCTGCAATACGTGCTTACGGATACGACGCGTGATACATCCGAGGTTCTCACAGTCAGGCTTACGCACGGTGTCGCGCCGAATGACAGTGCGGTGAGCTCCTACATCGTCAGCTTCGCAATTGTTTCGCAGAGTGATCCCCGGTTGAGCGAGCTTATCAACGAGTCCGGGAAGGCGTCCGTGGTCGACACCACTGACGCCAGTGGGATAGCGGGAAGAAAGATTCGGCTGCATCCTGTCTATCTCACCGCGACGGTCGATTCGATCGTAGTGAACGCGACGGCGAGGTATCGAGGCGGGCAGGTCGCGGGAAGTCCCGTGCGCCTTGTCGTTGTGCTCGAGCCGGGCAGCTAGACCATTTCTGGAGGAATCGATGGCGCTGACTGAAGCCAAAGGCGGACCTCGGCCCGCTCCAGGGACTTTGAATCAGCTTTTCTTCGACGCGGTGTCGAAGCACAATCGTCCCGATGCGCTACAGGTAAAGCGAGATGGCTCTTACAGAAGCATCTCACACGCGGAGGTCGCCGACCGGGTGCGTCACGCGGCGCGTGGCTTGTCATCGCTTGGCGTGCGACGCGGCGATCGTGTCGCGATTCTCGCGGAGAATCGGCCGGAGTGGGCGATTGCGGATTTCGCGTGTTTGACGGCGGGGCTCACAGACGTTCCGATCTACCCGACGCTGCCCGCGGATCAGATCGCCTACATCCTCAAGGATTCCGGCGCCGTCGCCATTTTCGTTTCCAACAAAGCGCAAGCGGAAAAGATCAGAGAGATTCGCGCGCAACTCCCTGCCCTCAAGACGGTGATCGGCTTCGACGATCTTCCCGGTCTCACCAATATGTCGATCGCCGAGGTCGAGAAGCGCGGCGCGCAAGGTGAGACCAAAGAATCGTTGACTACTTATCGCGAAGACGCATTGATGGTCAAGCCAGACGATCTCGCGACGATCATTTATACCTCTGGCACGACCGGCGAGCCGAAGGGCGTGATGCTGACGCACGACAACATCTACTCGAACGTCGCCGCTGCACGGAAGGCGATCCCGTTCGAGGGACGCGATGTCGCGCTCAGCTTTCTGCCGCTGTCGCACATCTTCGAGCGGATGGGCGGTCACTACTTGATGTTCGCGACGGGCACGTCGATCGCGTACGCGGAATCGATCGACACAGTACCGGTCAATCTGGCGGAAGTCCGTCCGACGATCGTCCTTTCAGTTCCGCGTTTGTACGAAAAGATGTACGCGCGCATTCTCGAGACTGCGCTGACGGGCGGATTTCTGAAGAAGAAGATTTTCTTCTGGGCGCGCGCGGTGGCCGAGCGATGGGCGAACGATAGGCTCGCGGGTCGAAAACCGGCGGGAGTGTTGGGGACGCAGTATGCAATCGCCCAAAAGCTTGTGTTCTCCAAGCTCAAAGCGAGGACGGGTGGACGCCTTCGCTATTTCGTGTCCGGCGGTGCCCCGCTCTCGCCCGACATCAACAAGTTCTTCTACGCCGCTGGCCTCGAGATTCTCGAAGGGTATGGACTCACCGAGACGTCCCCGGTCATAGCCGTCAACACGCCGGAGAATTTCCAGATCGGCACGGTTGGAAAGCCCATCGACGGAGTCGAAGTAAAGATCGCAGCGGACGGAGAGATCCTTACGCGTGGGCCGCATGTCATGAAGGGTTATTACAACAAGCCCGACGCCACACGTGAGGCGATCGACCCCGACGGCTGGTTCCACACCGGCGACATCGGCGAGCTGCGTGACGGGTTCCTCGCAATCACCGACCGCAAAAAGGACATCATCGTCACCGCTGGTGGAAAAAACATCGCGCCCCAGCCGCTCGAGAACAAAGTCAAAACCAACAAGTACGTCGCACAGGCCGTCATGCTCGGTGACAAGCGCAAGTTCCCGTCGATGCTGATCGTGCCGAATTTCGATCAGCTCGAGAAGTGGGCCATGAAGCGCAACATCATCTGGACCGATCGCGCGCAGCTGCTGCGAATGCCGACGATACAGGCCAAGATCGAGAAGGAAGTAAACAAGGAGCTGGTGGCCGCCGCGCACTTCGAGATTCCGAAAAAGATTGGGCTCCTCGAGCACGATTTTTCGATCGAGCGCGGCGAGCTCACGCCGACGCAGAAGGTGAAGCGGCGGGCCATCGACAAGCATTACAAGACGCTGATCGATTCGCTTTACGAGGACGCTGAGCGAACTGGCGTCACCGACCAGCACGCGATCGTCTGATACAGGGAGAGCTCGGCCTGGAGGGCGGCGGACCCCGGCTGCCCGAGGGATTCAGGTACGAACGCGAAGTGTTGTCGCGTACGCAGGAGGCGACGCTGCTGGAACACTTTCGGGATTTGCCGTTCAAGGAGTTCCTCTTCCACGGCTATGTCGGCAAGCGTCGCGTCGTGTCTTACGGCTGGCAGTACGATTTCACCGAGGCCAGGCTCAAGAAGACAGAAGATATTCCGGAGTTCCTGCTCCCCGTGCGTGAGATCGCGGCTCGCTTCGCATCCCTGAAACCGACGGATCTTCATCACGTGCTCGTAACCGAGTACAGCCCCGGCTCGGCGATCGGCTGGCACCGCGACAAGGATGTCTTCGCTGATGTGATCGGGATCTCCCTGCTGTCGTCCTGCAACTTTCGACTGCGGCGAAAGACGGGCAGCAAGTGGGAACGGGCATCGATCATCGCCGAGCCGCGATCGGCTTATCTGATGCGCGGGCCGTCGCGCACGGACTGGGAGCACAGCATTCCGCCCGTCGATTCGCTGCGCTATTCGATTACGCTCAGGAATTTTCGGCAGTCATGACGACGCCCACGCGCGTAGCGCTGGCGATCGCGATCGTGCTACTGATCGTGTCGATCCGCGCTGTGTTCGTCGGTTATGACTCTTACACGCCGGTCCTGTTCGCGCAGTTCTATATAGGTCTGTTCGCGATCGCGATGGCGTTTCCGTCGTTCGTGCGAACCGGCAACAGCGTTGCCGGGGACCACACGATCCTGCTGTTAGTGGCAGCCGCCTCCGGCGCGTGGCTGTTGGGCCTCGCTGCGCCACAGATTGGGGAGCCAAACTACTGCGGAGGCCGTTATCTGCTCTCGTACATAGTGAGAGTACCGACGGTTTATCGCTGCACGGTGGCGCCGTTCATGGCGGCTGGATTTTTTGCAGGCTGGTGGATCGCCATCTGGACGGTGGAATGGTGGGCAGGGCGGTTGGACTTCGATTCAAACGCAGGTGGTTCTCAGGCGTTGGGCCGAGTCTTCATCGCGCTTGGCTTCGCGTTGGCGGCGATCGCCGTGTACAGGCTCTTTGTGGGATCGCCCAGATTCAAGCCAATTTTGTTCGCCGAGATTTACCTCGGACTATTTGCGCTGTTCCTGGCGGTGCCATCCGTCCTTCGAAGCGAACAGAGTCCAGTTGAACCCGATGGGTACATCCTGTACTCCGCGGCACTCGTCGGCGCGGTTGTCTTCTGGAATCTTGCCCCGCAGATCGGAGAGCCGGGCTTTTGCCTGCCGCTGCCCCGCAGTTGGAGCGTGATACGCGACATGGGGAATGACATCTCCCGACAGGTCGGCGTCGTCCCTCCATCCACCGCGCTCCCGAAGATTTTTCGGTGTACGACGATACCGTTCGCTATCGCCGGAGCTTTTGCCGGCTGGTGGATCGCGCTGTGGGCGAGTGAGCGGTGGAAGTCCCCGCCTGAGAACTCAGAAGCCGCGTAAATAGAAACGCCGACGCGCTCAACGCGTGTCGCACGGCAAACCGATGCGTGACGCCATGCACATCGTATCGACATCCTGCCGATTGTTTTCTCGGGCCAAGCTGTCGCGCCGGCCAATGCTGTCGCGCGCCGAACCAGTCGATACAACTGTGGCAGATCGTGGTCTCGCTGCAAAGTAGTAACGAGACACAGCGACTCCGAGCGCAACGATAATTATTAGCAGGACGAGCGAGAGACGACGGCGCATCAGTCAGGGCTCCGCGGGAGATGCCGGAACTGTAATCTCCCCTCATGAGGGCGAGGTGAGCGGAAGATTAACAGTGGATGAAAATTTCAAACCGCGAGCTGCTCGAACATATCTGCTACAGGCAGATTTTGCGTCCGACCACAATCAGGTGAGCGCTGCAACCCACGACGGACGCCTCCGACTCGAGCGCGCGCGCTATCTGCAGAATGATCGCGCGCCGCTCGGGATCATTCCACCGCTCGACGAAATCCGGGAGAATCCAGGCCGGACCTTCGATGCCGTAGAGTGCCACGACCTCGAAGCCTGCGTCGCTGACCTCGCGGCGCAGATCCTCGGGTCGATGGAAATACGCCGTCGTGAAGTAATCGAGGCGTTTCGTCGGGTTCAGATGATGGCCGTCGACGAGGTCCCGATCGACGATTCGGGCAAACTCCGGATCGCGCAACACTTCGCGCGAGAGTCCATCAAGGGCGGACGCCGATCGCGCGATAGCAGCCGCGATCAGCACGCCTCCGGGGCGCAGGACTCGCATTGCTTCGGAGAGCGCCGCCTTGCGATCCTGCTCGTCCACCAGATGGTAAAGTGGTCCAAGCAACAACACCATTGCAGCCGACTCGTCCGCATTGGGAAGTGCGCGCGCATCCGCGACAGAGCACTCGGCGAGCTTGACGACCGCGTCGGCGTTTCGCCGCCGCGCGACATCAACGAGGCGTGGGGACGCGTCGAACAGCCGAAGGTCGTAGCCGCGTTCAGCCAACCAGAATGCGTACGCCCCCGCTGCTCCGCCGACATCGAGCACGACCGCCGGCGGCTCAGGCGCGTGCCGAAGAATCAGCTCGCGGGTCCGAACTTCCTCGAGCTGAAAGGGGCCCAGCTCCAGCCGGGACTCTTCCGGCGACTGGTCGTAGTAAGCTTTAATCGCCGGATCGAGATGCGGCTTCTCAGCCACTGCGGTTACCGCTCTCGACGAGAAATCCGGTCTTCGCGCTCATGGCATAAAGTGCGAAACCGCGGTGGTTTCCGTAACGTATGTGACGCTACCCTTCTCAAGAATGAGCACCTCGATAACCGGCATTCCCACGCTCCGTCACGGAGAGTTCTTTGGACGCACTCAGCGGAAGATTACCGCCGGTGAGTTCGAGGTTGCCGACACCCGTGCCGATCCCACCCTCGTCGTCGAACGGCACACCCATGATAACGCGCACTTCATTCTGGTATTGAACGGACACTACATCACGGCTGCGCTCGATGTCTCGCCGTTCGTCGTCGCGCCGCCGGCGCTGCTTCTCTACAATCCTCCCGGCACGACCCACGCCGACCGTTTTCACACGGTGGCCGGAAGATGCGAAGGCCGTTTTCTTTCGATCTCTTTCCCTTCTTCCCTCGCTGAGCTGCGTACGCCGCATGCGCCATTGCTCGATGATGCGGTCCGCCTTTCGGAGCTCGCCGCAGTCGATTCCGCGCTGCGTCTCGTGCATGAATGCCGAGACGTGTCGGATGACACCAGCCTCGTCGTCGAAGGGCTGTGTCTCGACATGTTGTCGCGTGCGGCACGGGCGCAACGGGGCTCGGGTCACCGCCCTTCCTGGCTTCGACGTGCGCTCGAGATGCTTCGCGACGACTGCCCCGAGCAGCTCTCGGTGAGAGCGATCGCGCGAGTGTGCGGAGTGCACCCGGTCTATCTGGCGCGCGCCTTTCGCCGCCACATCGGGTGCTCGCCCGGCGAGTATCGCCGGCAAACACGACTGGAGCGCGCTGCCGCTCTCATCTCGCGTACGCGCTCGACGCTTGCGGAGGTCGCGCTCGAGAGTGGTTTCGCCGACCAGAGTCATATGACGAGGCAGTTCCGACGTGCGTACCGACTTTCTCCCACCGAGTTTCGCCGCCGAGGGCTGTGACAGGTTTCGTCCGTTCAAGACAGGGCAGCTAGCAACGACGACCGTTTGCTGATGAAATCAATTATTCGGTATGCGGTGCTGTACTGCGCGCTCGCTCTATCGGCCGCGGGCGCGCAAGCTCGGCCCGGCGATGATCTCGTGGGTTTGTGGGGCAGCGAGTCGACTGTCGGCCCCCAGCTCCGGGGCGAGCTAATCCTGTCGTTTGACGCTGGCACCTGGCGCGCCCGACTCGGTGGTTACGAGGCGTCGAGCGCCGCGAAAGGCGACAGCGTGCGCCTGGAGTTTCCCGGCAACACTGGAGTCTTTCGCGGGAGATTGCGACCAACCGATGCCGAGATCCATGCATTCTGGATTCAGCCGCCCGGAAATCTTGTCGCGTTCGCGACGCCGGTCACCCTGCAGCGAGCTGCTCGGAATGTTTGGCGCGGCGCGGTGGTGCCACTCGACGACCATATCTCGATGTATTTGCTGGTTCGGCGCGATAGCGCGGGCAACCTGATTGGCGCCTTCCGAAATCCCGAGTTCAATTTCACGGGTCGCGCCGCGTGGTTCAGGGTGGCGCGAAATGGCGACAAGCTGGAGCTCACCGACCCCGCAACCGGCAGGCAACGGTTCCGCCAGCAGTACGATTCAAGCGAGCGGCGAATCGTCATGGATTTTGGATCCCTCATCGGACTGACGCCGCATACGCGTGAGCAGGCAGTCGGTTTTTTCGCCCGTACCTCCCAGGAACCGTACGCGTACCGTGCGCCGCTTCCCTCGAACGACGGGTGGCGGACGGCTCGTGCCAGCGCCGTTGGGCTCGACGAAGCGCGTCTACGATCGCTGGTTCAATCGATTCTCGACGCTGACCCAGCTGCGATCAGTGCGCCGCGTATCCATTCGGTTCTGGTCGCGCGACGTGGAACGCTGGTGCTCGAAGAGTATTTCCGCGGCTACAGCGGCGATCGTCCACACGATCTGCGGTCCGCGTCGAAGACATTCACCTCGATCATGGCAGGGGTCGCGGTCGACCAGGGCAAACTGTCTCCGTCAGCCCCGATTTCGCGTCTCTTCGCGCACGATTCCGCCGGCGGTGACCCGCGCCGGCGACAAATCACGCTGGAGCATCTTCTCACGCATACAAGCGGAATGGCGTGCGACGACAACGACGACAATTCGCCTGGCAATGAAGACGTAATGCAGAACCAGACAAAGCAAATCGACTGGTACCGCTATTTTCTCGAGCTACCCGTCGCGCATGATCCGGGGACTCTTTACGCGTACTGCTCGGCCGGGATGAACCTTGCTGGCGGCGTTGTCAGTCGCGCCACCTCGACGTGGCTGCCCGCGTTCTTCGACCAATATCTCGCGCGCCCGCTCGGCATCACCCACTACGCGATGAACCTCACGCCGACCGGTGAGGGCTACTCCGGCGGCGGCGTTCATATGCTGCCTCGCGACCTCTTGAAATTCGGACAGCTTTTTCTCGATGGCGGTACGTGGCACGGTCAGCGTATCGTCAGCAAGGATTGGGTGGAGAAGTCAACAGCGAACCGGACCAAAGGACTCAACGCCACGGACGGACTTGGTTGGCATCGCAATACCATCACGGCGGACGGCCAGAAGTACGAGGGGTACGAGGCGAACGGCAATGGCGGCCAATTTCTGATCGTCGTTCCGGATCTTCAGCTCGCGGTGGTGTTCACCGCCGGCAATTATGGTCAGTATCAGGTCTGGGGGAAGTTCCGTGACGAATTGACGCCGAGGTTCATTTTTCCGACCAGGGCTAGCGCCACGACGAAATAGAGATGAATCGCTTAATCACGATTGCGTGCGCCGTAGCGCTCCTGGGTCATGCTGCGCCGGCCCAATCAAACGCAACCCCGGACCCCCAGGGCCAAGGACTATTCCAGGAGCTGTCGGCTAAAGACCGCCAGTTGTTCGACGCGATCTTCACGACATGTGACAGCATCGCGCTGAAAGGTCTTATCACCGACGACTTCGAGTTCTACCACGATCGTTGGGGGCAAATAGCAAAGTCCGCTGCGGAGTTCGTGGCAAACATCAACGGCATCTGCGAGCGACAACGGAAAGGAACCGACTATCGCGCGCGGCGTGAGCTGCTCTCGGAGAGTGTGCGCGTTTATCCGATGGCGAACTACGGCGGCATTCACATGGGCGAGCATCGCTTCTTCAAGCTGACACCCGGCAAGCCCGACGAGCTGACGGAAACCGCGAAGTTTATGAGTCTCTGGAAGAAACAGAACGGCGAATGGCGTCTCGCTCGCGTACTGAGCTATGATCACCGGGATCCCGGCGGCGCGGCGTTATCGCAGCCGACCGCATCAAACATTCCGACTTCCAGGAGAACCGTGCCCAGGTCTGTTAATTTCGCGTCGCCGAAACGCATCGCTGGAATCAGCACACGGACTACGAACGCGCGCGAACGTGATCCGGCCACCGCCGCGCTGGGTGCCCTGTGGGGAAGATTTGCGCAGAGCGAGACGCGGCGCGGGCCCAGCGCACGAAAACCGGTGTACAGCGTGTACTCGGAGTACGAGTCCGATCTGCATGGTGCATACACGGTCGTCATCGGTCGAGAGGACGATCTTCCCGCGCCAGGAGAGAAGGTCGTAACGGTTCCCGCGGGTCGTTATCTCGAATTCACGAGCACTGGCGAGATGCCGGCTGCGGTTATCGCCGGATGGCAACAAGTGTGGGAATTCTTCGCTGCTCCTGGTGCGCCGAAACGTTCCTACACCAGTGATTTCGAATATTACGATCCGGCGACGCCCTCTACCGTACGAATTTATGTTGCAGTGCGGTAGCGATCAGGTCAGTTGTGGGGGCGGGACGAATCGCTTCGAAACCCTTTCGTACGAATGCGCCAGCGCGAGCAGCTGTGCATCACTACCTGGAAGCCCGACGAAGGAGATATTGCCCGCCGGCATCCCGTCGGCACCCAAGCCGGTCGGCACCGAGACTTCCGGGAGACCAAGCCAGTTTCCGTAACCGAGTGTGGTGCGGATGTCCGGCCATGGATCAACCGCGCGCGGTGCCGGAAACGGCATCGTCGGGTAGATCATCGCGTCGAGGCGCCGCGCGCGAAATGTCCGAGCTAACCGTTCAGTTATCGCCGCGCGTGATCGCGCGAAGGATATGCTCGCGGGATCACTCTCGTATGGCATCATCATGAGCTTCGACATCTCCTCCCAGTCTTTTGGGAGCACGTCATAGAACGCGCGAAAGGCGGCGAGGCCGCGCTCGACATCTTTGCGCGGATCAGCACCGTGGGTAAGGAAGTACCTGTAGAGCGCGTTTGCCGTTGGCGCGGGCGAATTGTGATTCGGCGCGACGTCACCACGTGCTTTGGCCGCCTCGGCGAACTGAGTTCTCACGTTAGCCCGCGTCACGGGTGGTTCGTAGACTTCGATGATCGCGCCCGCGGACTTCAGATCGGAAACCGCTCGATCGAACACGAGCAATGACTCGGCCGTCATCTGAGCGCGCGGTACGTGCGCCTCGACGAGACCGAGTCGCGCGTTGTGCAGCGCGTTGTCGCGCAAATGGCCGAGTGTCCCTCGCTTCCGCGCCGTGACGAGCGCCAGACCATCCGACGCATCCGGCCCGGCAATCGCGTCGAGGAGTAGCGCTGCATCGGCGACGTGCCGCGCGAGCGGCCCATGGGTGTCGAGGTACGGCCATGTCGGGATGACTCCAGTGCGCGGAACCAGCCCGAAGGTCGGCTTCATCCCAACGATGCCGCAGAACTGCGCCGGAATTCTGTTGGACCCGCCGTCGTCGGTGCCGAGCGCTGCGAACGCAATTCCGCATGCGACGGAGACCGCCGAGCCGGCGCTCGAGCCGCCCGGGGTCTTGGTGCCACTGCGATCGTAGGGATTTCTCACTTGCCCGGAAAGCGAGCTCGTACCGTTGCCGTGATACGCGAAGTCGTCGGCGGCGGTTTTGCCGAGCACGACTGCACCTGCGGCGCGCATCCGCGCGACTTCGACCGCATCCCGACGCACCGCTCCTGGAAACAATCGCGCCCACTCGGCACTCGATGCAGTCGTGGGCAGGCCGGTCATGTCGTAGATCGACTTCGCAAAGACTGGCACTCCGTCGAGAGGCCCACGCAACGTGCCGCGCCGAGCACGCAGGTCGGAGGCGCGGGCCTCATCAATTGCGGTCGGCGCGAGCTGGTCGATCGCGTGCAGAGTGCCATCCCACGCGCTGGCGCGAGCGAGGGCTTCCTTTGTTACGTCGGCCGCGCTCCAATCACCGCGCGCGCGTCCGGCCTGATACTCCGCGATCGTGCCGGCGAGCGGATCAGAAAGACGATCCGGCCATCGAATCACTGGAATGGCGAAGAGCGCGCTCAAATCGAGCAGCGCTTCGCGTCGGGAGATGCGGCGGCTCATGCTGCCGCAAAGTTATTCCGGGTTTTGAATTTCGTCAGGGAGCGCAGCGCCGAGGCAATCTGAACGAGAGCGAGAACCTTTAGCTCACGCGAGGTGCGAAAGCCTAGTTCTTGAACCACCTGCAGCGGAACATGCTACCCACACGTGTGCTCTCGTAGACATCCGGTGCGACTCGGCAAGTACTTCCGTCCCGGGCGATCAGAGCGTCAGGAGCCTGCTTGGTCATCACTTCCAGTGTGACCTCGGCTGCGATAACTGGCTCTCGGGTCCCCCGCACTCCCGCACCTTGGCCAACAACCGGTCCGTTTAGACGGCACGCAATCGCAAACGCGAGAGTAAGCAAGAATAAAGGAACGCGCGGAACCATCGATTTAGGCCCAATGAATGTTCAACTGCAACATACTACGAAGGCCGAGCGACCGCTTCGTTGGGTCTCGCGCGTCAGCGGTCCAGACTGCAACGTATGGTATGCGCATCTCACTCGTCATTATCGCCACCGTGGCGCTGGCCACTGTCGTCCCGCATCCGGGCTCTGCTCAGGCCGCCCACCCTATCCTCGCCGTATTCGCTCACCCCGATGACGAGCGCGTTATCGGGCCGCTCTTGTCGAAGCTCGCGCGAGAGGAACGCGAGACCTACCTGGTAATCGCAACCGATGGCTCTAAAGGGGTCCGTGATTTCGCGCACATCCCAGCTGGGCCGGAACTCGCTGCCGCTCGCGCCAAGGAGGCGCAGTGCGCAGCCAATCGGCTCGGCGTTCGACAACTCCGCATTCTCGGCCTCCCCGACGGCGGGCTCGCATCGTTCGAAGAGCTTGGCAAGCTACGCACGGCGCTCGTCGCTATTATCGATTCGGTAAAGCCTGCCGCGATCATCACGATCGGTCCCGACGGCGGTACCGGTCATCCGGATCATCGTCTCGTGGGCAATGTTGCGACGCAAATCATCCAGAGCGACGCCCGTTACTCGAACATCGACCTGCTGTACGCATCGTTGCCATCGGAGCGTCTGCGCACGGCGCCGAAAGCCGAGCCAACGGTGAATGGAACGGCGGAAGCACTGCTCACCGTGCGTGTGCCGTTCGAGGATCGTGATCTAGTGGCGGGACGCGAAGAGTTTGCGTGTCACCGCACGCAGTACGCGCCGGCGGAAATGGACGCGGTCAACAAGTACCTCGCACATGCCTGGAATGGGAGGGTGTGGATGCGCCCGTGGAACGGAACGATGCACGACCCCGAAGTGTTCAGGCGGTAGCAAGCAGTGCTGCGGATTGCGGGCCAAGTGCACTGCTGACTGCTAATTTCGGATTGGGAAACTAACTGCGAATTGGGAAACTAATTGCGGAGTGCGGACTCAAAACGCGCTCTTAGTCCGGAGCCCGCAGCCGTTAGTTATCAGTGCGAAGTAGGTCTCCCAATCCGTAACTAGTCAGCAGTCCGAAATGCCGTTGGTCCGCAGTCCGCAGTTACCGCCCAAGCGTGGTGTCTATTGGCAGACTGTTCCCGGTGCGCACTGAGCAGTGAATGATCCCTGCACCGAGACTGTGCCAGTGCCGCCCGACGCGTCTGTCGCTGTGAACGTGAATGTCCCGCGCACCTCGGATTGCGACGAGCTGGTAATCACCAGCTGCCCAGATGTGGAGTTGAACATCTGCATGGTAGCGTTGCTCGTGTAGTAAAAGTTGGCCGTCGGGTCGCTGGAGCTCGCGGACAGAGGCGACAGATCATACGTGCCGACTGCGAGTCGTCCCGTATAGTTGGCGATCTGCAGCTCCCACACAGCGGCGCTTTGAGTTATCGGCGCGATGACGATCTGGAAAAGGCTCGTGCCTCCGCTCGACGCGGATTGAAAAACGGCTAGCCCGCTTCCCGACGCGCTCACCGCGCCGGTCGCTGTTACACTACCCGACCCAAGTCCTGGCGCGAGCAGACCATCGCCCCCACAGCCGAGGGTGGCGAACGAGAGCATCGCCGATGTTGCAAGCATCATTGCGCGACGATGACTTCTGCCAAGCCGCGCGGCGCGCGTGTTAATCACATTCAACTGGTATAACGGTTTCATGATGGCCTCGGTTCGGGGATCGCAGTTACGATTTGACGACTCCCGACGACCGGTGTCACGTCGGCCAAATGTTCACACCCGGCTCACTGCTTTCGCGCGTTGAACGCTAGCGCCGGATGATGGGCGGTTTCGTACCGGCAAACAACCAGGTGAAACTAAGTTATTAGTTATTGCGTAGAGCCTGACACTGGGTCCATGTGACCGCGACGATAACTCGACGCGGCTCATCGCAACCCTCTTCTTATGAGGCTCTAATGCAAATTCCCACGCGACTGCTGTTGCTCCCCTTGCTCGTTGCTTATCCGGAGCGCGCTGCGATTACCCCACAACTCCAGCCGGCCCAGTCTGGCGGCTTCGTGCAATCGGACCGCGTCGCTCCAAGCGTCCGCTGGAACCGGCTCGTCCCCAAATTCGTCGATGAAGCCGCCGCCGCCCGGCAAGCGGCCCGCGCCGCCGCGAAAGCCGCCGGAGACTCCCTCGCGCTGCGCCGCATCGCGCAAACACCGCCCCCGTTTCTGTTCCGGATTTACACACTCCTCAGCATCAGCCAGTACGCCGCGGCGACTGCCGCCCGTGACGACCGCGGCGCCTCCGCCAATGCGGCCGTGGCCGCCGCTTCCGCCGCCGTGCTCACGCAGCTGTTCACCGACTCCGCCGTGCGTGCGTCGATTGCCCGTGAGCTTGCTCGTGATCTCCAACAGGATGTCGCTGCTGCACGGACGACCGAAGTAACCACAGCCGGCAGACGTCTGGGCGAGGATGTCGCCAGCCGCGTGATGGCGTGGGCACCTCCACCGATGAACCTCGCCGCGCGTTATACCGGCACCATCCCGACGGGGCCCGGCATGTGGTACAGCGCTCCTGGCATTCCGCCCATCGGAGTCTTCGTCGCCCAGGGTCGCACCTGGCTGATCGACTCTGCGTCGCAGTTCCGCCCCGCCCCGCCACCCGCGTACGGTTCATCGACATACCAGGCGGCGCTCGACGAAGTGCGACGTGTAGGTCGTAACCGCACACCCGGCCAGACAAAGATCGCGCAGGAATGGAATTCCGGTGACCCTTGGGCACGGTGGAACGACGTCGCATCGGAGGCGATACGCCGCCACCACTTGTCGGACGCCGACGCCGCTCGTGTGCTCGCTGTTCTAAACGTCGCCGCGTCGGATGCGATCATTGCCTGCTTCGAGGCGAAGTACCACTACTGGACGATTAGGCCTTCCCAGGCCGACAGCACCATCGTGTTGGCTGACAGCGTCAATCTGCCGAACTTTCCGTCG
>JBJMOA010000015.1:0-5280 GCA_045803975.1 Gemmatimonadaceae bacterium
GCGCATGCACGGTACGCGTAGGGCCACCCTTCGCGACCAACTCTTGCGTGCCGCGATGTCGGTGCCGACGAATATCGTCGAAGGTAGTGCGCACGCGAGCCCGCGCCAGTTTGCGCGTTATCTCGGCTACGCGATTGCTTCGGTGACCGAGCTCGAGGGCCACGTTCAGCTGGCTCGCGATCTCAAGTTGATAACAGAGCAGGATTTCACGAGCCTTCTCGGCCGGATCGTCGACGTCCGCAAGATGCTCCATGGCCTGCTGAAAAAGCTGCGCGGCAACTCGTAACCAAAAGAATGCGCATTGCTAAACGGGCAAGGGGTCACGGGCAACGGGCAACGGGTAACGGGTAACGGGTAACGGGTAACGGGTTACGGGTTACGGGTTACGGGTTGCTTTTCCCCACCCGTCCGACCCGACGGGAGGGTGGGTTTTTACCTGAAGATGGGGGGCAGCCACCGCTCGCTCGACACGCGAAACGGATAACTCGTCGCAAGGCGCTCGTCGAGCTTCGGATCGGGCGGATTTTCTCCCGCGAGAAATATCCATTCGATGTCGACGAACTCGCTGTTCTTCCACATCCCGATTCCTACCTGTCGATCGAGGTCCAGCTCATGCTTCGAGGCGATCGACAGACTCTTCAGCGCACCGTACGCGCGTTCGTGGAATTCGCTCGTCAATGGCACGATCAGAAAGCCACACCCTGTACGATGAGAGACTATCCGATACGGTAGCTCGAACCTGTCGGACCGGACCGACTCCAGCGCCAGTCGTATCTCCTGCCTGAACGCGCGCAGCTCATGCCCGCTCAACATCGCGAGCTCGGACAAAATCTCATAGCAATCATCGGCTCGCTCCTGGTCGCCATCGCGCTCATCCTCGGCTTCGTCGACATCCTGAGACGCAATCTTTGCCGCGAGGCTGTCGAGAACGAACGACAGCTCACATGCGGCGGCGCCGACGCGCGAGCGCGCTGATTTCTCGAACCGCTGATCGGGCGGTGACGAATAGTCTTCCTCGAGGTACTGGCCGATCAGCGCCGATTCAGTCACGCCGGCCGACGGCGCGTCCCAACTGAGCAGAATGTCACGACGGAAGCTGAGATAGTGGAACAGCTCCGCAGGCGTCGCGAAATGCTGACAGATCTCGAAATATTCGACGTCCCGCAGGATGTGGACGAAGTTTCCGTGGGTGTTCCGCTTGAAACGCGCGGCACGAAACGCATGCGACTTCGCGTGCACGCGGTAGATGATGATGCCGATCATCGATTCGGGATCGCCTGGTGAGGCCAGGACGCGGTGGCCGAAATGATTCACGAGCGAAAGGCCTACATAGCGCGCAAGCAGCTCACGCGTGTTCTGGATCTGCTTGACACCCTTCCTCGAGACCTGATTAGAGATCCACTTCTCGAGGTCGCCCACCTTGGATGCAACTCGTTGTTCTCGCTCACGAAGGGCGAAAATGAAGGCGATGTCGTCGATCAACATCACCCGATCGGCGAGCTCGACTTCCTTCTCGGCCGCTGCGGGTAGCTGGCTCGCCGGAAACGAGAACGCCCTCATGAACACGTTCGCGTGCTGCTGGGCGGCGAAATCGTGAAGAAGACTTACTGCCTCGCCGACTTCCTCTTTCACTGCCACTGCATCAGAATCTTCGGGCCCGCCGCTCCCATGCCAGCAGCAGCGCCGCACCAATGAAACCGGTGACGATGCAGAACAGGTACAGCATCCGGACACTCACGAGGTCGTACAGTGGATTCGCGTTGGTGAACGGCCGAAAAGGGCGTATATCGGCGTGCATGACGCCGTCCAAAACCGAATGAAAAACGCCGCCGAAGGCCCCACTCGCCGCCGCAATCGGTAATCGATACTCGGCGGCCACTGCCTCGGGGATTATGTCTCGCGGTCGTGCGATCCAGGCACCAATACGCGAGACGACCAATCCGCAAAACAACCCGATCAGCCCTCCGAGCAGAAAGGTGTGCGCCTGGCGATGAACCGGCGATTCACCGCGGAGCAGGTAGTAGCCGGATTCGATGTCGATCACGATCTGGGCGACCGAATACGCCGCCATCGAGAACTGACGCGGTGCGGCGGCCTTCAGAAGGAGGCCCGGACCAAAATGAAAAGGAGTGGCTGGCATGCGCTCCTGCCAATTTATGGCGCCAGCGCGACCTATGGAGGTGTCAGCCTACGTAGGGTGCGCCGCCTGGGCTGACGTACCGACCGCGCGAGTGCTCAGAGCGTCGGCTTGAGAACCATCATCGCGACCACGGATGCGAGAAGGATGATATAAAGCAGCTGCATCTGCGCGAGCCGCCGCGCCGCGGAGATCAATGCCGCGTCGTCGCCGCTCTGTTGGCCAGACGCGAGTCGTGCCACCTCCATCATCCGCTTTCTGATGACGATGGCGCCCATGAGGAAATGAGCCACTATCCCGCCCATGCCCCACATCACCCAGAAGGTGCCAAAGCGAAGGTGACCTGTGACGACCATCGCGATACCGGTGAGCAGCACGAGACCTGAGGCCGGCCCAACGACTTTCTGGCCGAACGAAGTCGCGTAGCGAACGAGCAACGACAGCGCCTCGCGATTGCGCTCCCGC
This sequence comes from Gemmatimonadaceae bacterium, assembly GCA_045803975.1. Lineage (GTDB taxonomy): Bacteria > Gemmatimonadota > Gemmatimonadetes > Gemmatimonadales > Gemmatimonadaceae > UBA4720. The sequence continues at coordinate 2,603 of JBJMOA010000015.1, forward strand.
GCAATCTGGAAGGTCACGACGGACAGGCCAGCGACGCCTCCCACCCACAGAATCACCGATAGCACGTGAATGAACTTCAACACACCATACGCGTTGACCATCAGCCGCTCCGGTTATTTGACTCTAAGCCGGCGTCCCAATCACCGCACCGGCCACGTCCCCCCGACCGCCTTGTAAACCGCAACCAATGCAATCGACGCCGCGGTATGACCGGCCGCGAGCTGATTTTCAGCGTCCAGAAGCGTACGCTCGGCGTCGAGCACCTGCAGGAAATCGGTCAGGCCCGCCTCGAACCGCTGCTTCGCCAAATCCGCGGCGCGTGAGCTCGCCCGTACTGCGTCTTCCAGAATCGCCAGACGAGCGTGCGCCCTGTCATAGGTCACCAGCGACGACTGGCTCTCCTCGAGTGCGCGCAGCACCGTCGCGTTGTACTCCGCCTTGGCCTCCTCCTCACCCGCTTGTGCGAGCTCAACTCGCTGGCGGACGCGCCCGATGTCTAGCAGGGGGAAGCTCAGTGCCGGCCCAACCACCAGGCGTGAGTTGCCGCGCTTGAACAGTGAGTCGACCGCCGTCGCGACGTATCCGGCACGCGCCCCGAAGGTCACGCGCGGGAGATACTCCGCTTTCGCGGCGCCCACGAAGAGTCCTTGCGCCGCGAGTTGACGCTCAGCGCGCAGAACATCGGGACGCCGGCGCACGAGCTGGTCTGGTGACCCCACGTGCAGCGTGTCGGGGAGCCGGGGAAGCGCGCCGGAATCGAGCACCGCCGCGGGAAGCGCGTCAGGCGTGCGACCGAGTAGAACCGCGAGACGATTCCGGTCGAGCGCAATTTGCGACTCGAGCCCAGGGGTCGAGGCGAGCGTGAGGTACAAAACGGATTTTGCCCGCTCGGTGTCGAACGCGGTCCCACGACCAGCGGCGAGACGATTTTCGGTGAGCTTCACGATCTCGCGCTGATTCGCGGCGTTTCGTTGCGAGACCGCCAGTTGTCGTTGGGCGCCACGCAGCTCGAAGTAGGTGCGCGCGACTTCGGCTGCGACGCTTACCTGAAGATCCTGCACGCTATGCTCGGATGACTCGACGAGCGCCGACCGCGCCTTCACGTTGCGTCCGACGCGTCCGAAGAAATCAATCTCCCACGAGGCATCGAAACCCACATCCCAGAATTGCTGCGCCGGGAGTTGGCTCCTCAGACCAGGAACCTGGGCAACCGACTGCTGGACTCGCGAAGTGCTGCCGGTGCCAGTAATCGTCGGCAGGAAGTCAAACCTCGCCAGGCGTCGCGCCGCGCGCGCGCTCGTGAGACGCGACTCCGCCACTCTGACATCCGTGTTTGCCCTCTGCGCTTCACGAACGAGAGCAGTGAGAACCGTATCGCCGAGTTCCGCCCAGAACGGAGTTGCGGCGACTGCGCTGCTTACGACAACAGACGGTGTTGAAGTCTCGGCATCACTGTTGGTGACCGTAGCGCGCGTCACGACAGAGGTGACCGGGACGCTATACGATGCGGGAACGGGCACTTCGGACGCTCGATATCCGGGTGTCGAGCACGCGGCAAGCAGCGCCGCAGTAGCGAGTGAGAGCCTACGCATTGGGACCGCCCTCGCTGCTCGCTGCCAATGGCGGAAGCCACGGACGTAGCGGCTGGACGTCGTCGGGTATTGCAACTGGTTTTTCTCCGAATGTTGGGCCTGCACCGCGGGCCGGCACGTGACCTCGTGCCGCGACGCCGCGAATGAGTACGTAGAAAAGCGGGGTGAATAGGAGCCCGAGGAAGGTGACGCCGAGCATCCCGGAAAAGACCGCAATGCCCATGACGCGCCGCATCTCGGCGCCAGCGCCGCTGGCGATGATCAAGGGAACCACGCCGGCGATGAACGCAAACGACGTCATCAGAATTGGACGCAATCTTATGCGAGCCGCTTCGAGGGCAGCGGTAAATCGATCGCGCCCCTGACGCTCCAGATCGCGCGCGAACTCCACGATAAGAATCGCGTTCTTACACGCAAGGCCCACCAACACCAGCAAGCCGATTTGCGTGAAGACGTTGTTGTCACCGCGCGTCAGCCACACGCCTGCGATTGCCGAAACCAACGACATCGGCACGATCAGAATTATCACGAGCGGTAACGACCAGCTCTCGTATTGCGCCGCGAGCACGAGGAACACGAGCAAGATGCAGAGCGGGAAAACCAGAATCGCGGTGTTGCCGGCGAGCTTCTGCTGATAAGTCAGTTCGGTCCACTCGTACCCGATTCCATTCGGTAACGCCTCGGTCGCCAGCCGCTCCATTATTTTCACTGCCGATCCGGCGCTCGTCCCGGGAGCTGCGGCGCCGCTAATGTCTGCGGCCGGATAGCCGTTGTAGTGGGTTACCTGGTCAGGGCCGTACGACTGCTTCATCGTCAACACCGAGCCCAGCGGAACCATCTCGCCGCGCACGTTGCGAACTTTGAGCTGCGCGATGTTGTCAGCGTTCGCCCGATAAGGTGCGTCCGCCTGTGCGATCACCTGGTAGGTGCGACCGAACTTGTTGAAGTCATTGACGTATTGAGATCCGAGATAGATCTGCAGCGTCGAGAACACGTTGTTGAGCGGGATCCCGAGCTGCTTGACTTTGTCGCGATCGACGTCGGCGAAAAGCTGCGGCACGTTGATCTGGTAGCTCGAGAAGGCAC
>JBJMOA010000016.1:0-27019 GCA_045803975.1 Gemmatimonadaceae bacterium
AGCTTGTCGTCCCGCCCGTAGAGATCGTTGCCGAAATACAGTTGGCCGTTGGCAGTGTACGCGGTGAAGTAAGTGATGTAGACAGGGATCTTATGCGGCACCTTCACCGCGTGATTGTCCGATCCGTTACGCATCGCGTCCGCGACTCTGTCGGCGGGCCACCCAAGCGCCCACTCCGCCAGCTCGGTCGGCTTCTCGACGCGGATGCAGCCATGACTGAACGCGCGGATGTCTTTCTCGAATAGCTCGTGGTTCGGCGTATCGTGGAGATAGATGTTGAAGTCGTTCGGGAACAGAAACTTCACGTAGCCGAGCGCGTTTTTGGGCCCCGGACGTTGGCGCACCGCGACCTGTCCGCCGTCGCGGTACGTCTCCATGTTCTGGCGCGCCATGTACGCACTGCCCTTCGGAAAGATTTCTTTTGCCGCAATCGTCGGCGGCACATTCCAATAAGGTCGGAACACGACCGTCTCCATGGAGTCCGCGAACACCGGCGTCGCCTTATCCTGATACTCTTCGCCGACGATCACTTTCATCTCGAGAACTTTCTGTCCGCTGTCGTATGCTTCCAGCTTGAACGCGGGCACGTTCACGAAGACATAGCGGGCACCGAAATTCCTCGGCAACCAGCGATAGCGTTCCATATTGGCGGCGATCTCGCCAAGGCGATAAGTGGCGGGAACGTTCATCGCATCGATAGTCTCCTTGCCGAGAGAGCTGTCGACGTTGATCCCGTGTCGCTGCTGAAATTCCGCGACCGCCGCCGCGAGACTGTGATCGTAAGTTTCCGCGGACGCCGCCCTCGGTGTTGATGACGAAGCCGTCCCCCCATTCGCCGCACTGGCGGACACCGTTATTCCTTCGGCGGCGAGACGATTTCGCAGCGCCGCGAGAGTGGCGGCGTTTGCGCGCCCGCCCGGCTTGAGGTTGTCGTTGACGGCAGGTACCGGCTGCCAGCCGCCGCGCGCCACAATCTCACGCCAGCGCTGCAGCTGTTTGCTCAGCGCATCGTAGTCGCTGTCGGTGGGACGCATGGTCGCCAACGCCTTATCCAGTTGCTCGTACCGCAGATTCCTGACGAGCGCGCTGTCGATGTTCTCCTCTTCCGGGTTGACGTGCCACGACTGGGCGACAGTACGCGGATCGATCTGACCCGTGAGCAGATCTTCACCGAGCGATGTGTACGCTGCGGTAAGAATCACATCCGCGGTCGCGAGCTGCTCGGCGGTAGGAGTCTTAGTCTGTTTGAGCGCGGCGATCGCCTGGGCGAGCGCGCCGATCGGATAGTCATCGAGACGCATTCCGTCGTTATTGGCGGCGAGAACCGCATCGGTGAGCGCCTTCGTCCGAGTTTTGTGGAGACCGCCGCTCGTCAGCCATAGCGGATTGTTGCCGTACAGTTTGTAGAGCCGCTTGGTATGTCCCCACTGGTCGTCGTCGATTCGATCGAGCTTCGCTCCAGCGAGTTTCTGTTGAATCGAAGCCTCGATCGCCGTCGCCGGAACGCCATTCACGGCCGTCAGTTTTTCAGGCGCCCACGTCTGCGGATTTTCGACTTTTGCGGCGGCGGCGCTGTCACGCCCGCTGCAACCCGCGAGAATGGCGAGCGTGAGGGCGCAAAGGCCGAGTCGCGCGGCTGCATTGGTGTGCATGGTTTCCGTTTTCTTAACTGGCGCCGGTCAGCCCTTCCTCGCGGGCCGCTTGAGTCGCCGCTTCCTTGGCCTCCGTCACGACACGCTGACCGACGCGCTTCACCTGCTCTTTCTTTTCGGAGACGACATCGCGCGCCTTGTCGAGTAATTGGTCGCGCTTTTCCCCAACGAGCTCGGCTTCCTTCTGCGTTGGCGGGATCGCCGACCCGATGGCCAGGCCGATGGCCGTAGCAATCGCGCCGACGACGAGCGGTCGCTGCTCGAATAAGTTGGCCGCGGCGTTGGCCTTCTCCTTTGCCTTGTCAGTTAATGCGGTGTCGTTCCTTTGGCTCGAATCACCATCAGTACGGTATGGTCGCGCTTCGTCCAATCCGGGTTCCGCGTAGGGCGACGATTGAACGTCAACGATCGCCTCGCTGTTGGACGGGTTTCCACGACGCGCGCTCAATGCCAGCCAACCGGCGCCGAGCGCGATGAGCGCCGACGGAATTGGGTTTTCCCGCACCACGTCCACGATTCCGCGCCCCGCACTACTCGCTTTGTCCACCGTTGTCCGTCCCATATTCTGCACCCTTCCTATAGTCGCTTCGCGAAGTTTGTCTTTTGCCTGCTGTTTCAGATATCCGGGATTGAGGCGCGAACTGAGCTGTTCAAGCGTGTCTCCCATCCGCTGGCGTGTTGCCTCGATGTTGCTGCGGATCGCCTCGGAATCCTCGAGCTGTAAGTCTCCAGGCCGTGTATCCGCGCTCATCGTTCCTCCGTAAGCGGCGTGCGCACCTCGCGATCGCGGAATTGACCGGATCCCGCGGCCGTCGATCCCGCCAGTTGATCTCCCGCAGGAGCGCCGCTCTTGAAGAAGCGTGCACCGAGAATGCCGAGTGCGAGAGCGGCGCCCAGGAACAGCGGCGGATTCTTACGCGCCCATGCTTCGGTCCGCCTCATCACGTCGTTGATGTCCGCGGTTTCAAGATATTTCGAAGCACGCTCGATACGCTCCGCGGCCTGCTCGACGTACCGAGCCGCTCCGTTCTGTTGATCATTCAACGTTTGGCTGGACAAAAGGAGTGACTGAGCCAATCCACCGAGCGTGGTCGCGGCGGAGGTTTTCGTCTCAGTTATCGCGGATCGCACGCGTTCCTGAGCACGATCTCTCGCCTCCTCGATCGTGCCACGAGGGTATGATTTCATATCGAGCGAGCCGGCAGTGTTGGTCTGATCGCCCATCACGTCAGGGTTTGCGTTCGTTTCCATCATTCTTCTCCTCCCTTGGCCCGATCACATCAGGCAGTGAGCTGGCGCTTTACCTCGACAGCCTCGCGCTTTGCCCAATCCGCGTCGCGCTTCACACTGCTGATTGTTTTTTGTGGTTTGAATCCGGATTTGAATTGCGTGATACCGCTTCTTGCCGTCATACCTGCCGCCAGCAGAATTGCCACGCCGACAAGGAGCGCGGAGAGCCAGTAGCTATTCATAAGAATCCCCAGGCCGATCACGAGCGCGGCGGTCACAGCCATCACCCCCGGCAGCGCAATGACCGCGGCGGTACCGAGTTTAGCGCTAGCCTTACCAGCGTTGGCAACGCTTTCCTGGAGCTCCAACTTGGCGAGCTGAATTTCCTGCCTGACTAACTCGCTCGAATCCGCGGTCAGGCTCTTGAAGAGCTCGCCAATGGACGCCTGCTCGTTGTACGCCAGACGAGATCGTCCGTCTCGCGTCTCAGCGCGACCGTCGCTTTCGTTAGCTCGCATCACAGTTGCTCCCGCGTTCGTTTCGGGATTTTTATGCCGTGCAATCGATGACTGTTCACTTGTCTTGTCGTGCACGATCCGTTCCTTACTGTCGATGCGTACGGCGCCCTTTTTTGGCTCGACAGCATGACCGCGCGATTCAGCAAAGTGCTGAGTGAATTCGGCGCCAAAGAGCAACAGCACCCCCGAGTAATAGATCCAAACGAGAATCACGGCGAGCGCCTTCGCCGCTCCGAAAGGATTTCCGGGGTTGCTATGGCCGAGGTAGAGTCCAATGCCGAACTTGCCAATTTCGAAAAGCACGGCGGTGACTACTCCGCCGACCCACACTCCGCGCCACGGGATGACTGCATCGGGCAGGAACTTGAACATCGCCGCGAACAACACCGCAAGGACTACGAGTGACAGCGCGATGTTCAGGATTTCGACGACGATGCCGGCAGCGCCTAGCGCGGCGCCGAGCGACGCGACGAAGGCGGTGAGAGCGAGGGAAACGGCCAGAAGAAAGGCGAGTCCCAACAGCATTCCGAAAGACAGCAAGCGCTTCATGATGAAGCGCTTGATGCCTCCGTACCGCGGATCCGGCTTCACTTCCCAGATTGCGTTGAGAGCATTCTGTATGGAGAGAAACGCTCCCGTAGCGCCGAACAGGAGTCCACCGATACTGAGGGCCGACGCGAGCAGTCCGTGCGCCGCTTTGTTGCCGCTCGATATCATGCCGCGTACGGTGGCCGCGCCTTCCGTACCTACAACGCCGGCAAATTGGGTCTCGAGCGCTTGCTGCACAGCGTCGGGACTCCAGATGAGTCCCGCGAGCTTGACCAATAAGATGAGCAGCGGCGGCAGCGCGAAGATTGTGTAGTAGCTGAGCGCCGCCGCGCGCGTTGTGCCCTGGTCTTCGCCGAAGTCCTTGAACGCGGCCTTCGTTACGGCGACGATAGCCGATGATTCAGCCCTGGACCGCATGCCGGCGAGGGATGCAATGAGCCTACCAGCGATCCTTATTCGCTAACGATCTTCGGAGCTTCGAGGTCGCGTCCCGCGACTGCGCTTTCCTTGCCAAGAACCCGCCGGACGAAATCCGGCCACCAATTGGCGTGCGGATCGGGCGACTTGTATTTGTCCAGCACCTGCCAGGTCCGCTCGTGAATCTCCCGACCGCGCTTGATGGCCTCGTCGCGAGAGATGCCGTCACGCTTGAGCGCCCTGCGCCCGATTTGCGCGTGAAGCACTTCGTCCGCCCAGTCGTAATCGTGAAAATGCGCGGAGAGCTCGTCACCCGCGGCGAGCGCCGTCTCGTACTCGAATTTCTTGCCGGTCTCTCCCGGCATAAGCGATTGTTCGATCGCGTATAGAAGAATCTGACGCTCCTCGGCGGTAGCGTGGAGATTGAGCCGCAGCGAGAAACCCACGTTGAGTGGAATGCTTTTCCAATCGATGCCGCGTACCTCGAAGGCCACTGTTCCCATCATGGCGTGCCTCGCCTCGTCCCATAGCTGGCGCGAGTAGTCGAGATAAAATTCCCACGGTTGATCTTTTCGCTCGAAGAGAAATGACGCCATCAGCTCGGGCACATCCATCTCGAGCGTACGCTTCGCGAGCAGCGCCAGGTTACGCTCGTCGGCAGGCACATCGGCCGCGGTATACACGACGTGTGGTGGAAAGTCGAACTCGTACATCCCGTGAAACCGCTCATCACGTCGCGGCTCGAAGTCGGGGACGAAGGGCTCGACGGCGCGCGGCGGTGGAAGCGGCGGCTCCATCGACCGGATTTTTACGCCGCTCCGCACGTCGCCTTCTTCGAGGGAGATTCTTGGATCTCCGACGATTCCTTTCGCCGCCGCGAGGTAGAACTCGAGGTGTGTACGCCACCTCCACGCGGTTTCCGCGGCAGACTTCTCTCGCGTCAATGCGGAGAGCGCCTTCTCGCCCCACTCGATCGCCTCGGCGACCTCGAGCAGAGCGAAGCGCATGAAGCGGCGCGTCGGGTGATCGACCAGGGGGTTGCTGCGATGGATGTGGTTGTAGTACGCATCGCGCAACGCGGGGAGGGCAACGGCATAAATTCCCGCAACCAGCTCGATCGGATTCCGCGCGCGCAGCAGCTCTTCGAGAAACGCGTCCAGCTCGCGACTCGGCGATTCGTCGAGCGGCGGAGCAGGGTGCCTCATTTCACTGATTCGCCTGCGGAGCGCGTCCGCGTGCTCGGTGCAGTACCACTGGTCGAGCGCGAGCGCGCACTTCACTTCCCAGACAGGAGTCGATGGAAGATGGGCCCACATTATTTCCATCAGCCGCCGCTCGGTCCAGAGCATTCTTCGCAAACGCTGAACGTTGTCTTCGACGGAATACCCGACGCGGGCCGCCTCCGCGTACGTACCAACGCCAGCCAGAGGGGGAACATGGCTAAGCTGCGTCATAATTGGCGTCCGAGTGCAAGTGGGTTCTTGACTACGGATTGCGGACCAACGGCATTGCGGATTGCTGACTAAATGCGGATTTGGAAACCTACTGCGGATTGGAAGGCAACAACAACAAAAGGTGTGGGGTGCCAGGTACTGGGTACTGGGCAGGAGCTAAACCCAGGGTTTTACCTCGCACCCAGCACCTAGTACCCGGCACCCCATACCTTTTGTTAAGTCGTCACAACCCAACAGATCCGAGTCATCCGTGCTATTGGACGCACTGCCCGTGCGGATCGGGCTTGGGCTTGTCGACGACCGGCCGGTGGTCGAGGTTCGCGACGTTCGTGGCCAAATCGGCAACGTACTGCGCAACCCGAGCCATGCGATCGTAGTCGATGTACTGCGGCTCGTCCGTCACCTGGTGATAATCGGCGTGGCCACCGGTGGTGAAGAAGATGATCGGAATACCGTAACGCGCGTACTCGTAATGATCGCTGCGGCAATAGATGTTCGTCGGATGGCCGTTCGCATCCATCAGGTAATCGAACGCCAGTGGACGCTTCTCCGTCCGATTCACGTTCTCGGCGAGATTCCCGAGCTCGGTCGAAAGGCGACGTGATCCTACGAGCTGCACGTAGTCGGGGTTCCCGTGGTACCGCGAACCTTCCTTCGTGATTCCAGTGTTGTCCTCAGCGGACCCGCGCCCGACCATGTCCATATTGAGCTGCGCGACGATCGACTCGCGCGGGACGGTCGGGTGGTCGGTGTACCACTCGGATCCGTACAGGCCGGCCTCTTCACCAACGTGCCAGACGAACAACAGCGAGCGCTTCGGCTTCGTCTTTTGCGCCGCGAAGTATTGCGCGATTTCGAGTGCGCTGACGCTGCCGGAGCCGTCGTCGTCGGCGCCGTTGTAAATCGAGTCGGGCCGCGCCGAAGCACCGTTGGTGCGCTTGCGAATATCGGCGATAAGCGCGTTGACCTGCGCCTGCTGCGCGGCGTCTAGCTGCGGCGGTCGATCGTCCGCGCCACCCGTCCTGAAGAGATGGTTCACGAAATAAATGGAGTCGTGCGCGACCGGCCGCCTACTCCAACCGATGTGGTCGTTGTGCGCGCCGATTGCGACGTACTCGTCGCGCAGCTTTGGATCGCTGCCGCGGATCACCCCGACCACGTTGCGGGCCGGATATTGGGCCGGCGCCTCGAGAAACCTCGGCGTGGACGAGACCGTAGCGCCCAGAGCTCCGACTTTCACGCTGTCGACGTTGCCGTTCATCAGGGCTTGAGCCACACGCTTGTTGACGTATAGAAACGCCGGCAGCTCGGGGTCGGTCTCATCCCTCAGCAATTGGTTTGGCTGCTGAAAGAGCTGCACCATTTGCGGCGGCATCGCTTCAAGACTCGCAACCGCGATTCCGGCGGCGGTGGGGAAGTAGCGCGTCACGATTCCGCGATTCACTCCACCGCCGGAATTCTGTGTTACTCCGTTTGGGCTCACCCTGAGCACAACCAGCTTTCCGGCTGTTGCCGCCGGATCGATCAGCGAAGCCGAATCTCCCCACGTCCCACCAAAGATTGCCTGCACGCCGTCGAGACTGCGCGATTTCGCGCCCTGATCGCGAGACGCAAAGTCAGTCCAGGGCGTGAACTCTGTCGCTCCAACGGCGAGTTTGCTCGCCGGATCGTATTTCCGCTCGACGAGGTTGATCGCCTGGAAGTAGGTGCCGTTGTCCCCCATCGGAGTGACACCCATTCGTTTCAGCTCGCTCGCGATGTAGTCGGTGCCCTTGACGTTACCGGCCGTGGCGAGGAGCCGGCCCTGCATCGAATCGTCGGCGAATATGTAGAGACGTGTCCTGAGATCGGCCGCGCTGATGCTCGCCGTGGTCGGGGTCGGGACATGCGTACGCGGACGCATCAACACGTCCCAGCTGGGCGGCGTGCCCGCCGCGTTGGATTGGGAGACCGCGGCCTGCTGCGCGCTGGCGGATTCTACGATTGCGAGCGCGGCCAACAGTGCCGCTGACCTGAATAAGAGATTTGTCATGAAATTGAGAGAGAGGTAGGCGTAATCGATCGGCCGGGGCAGTGAAAGTTAGACACCCGCACCGCGGTGGAGTGTTTGCGTTTGGTAAATCTTATCGTTACCCGACCTCAAGAACCTCACTCATAAGCGCGACAACATTTCCTTGACCGTCGTTCAGCTCCGCGATCCAGATCTCCCGTCCGCTCATGCGGGCGATAATGTGAGGTTCCTGGAGACTGGTTGCCCCGGCCGACACTATGGCTTTATACGCGGCCTTGATATCCGGTACATCATAGAACAGGACTGGATGCTGCTCGCCTCCGTCCTTACCCTGCGCCGCCGGTCCGGCGAGCATCAGTTGCACGCCGCCACAATCGAAAAATGAAAGGGCCGGTGGCGCGTCGAAGAGATGCCTGAGGCCTAAGACGTCACCATAGAATCGCTTGGCCTCGTTCACGTCGTGGACGGGAATTGCGATCTGCTTGATGCGGGAGAGCGAGACGTTTGGCATTTGACCCCACAGGTTGAAGCTCACCAAAGGTGTGAGGTGCCGGGTACTCGGTGCTAGGTGCGGGCTGAAGAGCGTGCGGAAGCGTCGAAGCGTGTCAGTCCGGCGGCGCCGCTACCCTCTTGCTGCCTACCTTCAACTCCTTCTCGACCATCTCCCCCAGATCGCGCAGCGTTTCGCGGTCCGCTTCGCTGAACTCGCGCGCCTGTTTGTCCATCACGCAAAGAGTTCCGACGTTGTGGCCCCCGGGTCCCTTCACCGGCTGGCCGGCGTAAAAACGCACGTGCGGCTCCTCGAGCACCAGCGGGTTCTGTGCGAAGCGCGGATCGAGCGCAGCGTCTTCGACGACGAACACTTCCGTTCCGGTGATCGCGTGACCGCAGAAGGAGAGGTCCCGCGAGCTGTCGCCAATCGGCAGGCCCTGTTTCGACTTGAACCACTGGCGCTCACCTTCAACGAACGAGACACCGGTGAAAGGCACGTTGAATACTCGTTGCGCCATGCGAGTGATTTTGTCGAAGCGCTCTTCCGGAGCGGCGTCGATTGCGGCGCTGAGCCGGAATTCAACCAGCCGCTCTGCTTCGTCCTGCGGAATTAGCGGCCGCATCACTTCTTCAGTCTCTGACCAGAGTCCGCGGCTTCGCATTACCGCGGTGACCCGCGCGCGGAATCTTCCGGCGTCGATTGGCTCGTGAAGCACGTCGTCGACGCCCTGAGACAGCAGATCGTTCGTCTCGCTCTCCGAACCGGCGGGAGCAATCACGATGATCGGGATATCGACTAGTCCGACCACGGTGCGCGCAGCGTGCACGACTTGTCGACCATCGAGGATGGGAAGCTTGAGACCGACTACGAGAGCGTCGGGCGGATCCTGCGCAAGAATCCCGAGCGCCGCCGCGCCATCGTTCGCGATCTGCACCGCGAACCGCGCCTCGACGAGAATGTCGTTGAAGCGCACTCGATCCGCCTTATCTGTGACGGCAAGCAGAACACGAGATGGCTTGGCCACGCCATCCGCATCGAGCTCGGGGACGTATTCGGCGCTGACACGCGGAGTCGCCGTGCGCGGAGTCCGACGGCGCTCAAACTCCGTGTAAGGAATTACTTCTTCCGCCGTCGTGTCGCCTTCCGCAATGTGCCAGAGCGCGTCGTTGTCGAAAGTGTGCAGCGCGCCCGTGCGGAGCGCATGGGCGCGAATCTCGTCGGCGAGCTTGCCGGTAGTGATCATGCCGCGCAGCTCGGGCGTGACTTCCAGGAACTCGATCAGCGGAATCCGTCCAGTGTACCCTGTAAATCCGCACTCTGCGCAGCCGGCGGCCTTTACGTGTCGAGCCTTTCCGAATACGCGCTGCTGGGCGCTGCGAACCATTGGGTGGAGCTCTTCGACCGGCGCCTCAAAGCGGCAATGCGGACACACTTTCCGCACGAGTCGCTGCGCAGTCACACCGATCAAACCAGCCGCAACTCGGAATGGCTCGACGCCGATATTGGAGAGACGCGGAATTGCTCCGATCGCGTCGTTCGTATGCAGGGTCGAAAGCACGAGGTGACCCGTCATCGCCGCCTGGAAAGCGATCGTAGCCGTCTCCTGGTCGCGGATCTCACCGACTAGCAGCACGTCGGGATCCTGACGCAGTACCGATCGCAGCACGCCGGCGAAAGTGAGTCCCTGCTTCTCATTCACCTGCACCTGGTTGACGCCGCTGAGCCGATATTCCACCGGGTCTTCGACGGTGACGATGTTGACAGCTTCGCCCCGCCGGGTGTTGAGCGCCGCGTAGAGAGTCGTTGTCTTTCCGGATCCGGTCGGGCCAGTTACCAGCAGGATACCCTGCTCGCGCATCAGAAGCGCTTTGAACCTCTCGAGGACTTCGGGCATGAAGCCGAGCGTCCCCATGGAGACCTGCACCGACTTCTCGTTGAGAAGGCGCATCACCACCTTCTCGCCGACACGCGTCGGGAGAATCGACACGCGCAGCGCCACTTCTTCGCCGTTGACTCGCACTTTCGCGCGCCCGTCCTGTGGGCGGAATCGCTCGGCGACGTCCAGATCCGACATGATCTTGATGCGCGACACCACCGGCCCAACGCCGATGAATCGTGGCAGCACCATGATGTTCTTGAGCAGACCGTCGATGCGGAATCTCACGAGCGACGATGCCTCGTCGTGCTCGATGTGGATGTCTGACGCGCGCAGCTTGATCGCGTTGCCGATGATTGCGTCGACGAGCTTGATGACCGGCGCGTGGACGCGGGCGAGGGCGGCCTGATCTTCCTCGGCTTCCTTGACCTGCTCGATCCCGACTGCCTGATCGAGCTTCTCGATAAGGCCGTAGATCATCGCGTCAGGACGAAGGGTCTCGGAAACCAGTTTGTCGAGCTGCCCGGGTGGGCAGAAGAGGGGGGTGACCTCGCGGCTGGTCGCCCAGCTCACTTTCTGAATTGCCTCCTGGTCCAGCGGATTCGCCATCGCGAGGTGGATCATCCGACCATCGACTTTGACGGGAAGGACGTTGAGCTCTCGGCAAACTTTTTCCGGCAGGAGCTGCATTGCGTTCTTGTCGAGGGCGCCCGGATTCAGATCCACGTAGTCGATCCGGAAGGCGTCCTTTACCACCTCGGCGATCTCCTTGAAGGAGAGCACGTCACCGTCGATGAGGGCTTGGGCGATGTAAGGTTTCTGCTGGAAACGCCACCGCTTGATCAGCTCCTGCGTGACGCCAGGCATGGTCCCAACCAGGGAGACCAGCCACTCATCCTTGAAGCGGAATTTTCGCTCGTTGGGCTGTGGGTCAGCAGGTATCGTCATGTCTTCCGGTGGGGTACTTCCGTCCTGCTGCTCTATGGATGGCAGGTCGTTCTATTGACGGTTTTAACCCTCCGAAGATAACAGGACGTTTCCTGCCTGGGTAACGCCGGTCTGGTGGAACAGTCCCCTCGCCGCGTGTATACTCCTAGCTTAGCCGTAGCCCACTTCCTGCATTGGTCCACAGTCCCGTAGGAAGCGTATAAAATGAGCAAAGGATTCGGGAGATTTCATGATTCGTTCTGCAAGTCGATTTTTGCTGATCGCCTGCCTTGCGGCGCCCGCGGTAGCTCGCGCGCAGGCACCGTGGCGGCAGGTATACAAGGACAGCGATGTCACGGTCATCTTCGATACGGCAAGTGTCGCGGTGCAGTCGCCAGGCACCTGGACGACCGTCACGAGTTGGGACTACGCGCGCCCAAGGATTCTCGAGAACAAGAAGCAGTATTCGCGGCTCGTCGAGCGCGCCTATCTCCGGTGCTCGCCCGTGAGGGTGAAAAGGGTTCGGAGCACCGTCTATGGCGTGAACAACACGCTGGTCCGTGACGAGGGTGAGGTCGATCCGCGCGATCAGGCCCACATGGTTTGGGACCGTCCGAAAGCTGGAACGGCTGGCCGGAACGCGTGGGAACGAGTCTGCGGAATCGTGACCAAAAAGGACACCGGCAAAGCAGCACCGGGGAAGAAAACGGTCACGAAAAACGTCCCCAAAAAGTCTACCTGATCGCCGTCAATTCGGGCGGGTAGATGCGAAAAGGGCGCGGAAGAATCCGCGCCCTTTTTTCCTCTACGGCAGAGCTGGAAAGCGTTGGGATTTCATGCCAAACAACCGAATTTAGGTAATCCTAAAAATCGATATGTTTGGCAAGATGGTTGCTCTATATGGGGGTGTGCTTTTAAAGGGGAGCCTCCAATGATGATGAAACTGCTGGAATCGAAACCCGAGAAAAAAGGACGCCCGATGGGCGGGACGATCCTTAGCGTAATATTGCACTCACTGGTCATATTTTTGGCGGTCTTCGCCACGGCACGGGCAGGCACGCGGAAGCCCGAAAAAACGAAGGCCGAGAAGGTGAACTTTGTCGCGGTCAAGAAGGATGAGCCGCCTCCGCCCAAGAAGGAGCCGCCTCCTCCGCCAAAGAAGCCGGAGCCACCAAAGCCCAAGCCCAAGACCCCGGAGCCGCCAAAGCTCAAAGTCGTTGAGGCGCCGAGAGTCGAGGCGCCAGCGCCTCCGAAGGGCTTCCAGGTCGTTCCTCCGCCCGTGAGCGTACCGACCAAGCTGCCATCGATCGATCTGTCCAAAGCCATCACCAACGAGAACGACTTCAGCGGGAAGGGCGTGGCCGGTGGATCGGCTAATGGCGTGAAGGGTGGTACGGGCAAGGAAGGCGACACCGGCAAGGAAGCCGGCGAAGCCAAGCCGAAGCCCGAGGAGCACGGCCCGTACATGGAGTTCCAGGTCGAGAAGCCGGTCGAGAAAATCGGCGGCGACGCGCCCGACTACCCACCTTCGCTCAGAGAATCGGGCGTCGAGGGGCAGGTACTCGCGCAGTTCGTGGTCAACGAGAGTGGCCGCTACGAACCGGGCACTCTCAAGATCCTGAACTCGAGCAACTCGCAGTTCACCGCCGCCGTGAAGGATGCGCTCCCCCGTATGAAATTCTCGGCGGCGCAGATCGGGGGCAAGAAAGTTCAGCAGCTCGTGCAGATGCCGTTTCAGTTCCACATATCGCGCTAACGAGCAACCCGGTCAAGTAAAGCCGCGGGGGGTTTCCTCCGCGGCTTTGCGTTGCCCGCCAGTCACCTATCAGCTAAGGCGGTGTACCATTGCATGAACCGATAGATTGAATCGCTCATGAACTGTCGCAACCTGTTCGTCGGGGCGCTCCTGCTTCTCGCGCTTGTCCCGGCGGCGTACGCCCAAAATCGCAAGCCCGCCGCGCCCGCGCGGCCCAGGCCACAAAAGCCGCTCGACGTGCCGCCAGCGGTTGTCGTGCTGCAGGTCGATACGACCGAGGGCGACTCGACGCGCACGATCATTCAGCGTGACTTCGACTACGGTGACCGCATCCAGCCGCTGATCCTCGACGACGCGATGCTCGCCGACATTTGGCGCCCTGGGCAGCGGCGAATCAACTTCGCCCCGCTGGCGCAGACACGCGCGAACTTCGTCGTGCGCCTCCGGCCGACGACAGTCGGACTTCACGCCGAAGTGTTCGACTTGCCGCAGGGACGGCTGCGACAGGAAGATTATTTCAGGCTACCGAAGGCGCCGAACAAGTTGCCGGCGATTCGCGATTCGCTGGCGGCCGTTCTTGGGAGAAGAGCCGACGAGACGCTTGAAGCACTAGCGGCTGATTCGGCGACGCGGGATAGTCTCGCACGAGCGGCGCAAAGGCCAGTTCCGATGAAGACGACGCGCGACCGGGCGAACGCGCGCCGCGCTCAGGCAGCGCGCGATTCAATCCTGCGCGACCTCGACCGTCGCGAGGTGCTTCTCCGGGCGCGAGCGGTCCAGGATACGATAAGATTCGACTCGGTTTACGCCCGGTTTGCCGCGCGTGATTCAGTAGTGCGCGACTCGGTCGAACGCGAACGTCGTCTCGCTATTCACGTCGTGAGCGACGAGATCGAGCGGTGGCTGACCGGAACTCGGGGCATCGCTGCCAGCCGAATTGCCTTCGTCGAAGGCACGAAGCTCAAGATCGTGGACAGCGATGGCGCCAACGAGCGTACGATTCCAACCGCGGGTGCGGCGCTCTCGCCGTCCTGGCATCCATCGGGTCGCTTCATCGTGTACGTCGATGCCGATGATCGCGGAACCCGAATCGCGCAAATCGATTTGCGAACGATGCGACCACAGTTGCTCACGGCTTCGACGCGCGGGCTCAACATCACGCCGGTGTACACGAAAGATGGAAAGAACATCGTCTGGGCGATGGGCGGCGATTCGCCGGCTGAATTGATGCTGGCGAGTGCGAATGGAGACGACAGCGTTCCCGTTCCGTTCGTTGGACGCACCGGATTCGAGACGACCTCGCCCAGCTTCAGTCCTGACGGCAAGCAGATCGTGTTCATGTCACCGCGGCCGCTCACGCCGCAGCTGTACACGATGAACGTCGATGGCACGGGGTTGAGGCTGCTAACGCCCGTCGTTGCTGGAAAGCGCAGCTATCGCACTGGCGCCGACTGGTCACCGAAAGGGGACCTGATCGCGTACCAGCAGCAAGCCGGCGATTTCCAGGTGTGGACGATCACGGTGAAAGATCGAGTGATGAAGCAGCTAACCTATGAGGGAGAGAACGAGGATCCGTCCTGGGCGCCGGACGGCCGCCATCTCTCGATCACGCGGCGCCTCGGCGCGATCGGTGACCAGCGCAATATCTGGATCCTCGATGAGAAGACAGGACGCCTTCGCCAGCTGACCTCATCAGGGGATGCCCGGCTATCGGATTGGTCGCCGCCCCTAAAGCCGATCTACTAGCGGGAGGCGCGAGGCGGGAGACGGGTGCCGGGCAACGGGTAACGGGTAACGGGTAACGCGTTACACGTTACGGAAAAACGGAAAGCGCGCTTTTCTGTAACCCGTAACCCGTAACCCGCGATCAGCTACCCGTTACCCGTCTCCCGCTTCCCGTTAACGATCGCTAATTAGAAACGCGCGGAGCGGAGTACTGCCGCCCGCGGCGTCCGCGGCAACTATTGTCCGCGCTGATCCGGATGGGAACGGCGCTGGAGTTGTCGGCGGAGTGAAGTTTATCACCAGGCTGGTGGACCGAAGTGCGGGGGCGGTCCCCGCGGGAACGGCGCGGATCTGATAAGTGCCGGCCGCAAGATTTACGTACGCTGTTTCACCGTGATACGCGAGATTCGCGGCCGTCGGCGTTGCAGTCGAAAGATCGGCGCCGGGCGCGGTCACGAAGAAATCCATTGCGCCGCCTGTCGATGACATGTTGACGATTCGCACCGCGACCTGGCCTGCCGCCGGTGCGGGTGTTGGATCGATCGTCATCCAACCTGTGATTGCGCCTCCTCCTGTCCCGCCTTGTGCATAGACAGTATGATCCTGTCCCTCGGCAATTGTGAAGGTGAGCGTCGCAACGGTAACGTTCGGGTCGGCTGTCCTCTGCAAAATGAGCGTTCTCTCGCCCGTGAGAATCGGCGAATAGAAGGCAGTTGCTGGGGCGGGCAGTGACGATGGCGTCGTTCCGCCGTAGCCGAGATTCACGCCGAAGGGAACGCCCTCGAGAACAGCGTTGACAGGATTACGCGCTGGATCGGTAACCAGATTTACGAATCGCACGCGACCCTGCGGCCCAGACTCGAGCGGGCCAGTCGCTTCTTTCGTACCGCACCCGACCGTCATTACAGCGAGCGCGGCGAGTAAACCGATCTTCACGGATTGGATATTCATTTATCGCGGCCTCGTTAGTAGGTGCAGCCCGATGGGAACGTCGTCGGCTCGGCGGGATCGGGCGGGACGTTGGGGTTGGCGTTCCGATCGCCGATGGCGTACGGCAACCAGCACCGCTGGCCATCCGACGGTACCCCTGGTGCGGCCACCGGACCGCGAATGAGGTTTCGGCGACGTGAATCCTCCCACCGCAATCCCGTTCCAAGCAGCTCGTAACGGCGCTGGTTGTAGATCTCCGCGATGAGCTGAGCCTGTGTGAGCACTCCAACGAGGGGTGCGAGACAAGCCTTTGGATCATCGATGCCACGATTGCCCGTGCAGTCCGTGCGCACCGAATCGAGCACAGCCTGCGCTGCAGCGAGCTGCCCGGTGTTCGCGAGCGCCTCTGCCTTGATCAACAGCGCTTCGTCCGGGAAATACACGGGTAGCGGCGCCTGTGGATTGGCGTAGCGAAGCCACGAATCCAGAAGCGCTCCGACTCGACCGGTCTGAGGCTTCGTCGGATCAACGAACCACGTGAAGCGCTGATCGCCGCCCGTCATCGACAACCTCCATTGGCGACGCGGCGCGATGCCGTTCGTACCGCCGGTGACGTTCGCGTAAAAATTGACGCCCGGCGAAGGGAAGGTGAGCAGCGACAGCGCGGCAGGCCCCGAACGCGCGACGAGGTTGGCAGCGGCAAGCGCTCCTGCGTCGTCACCAGCCATCCGCGCATAACGCGCGCGAAATAGTTGGATCGTGTTGGGCAGACTCACACCTGGCGTGAGGATACTGCTGTTGAACAGCGCGCTCGGAGGTGTCGCGGTTATTTCATCGGCCGCCGAGTCGAGGAGCGCGCGAACGTAGGGCAGGGCCTCCGCGCGAGCGACGTAGGTCGGTGCAATCTCGCCGAACGTCTTGATCGGAATTCGCTGGTACGATTGGATGGCCTCGCCGAGCGATTCTGCTTTCAGCGCGTAAGCAAGCGCGCGGAGGCCGCTACGAGTGCCCGCGTCGAACTGACCGGCGAGCGCATCCGATCCCGCGAGCAGCTCGTCGGCCGTGCGCACTGTTCGGTAGATAGAGTTGAACACGTTCTCCGCTATTCCTGTCCCCGGCGGTACGGAACCTTGCTCGGCGTCGCTGATCGAGATGAGCGCCGCGGTCGTCGAGGCAAACTCGTCGGTGACGAGCCCCGCCATGTACGCGAAGTTGCCATAGGAGAGCGAGAAACGGCCCTGCAAGCCGGTCGCGAGTCCGATCGTGGCATCGGCGCTCGTCGTCACCTCGCCCTCGGTGGGGGAGTTCGGATTTTTTAGATCGAGATTGCATCCGCCGAGGCTGGCTGCGGCGAAGGCAACCAGAAGCTGTCTGGTCATTCGCATTGGTTGGATTCTCCGCATGTTAAAAAGAGACTCGCGCGCTCAGTGACCACACGCGCGGAATGGGATAGCCGCCGAAGTCGAAGCCTCGGTCTGCCGCGGTCGTCTGCACAGATTGCAAACCCCCGGCGTTCGTTCCAAACAGGTTGATCTCCGGGTCATAGCCGCTGTAGTCAGTCCACACGATGAGATTGCGACCCGACAGAGTCAGGTCGACTCCGTCACGGAAGAACCGGCGCACGCCTGGCATGTCGAGCGTATAGCTCGCGCTGAGCTCCCGCAGTTTCACGAACGTCCCATCTTCGATCCAGTACTCGAAGATTCCCTGCGTTCGCGAATTCCATGTCGGTGGGAGTTTGCGCGGATCTCCGTAGGGCAGCAGCTCTCGCTCGTAAGTCTTGGAGTTGCTCGCTATCCCCGCGTTCTGGGCGCGGGTGGAAAGATTCATGATCTTGTTTCCGAAGACTCCGTCCAACAGCGCGCGCAGGCGAAGCTTCTTGGCAATCGTGAATTCGTTCAGGAAGGATCCCATCCACTTCGGATTTGGATCGCCGATCACCGCGTTGAGGGAGTCGTTGCAATTGCCGCCGCTGATGGCGACGCGTTGCGCGGCATTGCCCATGTCGGCGGTCTGATTGCTGCGCCGATATCTCCCAAGCGAGTCGGTCAGCAACTCACCTGTCTGGCAATTGCGGGCCGCGTACGACCCGTAGAAAACGCCCGCCGGCTCTCCCTGGCGAATGCGGTTCGGGTAGCCGCCCGCCGATTGGAAATCCAGAATCGTCAGAGTGTCGACCAGATTCTTGTTGTGGGCGTACGTCATCGTCGACGTCCACTGCAGGTTCGGCGCATCGACATTCGTCGTGTGAAGTCCCAGCTCGATTCCCTTGTTCGACATGTTGCCGATGGGATAGAACTGACGCGAGAATCCGGTACTCGTCGCCAGTGGTCTGAAGAAAAGCAGGTCGGAGACGACGCGGTTGTAGTAGGTCAATTCCGTCGATACGCGGCCGCCGAGGAATCCGGCGTCTGCGCCGAGCTCCCATTCTCGAGCGCGCTCGTTCTTGAGACTTGGATTTCCGAAGGTGACGTCGTTGACGAACCCCGGCCGGCCGGCGAACGGAAACTGCGTATAGCTGATGAACTGCGAGTACGCGTTGAGGATACCGGGTTGGCTTCCCGCCCAGCCAATCGCGCTGCGGAGACGCAAGCTGTTGAGTGCGCCGGGGCGGCCGTCGAGTGCCACGTACGACGCTGACAATTTCGGAAACGCTTGCCAGCGCTCCGACGGCGCGAAAGTCGACGACGCATCGTAGCGCACCGCGGCGGCGAGGAAGAGTCTGTCGTTGAACGCGGCTTCCTGCTGCGCATAGAAGCCGAGTGTGCGCAGCTCGACATCGGTCTGCGCGGCGGAGAAGACTGAGCCGGCGCTCACGAGCTCGCCAACTGGAGCGAGCCCGTTGGCGGTGGCCTGAGTGATTCGGACGCGCTGGGATGTGTAGTTGAAGCCGCCGGTGGTGCGCATTTCCAGCGAGCTCCCGGGATGCCAGTTGTAACTGGTCACTCCGTCCTGGTTGATCACGCGATTGTTCTCGAAGACTGACTGCGATCTTCCGGTGACCAGCGGCGTAGTTCCAAGGACGGCGTTACGTGGAACGAACTGTCGCTGCTCGAACCCGACGTTGTCGACGCCGATCGTGTAGTCGACGAGCAAATTGGTCAACGGTGTCCACGACAACTTGGTCGACCCGATGAAGCGCTCGATCGTTTGCGGGTTCCGGATGCGGTCGATGGCGAGAAGAGGATTGGTGCCCAGCGCGGGCGGGAGCGGGTAGATACCCTGCACGGGGCGGAAATCAACGTTCGTTGGCGCAAAGAAGAGCGAGCCCATTATTCCGTAGTCGTTCTGTTCGCCAAATGCCTGGAGCTGGTTGTTGGTCGACACGTAATTCGACGTCACGTTCGCGACCAGCCTGGAGGAGAGCTGCTGCTGGAGATTGATTCGCGCACCGGTGCGCCGTGACGAGGTGGAGCGCATGATTCCGTCTTCGTTCGCGAAATTTCCGCTGACGAAGTACCGGGTCTGGTCGTTGCCGCCCTCGACCGTCAGGTTCTGCTCCCACGACGGCGCGCGATGGAAGATGTCGTCCTGATAATTGAATCGCGGTGTTGGCAGGCCGTTGACGTCGAAGGGATAAAAGTTGAACAGCTGCTGCTCGCGCAGCTCACTGGTCGACCAGCGACTCGTCGAAGTAAATCGCGGCCTCCCGATATTTCCGCGCTTGGTGAAGATCTGTACGACTCCGTTGTTGGCGCGCGATCCGTAGAGCGCCGCCGCTGCCGCACCGCGAATGATCTCGATGTGCTCGATGTCAGACGGATTGAGGTCGGCGAGGCGGTTCTGCGGATTCGATCGGGTTCCGAGATCGGCGAGCTGACCGGACTCGTTGTCGACGATAACGCCGTCGACGATGTAGAGCGGATCGGATCCGGAAATGAATGAATTCACGCCGCGGAGGCGAACCGAAATTCCGCCGCCGCCGGGACTGCCGGAGTTCTGGGTGATCTGTGCGCCGGGAATCTTACCCTGCATCGCCTGATCGACCGTCACGGCCTGGGCGCGGCTGATGAGCGCGGAGTCGACCGTGGCAATGTTCGTCCCGACTTTTCGCTTCTCGGTGGCTGTTCCGGTTCCGGTGACGACCACTTCGCTAAGGTTGACAGCGGTCACGAGGAGCGCGACGTCGACATTGGCAGTCGTGCCCGCCGTGACTGTCACGGGTTGGGTCGTTGCCTGGTATCCGATCCGTCGTACGGTGATGCTGCGCGCGCCGACCGGCACGCCGGTGATTGTGTACTCCCCATTGGGACCGGTAATAGCGCCAATGCGCGTTCCATTGACGGTGACCTGCACGTCGGGCAGACCGCGCCCAATCGCGGCATCAGTCACGCGGCCGGTTACGGTTCCGGTTGCTTGTTGGGCAGCCAGTACGAATGGCGACAGGAGCGCGAGTGCAAAAATGTAGGCACCGCGGTTAACGAAATTGACTTTCATCAGGAGATCTCCAATGGGAGCGTGCCCGGGGGAAAGTGAGGGACGGAGCGGGAAGGGGGAAGGGGAAGGGGAAGGGGGATGAGGGATGAGGGATGAGGGAAGACCGCATCCCCCATCCCTCATCCCTCACACCGCCACTGCGATCAGGATCAGCGACGCGGGTTTGCCGGTATTCGGATGCAACGGCTCGCGCTTTTCGAGAATCCGGAATCCGTTGCTTGTGAGTAGCTCTTCCCAACTTGGGATCGTGCGAAAGTACCATGGCGCGGGGTCGGAAAAGTCGTCGCTGAATCCAGCCCATGATCCGTCTCGCCAGCCGTCCTCGTAGGGTGCGTCGCCGCATGCCGTGACGGGGTGCAGCGTTTGGATTATCAATGAGCCGCAGGGCTCGAGAAGCGCCGGCGCCCGTTGGACGATCCCTTCCACGGATTCTTTTCCGATGAGCGAAAAGTTGGCGACGGCGGCGTCCACTTTAACCGTGAGATCGCCGGCCGCGATTTGCTCGTACGACGCGGCGCGATAGTCGCCCCGCCCCGCTCGCCGCGCCTGGTCGACCAACGCAGGGACGACGTCGACGCCGATCGTCGCGATGCCGTGCTCCTCGAGCGCGCGACACAGCCAGCCTTCACCGCAGCCTATGTCCAGCACGGAGCGCGGCGTGCGACTCAGCACCGCATCAACGATCGCCTGATTAGTGACGAGAACTCGACTCCCGATCTGGCTTTCGCGCACCGCGGCCGTCCACGGCGAAGCGTTCTTGCGCCACGAGTCGATTATCTCGTCGTCGCTCGGGGAATCAGAGTTCATCGGCTGGGGTAAACAACGTCGGTAACGTGCCGCGGTGGCGGCTCGTATATATAGTGGCAACCTCCCATACTCAACAGACTCATGAGCACAAGCGCGGCACCACGCACCGCTTACACGCGATACGACGGGACGACATCCACTGTGTCCGCGGTTCCGGCCGCGCGCGAGCGACTCGTTTCACTTGACGTCTTTCGCGGTCTAACCGTCGCCGGAATGCTGCTCGTGAACAACCCCGGCACGTGGAGCGCGATCTTTCCGCCGCTCGAGCACGCTGAGTGGAATGGGTGGACGCCGACGGATCTCATATTTCCGTTCTTCCTGTTCATCGTCGGCATCACCACGCACCTCTCGCTGTCTTCGCGCCGCGCGCGCGGCGACGACGATGCCGCAGTCGTGAAGCAGATTCTCCGCCGCGGAATCATCATCTACCTGCTCGGCTTCGCGATGGCGATGTTCCCGTTCTACCAGTGGGGAACGATCGCTTCGCTTCCCAACGCCACCGCGTGGGACCGAATCGTTTATCGGATCGAACACGTCCGCCTGCTTGGCGTGCTGCCGCGAATCGGTATCGTTTACATCTGCGCGGCGCTTCTGACGTTGAAGACAACTCTCAAGCAGCAGATCGCGATCATCGCAACGCTGCTGTTCGGCTACTGGTTCGCGATGACAATGCTGCCGGTGCCGGGCGAAGGTACGATTGGCGCTGCGTTGCTACACACGAAGGACCGAAACCTCGCCGCGTACCTCGATCGATTGATCCTCGGCACGAACCACACGTGGACTGGCAGCGTGACGTGGGATCCGGAAGGACCGTTCTCCACAATTCCCGCGATCGGAACAGCGATGCTCGGTGTGTTGGCCGGCCGCTGGATTGCGCTGAAGGAAAAGCCGCTGCTCGAGCGAATTACCGCGCTCTTCGCGATCGGGTCGCTGGCGATGGTCGCCGGCCTCATGTGGAACTGGTCGTTTCCGATCAACAAGAGTCTCTGGACCAGCTCCTACGTGCTCTTCACCGCCGGCATGGCGTGCGTATCGCTCGCGACGATCATGTGGCTCGTGGATCACCACGACATTCGGTGGTGGACCAAGCCATTCGTCGTCTACGGCGTCAATCCGATCGTGGCTTTCGTTGGGTCAGGCGTTTTGGCGCGGTGCCTTTATACGCTTTGGCATGTCGATCTGAATGGCCGGTCGGTGTCGGTGGTCGAGGCCGTTTATCAGACTGCGTTGTTGCCCTGGCTGCCGCCTCGCGTCGCCTCGCTGGCCTTTGCGATTTCGTTTGTGCTGCTTTGGTACGGGATTCTTCTCGTTCTCTATCGTCGGAAGATCTTCCTCAAAGTCTAGCGCCGCGCTTTGGCGGTGCTGATGCGCGGGCGCTTGGGCTCTTTTTCGGCCAGCGAGCTTGTCGCGACCATTTCGGTCTCGATCGGGGCTCCGCCGCGACGGACTACGTAGGCCTCCATCGCGAAATACTCCGGTAGGCCCAGACGGTCGACGCGGTGCGCGGTGTTGCGGTTGCGCTCCTCGACGCGCTGCCAGAATTCGCGGTCATCCTGGCCAGGGAAGGGAGCGCGATCCTTCTGACTCTGGTGCTTGAAGATCGCCATCTTCTTCGCGCGCAGCTCCTCCTCCGATAGCGGCACCAGCACGTCCGCCTCCGCGATCTCCCACTCCTGCCAGGCGCCGCGATAGTACCACATCTCGGGCGGCGGACCGGAATATTTCGCGAGCGCGCCCTGAATCGCCTCGAGACACATCCGATGCGTGCCGTGGGGATCGGACAGGTCGCCCGCCACGAACACAAGCTCGGGCTTCTGCTCTTCCAGAAGGTCGAGCACGATTCTCACGTCCTCGGGCCCGATCGGGTCCTTCCGGACCTTCCCGGTCTGGTAGAACGGAAGGTTGAGAAAGCGCGCCTGCTCGCGCTTCATTCCGAAGGTCTCGATTCCCGACACCGCTTCGGCTTCGCGAATCGCGCGCTTCATCACCTGCACCGGAAATGCATCGATCTCCCCGACCTGTTTCGACTTCAGGAATTCTTCGACCTCGTCGATAAGCGCGCCGGCCGCTGAATCGTTGAGGTCGAAATCGTTTCCGAAACGACGCAAGAAATCGGCGTAGCGGCGCACCTCGTGGTCGAACACCGCGATGTTGCCCGACGTCTGATAGGCGACGATGATGCGGTTCTTGTTCTGGTGAAGCTTGTTGAGCATTCCACCCATGGAGATCACGTCGTCGTCCGGATGCGGCGAGAAGACGATCACACGCTTTCCCGCCGGCAGCTTGCTGCGGCCACGGATCTTGGCAATCAACGCGTTGAACACTTCACCATTCAGCGGACCGGCTTTCCCATGTCGCGCTAGCAACGCACTGAGGTGGTGTTCCCGATAGTCGTTCTCGTCCAGCTTGAGGACCGACTTGCCCGTCGTCTCACTCAGCCAGATGACGGCTTCGATTTCCTTGGCGCGCGTCCATCTGACCTCACCGATCACCCACGGAGTACGGATGCGCGTAAGATCGGCCGCGGACGCGTGGTCGACGTAAAAAACCGCGTTCGGGTGCTGCTGTAGGTACGTCGCCGCTACGTCGGGATCTGGCTCGCCTTCGACTGCGCGCGCGATGATCGCCGCCTTGTGCTCGCCGGTCGCGATCAGCGCGATCTCCCGCGCTTCCATGATGCTTGCGACACCCATCGTGATCGCTTCCGTCGGAACGTTCTCCTCTCCGAAAAAGTCGGCGGCCGCATCGCGGCGTGTAACTGTATCGAGTGAGATGCGGCGGGTGCGCGAGTCTGAGCCAGATCCTGGCTCGTTGAAGCCGATGTGGCCCGTCTTTCCAATTCCAAGGATTTGCAGATCGATTCCGCCCGCCTGCTTGATCGCGGCCTCATATGCTTCGCACTCGACATCGACGTCATCGCGCGGAACATCGCCGCGCGGGATGTGGATGTTCTCCGGTCGTACGTTGATGTGGTTGAACAGATTTTCGCGCATGAACCGGTGGTAGCTGTGGATGCTGTCCGGGTTCATCGGGTAGTACTCGTCGAGGTTGAAGGTCACGACGTCAGAGAAGTCGAGCCCTTCCTCGCGGTGCATCTTGATCAGCTCGCGGTAGATCCCGATCGGCGTGCTACCTGTCGCAAGTCCCAGCACGGCATGGCCGCCCTTCCGTCGGCGTTCCTCGATTATCTCCGCGATGCGTTTCGCGATCGTGCGGGCGATTTCGTCGTACTCGACGATGACGACAGGAACTCGTTCTTTGGAGGCTGGCATTCACTCCAAAGATAATCCGAATTGAATGCTTTGCGAGGCGTCGCGGATGCGACGCCTCGATCAAATCAACGGGCTTCCCAATTAACGATTCTCGCGCCAAGAACTGACTGCTGCACGGCGTCCGCGACGTCGCGCCGGAGCTGGACGTGGCGGGTGTTGTTCCGCGTCGGATTCACGCGGTTGGTCAGCACCACCACGAATAGATCCTTCTCGGGATCGATCCAGATCGACGTGCCCGTAAATCCGGTGTGGCCGAAGCTCCACGGCGAGAAGAACTGACCGGCGCTCGAGCCACCCTCCGGCGAATCCCACCCCAACGCGCGCGTCGACTCCTTCCCCTGGCGGGCGGTCCACCGCGCAATCGTCGCCGGTTTGACGATGCGTACGCCGTTGACGCCTTCGCCGCCGTTCAGGATCATCATCGAGAACAGCGCGAGATCCTTGGCTGTCGAGAACAAACCAGCGTGACCGGCAACACCGCCGAGCGCCCATGCGTTCTCGTCGTGCACTGTTCCCCACAGCAAGCCTCCGCGCGCGTCGTCCACCTGAGTCGGCGCGATGCGCGAGCGCAGCGACAGCGGCGGGTGGAACTGCGTGTCGATCATGCCAAGCGGCCGGAAGATCTTCTCGGTGGTAAGGATGTCGAGCGTCTTGCCTGTGATCCGCTCCATGACCAACTGGAGAATGATCATATCCCAGTCGCTGTAAATCATGTTCGTGCCGGGAGTGTACTCGAGCGGACGCGCGTTAATCTGCTGGAGGTACTGATCGCGACCTCGCGCGTTGGCGTAGATATTCGCTCCCGCCTCGAGGCCGCCGCTGTGCGTCAGGATCTGCTTGACGGTGATCTGCGCCTTCTCAGGCGAATTGAACTCCGGGAGATAGGACGCGACCGTGCGATTGAGATCGAGCTGACCGTTCTCCTCGAGGATCATTGCGAGCGTCGTGGTCGCGATCACCTTCGTCAGCGACGCAAGATCGTACAACGTGTTGGTATCGACCGCAGGCGAGCCGGGCTGATTCCAGTCGATGTAGCCGTAGCCCTTCATGTAGCCGATGTGTCCGTTGCGGCCAACTGCGATCGCGACGCCCGGGGCTACCGCTTCCTCGATAGCCGTCTTGACGATTTTGTCGAGCTTGCTCGCGAGCGCAGTATCGAGTCCGGAATTATTGAGTCCGACTTCGGGCGCGATGTATTGGTGCGGTATCGGTGTCGGCGCGACGACGCGAGCGGGGGGAGGCGGCGCGCAGGCAACAACGAGCGTTATCGAAGCGGTGGCAATTGAGCGAAAAGACTTCATCGGGCCTGATTCAATGTCTGTGACCTATTGATGCCAGCCCCGAACTGAAGGGTCGGCGGCAACGATATCGGGAGTTTGCCGTTGATTTCACGCTCGCCGACTAGCGCGAGCGCCGCAGCGCGCTGGCTGATCGGAGCCCCGCCCCACGCAAGCAGGTACGACGACACCGAAGGAAAGGCGCTGAGGAGGTACGGGCTCCCAAAAGAGAGGACGATTATGGGCTTCCCGGACAACGCCAGTTTTTCGACGAACTGAGAAAAAGCGCCCTGGGTGCCCACCGAACCCGCGAATTCGCGGGGTGAGACGTACGCGGAGACCAACAAGAGGCTCGCCGAATCCGCCTGAGCCGTCAACGCCGCGTACTCCGCGTCGGTCGTCCGGTTGTCGACGCGAACAGTCCTCGTACCTGGAATGCGATTTTCGATGACGGAGTTGAAGGTGCGGCCCGCCACAAGGTCCGAAGCGTCGGCGTACGTGATCGACAAAATTCTGGTGCTCGAGTCCACAACTGACGTTCCGCCCGCCGAAGCCGATCTCAGAGGCACCAGGTTCATCTTGTCCTGTGCCAGCGTAATCGACCGCGCCGCAACTTCCTCGGCGATTTTCGTGTGCTCGGGGATGTCGACGATGCGATCGACGGCGTTGAGATCGACGAGTCGCCCGGTGCGAAGCCCTGCTCGTGCCTTGGCGGTAAGGATTCGACGCACCGACGCGTCGATCCGCGCTTCGGTCAATCGACCGCTGTGCACTGCCTCCGTGACTGTCGTGATCGCATTAGTTACGTCGCGCGGCATCAGCAACACATCCGCACCGGCCTCGAGCGCCTTGATCAATGGCTCGGTCGCACCGTAGCGCTTGGCGACACCGCCCATCGTCATGGCGTCGGTGAACAGGACGCCGCCAAAGTGCATCTCGTCCCGCAGGACGTCGGTCATGAATCGGTGCGACAACGTCGCCGGCCCGGCGGTATCGCCTTCGACACCAACGACCGCGATGTGAGCAGTCATGATCGCGTCGATTCCTTCGGCGACGGCGTTACGAAACGGTGGAAAATCCACTGAATCCAAATGCGCGCGATCGGCGCGGATCGTCGGCAGATCCAGATGGGAATCGACATCGGTATCGCCGTGACCGGGAAAATGTTTGCCGGTGCTCATGAGGCCAGTCGATCTGGCTCCGCGGATATACGCCGTAGCGAGGCGGCTGACGAGCGCCGGATTTTCCCCGAACGAGCGGGTGTTGATGATCGGATTCAGCGGATTGGAGTTCACGTCGAGCACGGGACCGAATACCATGTGGACGCCGATCGCGCGTGCCTCGGTGCCCAGCACCTGGCCAAGCTTGTACGCAAGATCCTCCGAGCCGGCGGCGCCGAGCGCCATCACGGGCGGGAAGGTCGTTCCTCCGCCCTGCGGGAGAAGCGACGGTAGCGCGTAGATGTTGCCGAGCCGCATCCCTGGTCCGTTCTCCATGTCGGAGGCAATGAGCAGAGGCACTCGCGCCCGGGCTTGCAACTCGTTCAGCTTCGCGGCGTAGCTGAGCGGCAACCCGATCGAGAGCACGAGCCCTCCGACGCGGTCGTCCTGCACCCACCTTCTGACCTGCTCGAACTCGGGCGATCCCACGGCGGCGTAATCGCCGCCGACCCACGGCATGATGAGCTG
>JBJMOA010000017.1:0-3226 GCA_045803975.1 Gemmatimonadaceae bacterium
GGTCGTGTTCGCCATGTGTGCATGGGCCTGGATCGCTCCCCCCGCGTGGCTCGTCCCCCAGCCAGTCGGTGCGCCGTCCCGTGACTATCGCGAGGCGAGCGCACGAGTCGCGCTCGCGCTCCACGCTCAGCGCATCGAGGCCTACCGAGCGTCGCACGGTCGGCTGCCGGGCACGAAGCAGGAAGTCGGCATCGCCAGCGAGCAGATCGCCTACGATCGAACTGACAGCCTGAGCTTCGAGCTCGTATCCCGAGTCGATGGCCAGCCCGTGACGTACAAGTCGTCACAACCGCGCGACCGCTACCTCGCCGAAGCGATGATCGCCCTGAGCCGAGCCCGCCGATGAAGCGCCTAACGAAGATTCATCGACGAACGCGTCGCGGGTTCTCGCTGATCGAGCTCATGACGGTCATGGCCGTGATTGGCCTGCTCGCAGCGCTCAGCGTGCCGCGGTACCGCGACATGAAGCGGCGGGCGTACTCCGCGAGTGTGTTGAGCGACTTCAACACGGTTCGCGTTGCCGCCTACAACTACTTTGCCGACAACTCGACATACCCGCCTGATGGAAGCGCGGGTACCCCGCCGGCGTCCATGACCAATTACCTGCCCAAGAACTTCACGTTCGCCAACGACAACTACACGCTCGACTACGATGTGTGGCCTTCGCCGCTGGACCCGACGCAGCTCGTCGTTGGCGTCACGGTCACGTCCAGCGATCAGGAGCTCGTCAACATGATCGCGCGAAACGTTCAGGCCGGCGGCATCGGGATCAATGTCGGAAGTGGCTACACCTACATCTTCGCGGGGCTGTAGCCGAGTATCCCTCGAAGACGAAAACGAACGAGGCCGCCTATACGGCGGCCTCGTTCGTTTTCAGGCTTCACATAGCGGGGGCGGGATTTGAACCCGCGACCTTCGGGTTATGAGCCCGACGAGCTACCAGGCTGCTCCACCCCGCGATGAGAACAGGAATCTACGCGAGGTGAGCATCAAGTCAACGGACAACGAGAGCGTTTTCGCTCCTATTTGCGATTGTTTTCCGATGACGATTCGCCGAATCGATAAAGAATCTCCTTGTCTCCGCGGACCATCCCGAATTCCTCGCGCGCGATGCGTTCCTGGGTCGCGCTGTCGCTCTTTACAAGTCTCAAGAAACGACCGAGCGAGTCGACCTGCCGCTGGAGGGAATCGACTTCGCGCGTGAGAGTGCTCGAGCGCCGATGCAAAACGTATAGGTCGCGCGAGCTGTACTCGCCGCCCTGCACCGCGAAGAACAGCGCCGCGAGGATGAGCGCCCACCAGATAATCCGCTTCATTCTGTCCTACAGACTCGCGCGGCCCGCAGCCAGCAACCAGCGCCCCCCCCGTCAAAGCCCGTAGATCGAGCCGCCTGGATATTCCGCCACCGCGCCAAGCTGTTCCTCGATGCGCAGCAGCTGATTGTACTTGGCGACTCGGTCGGTGCGGCTCGCCGAGCCCGTCTTTATCTGTCCGGCGCCCGTCGCGACGGCGAGATCAGCAATGAACGTGTCTTCAGTTTCGCCAGAACGATGTGAGATGATCGATTGATATCCATTGGCGCGCGCCATCTCGATCGACTCCAGTGTCTCTGTCAGCGTGCCGATCTGATTCAGCTTGATCAGAATCGCGTTTGCAACATCTGATTCGATTCCGCGCGCGAGACGCTCGGTATTCGTCACGAAGAGATCGTCTCCGACCAATTGAACTCTATCTCCGAGCGCAGCGGTGATCTTCGCCCAGCCATCCCAATCGTCCTCGGCCAACCCGTCTTCGATGGATACGATCGGATACTCGTCCAGCCACTTGCCATATAGCTCGATCATACCCTCAGCGTCCTTCGACCCGGCGCCACTTTTCTTGAAAGTGTAGGTCCCGCCTTTGAACAACTCCGATGCCGCGACGTCCAGCGCCAGCGCGATCTCGCGGCCCGGTGCGTAGCCCGCGGATTCAATCGCTTCGACGACGACGCGCAATGCTTCTTCGTCGTTCTTGAGATCAGGCGCGAATCCGCCCTCATCCCCGACACCGGTAGAGAGCTTGCGCTTCACCAAAACTTTCTTGAGTGCGTGAAAGACTTCCGTCCCCATGCGCAACGCTTCACGGAAACTCGTCGCTCCGATCGGAACGATCATGTACTCCTGGAAGTCCACGGTGTTGGTGGCGTGGGCGCCACCGTTCAGGATGTTCATCATGGGGACCGGCATCGTGCGCGCCATCGGCCCCCCGAGGTACCTGTATAGTGGCAGTCCGACATCCATCGCCGCCGCGCGCGCAGTCGCCATCGACACCGCCAGTATTGCGTTCGCGCCAAGCTTTCCCTTGTTGTCGGTGCCATCGAGCTCGATCATCGCGCGATCGATCGCCATCTGGTCGCTCGCCGGCAATCCATTGAGGGCGGGCGCAATCCGCTCCTCTACGCTCTGCACGGCCTGTTCGACGCCCTTCCCCAGGTAGCGCTCAGCATCTCCGTCGCGCAGCTCCAGCGCTTCGTGCTCGCCGGTCGACGCCCCACTCGGAACCGCGGCGCGACCAAACGCGCCGCTCTCGAGAGTGACGTCGGCTTCGACGGTGGGATTCCCCCGGCTATCCAGAATCTCCCGCGCCTTGATCTCGGTTATGCCTGACATTTTTCTGGTTTGATTGTTGGTGCTATCGCGTTTCGGTCGGCTGTCTCTCGGAGGACAGTGTCTCGACGGTCGATGCGAGCCGTGACATCGGAGTCGGAAGCGGCTCGACGCCGTACAGCTCACGCATCGCGTCGGCCATTCTCGTCCTCACGGTTTGCATCAGCGCCTCGCGATGATCGTAGTCCACGCCGGTGGTGCTGACTGGTTCGAGCAAATGTACATCAATCGTCCCCGGATGAGCCCAAAGTGACCCCTTCGGCATGATCTCGATCGTTCCGTGAACGATTATCGGGACGATCGGCACGCCGGCGGCGATCGCGAGAACGAATGGGCCTTTCTTGAATGGCCGAAGAGCGTACTCGTGGCCGCGCGTTCCTTCCGGAAAGACGATCACGGAGCTACCGGCGCGGATTCGCTCTGCTGCGACTTCGTATGCCCCGAACGCGGCTTTTCGGTTGTCGCGCTGAATCTCGATCATGCCAACGGCGCGCATACCACCGCCGAAGATCGGCACTTTGAAAAGCTCCGCCTTCGCGACGAACTTGTAGCGCGGCAAAACCTTGGCGAGCGCGGGGACG
>JBJMOA010000018.1:0-20792 GCA_045803975.1 Gemmatimonadaceae bacterium
GTCATTGATGTCCGCGAGGAGAGCGAGTGGGCGGCGGGCCACGCCCGCGGCGCGCAGCACCTCGGCAAGGGTGTGATCGAGCGAGACATCGAGGAGCGCATCCCGGACAAAAACGCGGAGCTGATTCTCTACTGCGGCGGCGGCTTCCGATCGGCGTTATCCGCGGACAACCTTCAGCGAATGGGCTACACCAATGTCGCCTCGATGGCGGGGGGATGGCGGGCGTGGCAGGCAGCGGGCGCGCCCGTCGAACGTGAGGGATGACCGCTGCAACCATGGCCCCCTCGGGTAGCACAAAGTACTTGACAGTATAAAGTAAGTCGATATCTTCAGTGTAATTCGTTCTCTGAAGGTGGTTGCCGTGGTGCGTCCTTCCCTTGTGCTCGCTTCCCTTGTTAACATCGCCGCGGGTATTGGCCTCGGATTCCTGTGGTTCAAGTTCCGCCACGACGAGGGAATGCCGATCCTCGTGCTCCTCGTCGCGTTGTCGCTGTTCGTGCAGGGCGGATTTACCATCGGTCACCTGAACGGCTTGTGGCAGCGATCGGGGCTTCCATCCTTCCCGCTTTTCTTGACTGGCGAAGCTGCCGCCGCTCTCATCGGAGGAATCGCGATCTTGCAGGGAGTGCTATACAATCTGCAGCCAGTCAATGGCGACTACGAATTCGGACCGCTTCTCGCCGCGACGTTGATGAGTACCCAGGCGACAATCGGTCTCGTCTTCGCCGCGCGAAATCCTCGATTTGGCGTGCGCAGAAAAGCGTAGCTCCCGACTGTTCGCGCTCCAACTGGAGAACGATAATGCTGAAAATGCTCCTGATGCTCGCCTCAATAGCAAATTGTGCAGCCGGAGTGGTGTTGTTCGCGACCTGGGCGACGATGTGGCAACGCGTTCCGATCATCGTTCTGTTCATCGCCGGATCGCTCTTGATCCAGGGTGGCTACACGATTCTGTGGCTGCGGGGTGATCTCGATGGGTGGGGGGATCTATCCACTGGGGCGCTATTCGCCGGCGAAGGACTCGCTGCCTGCGTCGCTCTCGGCGGATTGATTGAGGCGATCATCCATAACATGAACACTCCCGATTTGGAGATGGCGCCTGTGCTCGCAGGGCTGCTGATGCTCGTGCAGGCAGGGCTCGCGCTTGTCTACCTTCTAGTTACAAGGAGACTCGCACTCAGACCGAAGAACTTTTG
The DNA here is from genome assembly GCA_045803975.1 of Gemmatimonadaceae bacterium. Classification (GTDB taxonomy): domain Bacteria; phylum Gemmatimonadota; class Gemmatimonadetes; order Gemmatimonadales; family Gemmatimonadaceae; genus UBA4720. Next base: position 1,197 of record JBJMOA010000018.1, read on the forward strand.
ATTGGCTTCAGTTGCCTACGGCCGCAGCTCCCCATGATCTACAGGCTCCCGCCCTCGCCTCATGAACAGAAACTCGTAGAGCAGCGCCGCTGCGAGCCCACCGATGATGGGCGCGAACCAGTAAAGCAGCTGCGCCTCGTATACTCCGCTCGCGACCGCGGGTCCGAATGAGCGGGCCGGATTCATCGATGCGCCGGTGAGCGGCCCGATTGCCAGGATGTCCGCCGCGATTACGAATCCGATCGCCAGCCCGCCGATCTTCGGGCCACGCAAATCAACGGCAGTTCCGTAGATCACGAACACCAGGAAGAACGTCGCGATTGCCTCGAGCAGAAATGCCTGCCCGCCCGTTATGTCGAGCGCTATCGACTGGCCGCCACCGCGTGTCGCCGCAAATATCGCGTCGGGAAACGCGCCCTTGAGCGCATAGCCGGCGACTACTGCGCCGAGTATTTGCGCGATGATGTAAAGCGCGGCCATCATCGCCTCGATGCGTCGCGTCGCCAGCAAGCCGAGGGTAACTGCTGGATTGAAATGCGCGGACACGCGCATCAGTGCGCTCACCATCACGCCGAGGATGAGGCCGTGTGCAAGCGCAACCTCGACGAGACCAGCCTGGCTGTTCGACATCCGCGCGGTCATGATCGCGCCGCTACCGATGAAGACGAGCGCGAACGTTCCGATGAACTCCGCCACGAAATGCCGCCATGAGTCCCGCATCTTGATGCCCGCCCGTTGGTAAATGGTGGGCCGCGGCGCGGGAGAGATCGCTAGATCACCCGGCGCAACACCAGCGCGGCGTTTATTCCGCCGAAGCCGAAAGAGTTCGTGAGGATGTGTTCCACGCGCGCCTTCTGCCCAGCTCTCGGCAGAAAATTAAGATCGCAGGCCTCGTCCGCAACCTGAAGGTTCACCGTTGGCGGCAGCCACTCCTGCTCGAGTGCGAGCGCGCAGATCGCCGTCTCGATCGCGCCCGACGCGCCGAGCGCGTGACCGTAGTATCCCTTCGTTCCACTCAATGGGATCTCGTATGCTCGCTCGCCGAGCACCTGCTTGATCGCGGCTGTCTCCGTCGAGTCGTTGAGCGGCGTCGAGCTCCCGTGTGTGTTCACGTATTCGACTTCGTCAGGAGTGATCTCGGCATCCTTGAGCGCCAGCCGCATCGATCTGGCTGCCTGCGAGCCATCTGGTCGCGGCGCCGTCATGTGATAGGCGTCGTTCGTCGTTCCGTAGCCCGCTATCTCCGCGTAAACTCTTGCGCCGCGCGCCTGGGCGTGTTCGTACTCCTCGAGGATTAGCACCGCCGCGCCCTCACCCATTACGAATCCATCGCGATCCTTGTCGAACGGACGCGAAGCCACCTCGGGTTCTTCGTTCCGCGTCGACATCGCCCTGATCAGCGCGAACGCGCCAAAACAAAGCGGCGCGAGTGGCGCCTCGGCGCCCCCGGCGATCATCACGTCGGCGTAGCCATCGCGGATTTGCCTGAATGCGTCACCGATGGCGATCGCACCTGACGCGCAGCTCATCGCGTTGGTGGAGTTCGGTCCCATCGCGCCGAGCTCGATTGCGATGTTGCAGCTCGCGGCGCCTCCGAAGACGGCGAGAGCCAGCGTCGCGTCGACCGCGCGCAGTCCCTGCTGCAAGTACGCCCCGAGCTGCCCCTCCGCGTAGCTCACTCCTCCGAGCGCCGTTCCCATATTCGCCCCAACGCGCTCGCGGTCTTCCTTGGCGAGATCGAGCTCGGCATCGGCGAGCGCCAGTTGCGCGGCCACCACCGAGAACTGAGCGAAGCGGTCGAGGCGCTTTGCGCGCTTGCTGTCGAGATGATCCGTCGGCACGAAGTCATTTATCTCGGCCGCGTTGTGACTACGAAACTGCGATGGGTCGAACCTGGTGAGCGAGCGAACCGCCGACCGCTGGTGCTGCAGCCCGTCCCAGAAACCGTCTCGCGTCGTCCCGATCGGGGTGATCGGGCCGATGCCGGTAATTACGACTCGACGTCTTTTCACTGATTCCTCGGTTTACCGCTGATTGCGCGCCTTTTTCTCCGCGACGACGGCCAGCCCGGCGAGCGTGCGGGAGGCGATTCCATGCACGAACACCGGCCCGATCACGTACGTCGCGGCGAGCTCGCCGATTACCGGCCAGCCCGGTCCGCTCCATGAGTGCACGATTCGTACGTGCGTGCCCCTCGGCGCGGGAAGAAACGTCCATTCGACGTCCATTCCCTTCGTAATACCATCGATATGTCTGAATCGGATCGCGGGCCTGGTCTCGTCGATCGACATCTCCGAAACCCACCACGTCGGCCAATTGAGCGGTCGCAACTCGCGCGAACCCGCTTTAATGCCGAACGGGCGATACGCCGACATCTCCACGATGCCGCCGCCATCTGAGCGCTTCTCGCGAAATTTCACGTACCGGTAGTGCCGAAGATAAGCGGGCCATTTCTCGACCTTGGAAGCCAACTGGAACATCAACGGCACCGGCGCGAGGACGTATTGCGAATCGACCTCCTCCATCGGACGGCCGAGCGGCATCGGGCCGAGCTCGAACGGAGCCGTGTCTCTCTTCATCAGTGTACCGGAGCCCAGCTCGTCGTGATCCGGAATCCGCGCCGTCGGTGGGCTACAGGTTTCCGTGCAACTGCTTCGTGCACGGTATCGACCAGCTCCTGCGCGGTGAAACCCCGCATGACGGAGACGACGCCGTCATGGCGGCTAACTGCATGAAATCGAAGGGGAAATGAGGCGAGCCAGAGGCCAGCCGCCGCGATCCAGCTCCGCCTGAGATCACTCACGATCACTCTAACGCGAGCGACGCGATCCATTTCGCGTAGCAGCCTCAAAGCGTCATTCCCGCGGAAATGGTGGAGCACCTGGCTGCACATCACTACATCGATGCTGTTGTTGGCGAACGGAAGTCGCAACGCATCGGCGCAGATTGAAAACTCGACGGCGGCTCTACTCGCTGACGCCAGTTCAAGAGCTGAATCAAGGCCAATCGTCGTCAGCTCGACACCGTGACGCCGGGCGACCTCTTTCGCGCGATTGGGAATGTCACCCAGCCCCGTGCCGACGTCGAGCAGCATCGACACCGGGGGCAGCTGTTCCATGATGTCTTTCAATTCGTCGACCGCCGAGCTGGTGCCTCCGAATAGCGCGTTGGCGCGCGCGACATCGGCGAGCGATCGGGTAACCACCGCGGGATCTACGTCCGGGAGGTCGAGGTATTCGACCCCTGTCTGGCGTGGCGGGGTCAGTCCGAAGCGCACGGATCAGTGCTCTAGCTGGGCGTAACCACCACGATAGTAGAGGAGCGGCGTTCCACTCTCGGCGCGTGACGCTTCGACTTCGCCGAGTATGATAGTGTGATCGCCTCCCGCACTTATCGATACGCGTCTGCATTCTATGACGGCCAGCACGTCATCGAGAATAGCATACCCGCTCTGTGATCGGGTAAATCCTATGCCGGCGAAACGATCGATCTCGAGGATGGCAAAGCGGCGTGCCAGCTGTTCCTGACGCGCCGACAAAACGTTCACGACGAATCCGGGCGCCGTGGTGAGCGCGTCGTGCGACGATGCTGTTTTCTCGATGCATATCAGGACCAGCGGCGGTTCGAGGCTCACCGAGCAGAACGCGCTTACGGTCATTCCCTGATCTACCCCATCCGATCCTCTCGTCGTTACCACCGTAACGCCGGAGGGAAATCTCCCGAGCACCGCGCGAAACTCGTCGGGGCTGACGCTCAACGGCGGAATGCCGGCGAAATGAAGAGATCGAACAGAAAGCGCGGCCTTAGAACGAGCTGCGGAGGAACGAAATCGCCGGCGACGCCGACGAGCAGATCCGCCAAATCCTTCCGGCGCGAAAGAAATTTCGCGGCGTTATTGACGAAATATGGATACGCGATGGCCATGCCGACGATGCGTTCCAGCTTCCACTTGCCGCCGAACTCCCGTTTGCGCGCGTCGTCGTAGCCCGAAAGAATGCGAGACTCATCGCGGGCATTTCCGCCCAGTGCGTCCAGGAGATACGGAGCGAGTATTTCACCGCCTCGCAGCGCCGCGTACATCCCTTCGCCGGTGAATGGGTCGAAGAAATCCGCGGCATCCCCTACCAGCGCGGCGCCGGGAGCCCACGCACGCCGGGACTCGGTCGCGAATGGTCCCGTTGCGCGGACCGGCGTAATTCGCCGCGCGCCCGTGAACCGCTCCGCGAGGTGCGGCCGCGCGGCAATCCACTGCTCGAAGAACTCCGTCTTGTCGCCGATTTTCTGCGCCCGGGACATCGGCACGACGACCGCGACGTTCATCTTGCCGGCACCGACGTCGACGATGCCAAAGTAGCCGTCGTAATCGATGTGCATCTCGCCCATGTCGGTGACGCCGGCGACATCCGTGTAGTGCGCGACGAACGCGATGCGTCGTGGCCAGATGCGGCTCGTCCTGACGAGGCCGAGCCGCCGACCTACGACTGAGCGGAGCCCATCAGCGCCCACAATGTAGCGGGCGCGGAGCGTCCGCCGCTGACCGTCCGGCGCCAGTGCGACGACGCCGCCCACTCGATTTGAGCCGTTCGTCGCGAGATCGACAACGCGCATCGATTCCTGAACCCGCGCACCGGCCCGCCGCGCGCCGCGCAGCACGATTTCATCCAGAATGACCCGACGAATCGCCAAGCCGGTGTCACGAAACGGACGATAGCCGTGGTTACTGGCGAACCTGCCATCGGCGAATACGCCGTTCGGCGCGCGCACTCGCATCCCACCGAGGTGAGCGGGGCACCCCGCCTCGATTTCTTCCAGGACGTTCATGTCTGACAGAATTCGCGATCCCTGCGGGCTCAGATACTCGGCGCAGATCTTGTCCCGCGGAAAGGTCGCGCGGTCCAGCACCAGGACATCGATTCCCGCGCGCGCGAGGGCGAATGCGGTTGAGGAGCCTGCAGGTCCGCCACCGACCACTATGACTTCAGCGTCGAGATCCGAACCCACGCTATCCAATCGCGCGAGCTACGCGCTGAAACAGCCCCATGTATTGCCAGTGAGGACGCGGCAAGTGAAGAACGGAAGCCGCGCGAGTGAGGTAGGGAAGAACGGCTGACCGGGAATCCGCGGAAAACATGAAGCGCGGATGGTCGGCCGCGAAGCGCTTTAGTCGGGTCACCGCGGTGTCGAACGACAATTCCCGTGAAAAGTAGAAGACGGGGTCGAGTAGCGCGCTGTCGGCCGGCACTACCCCTTCGGCAATCGCGATCCGGTGGAGTGTCGTGCCGGGGTAGATGCGCAGGCCGACGGTCAGGTACACCGCATCGCCGCGACGCAGCCGCCAGCGCGCGAAGGTGAGAGTTTCTTCCATCGTCAGCCTGGTCTCACCCGGGCCTCCGACCAGAAAGATCCATAGCGTCTTAATGCCGTGCTTCTCCACGCGCTCAGCGACTTCCCGAACCTTTGCTGCATTGAAACCCTTCTCGAGCCGGTGCAGAACCGCATCGCTCGCGCTCTCCGCCGTGATGCCGAGCGAGCGGAATCCGGCGGCTTTCATCGCGCTCAGCAGCTCAGAGGGTGCCGCTGCCGGCGTAAAGTTCGTCGTATCGAGCTGAACGCCCAGATTGCGACGCGTGATTGCCTCGCACACCTGCAGAGCGTGGCCGGGCGGCGAGTTGAAGGTGGAATCGACGAAGTCGAAGTGATGCACGCCCGCTTTGTTCCTGAGCTCCTCGATCTCGTCGGCGACCAGCTCCGGCTCGCGAGTGCGGTAGCCCCATCCCTCGACGTTCCTGTACGTGCAGTAGATGCACTTGTAAACGCAGCCGCGCTTGGTCTGGATCGGAACGGTGGCGCCGTGGCGTTGGTAACGGGGGAGATCGATCCATCGATGAAGCTGTGGAGAGGGCAGCGAGTCGAGATCCGCATCCTCGCCGGGGGGAGTGAACACGACGGTCCCGCTGCGGTCACGGACGAGTCCTGGCAACGCATCGATCGAGGCGCCAGAGGTTATCGCGTCGACCAGCGCGACGCTTGCTCGCTCGCCATCGCCGGCGACGGCGTAGTCTACGCCGAGGTCGCGGAACAGTGCTTCAGGCGCCACGCCGAACGCCGCCCCGCCGGCGATGACTTTTGCGCCGGGTGCCGCGGCGCGCAGCGCATGCAGAACGTTACGCGCCTCGGGAGTGTAGTGGCGGAGCGCGATTGCATCGCTGTTGTCGATGTTTCGTACGGAGACGCCAATGATGGTCGGTTGGAAGTCGCGAACTACATCTCGCGCCCGGGCGGCGGGATCTCGAGCAAAACATAAATCGAGGAATCGGACTTCGTGACCTGCTGCGTCAAGGGCAGAAGCCACGCATGCGAGACCATTCGGAACAACGGGGTACGGCTGGCGCTCCCGATTTGTGCTTACGAGGAGTACTCGCGCTCCAACGTTCTCCCGAATCGCCGCGCTCTGAGTCATTGATCTATCGAACCGGACGCGACTGGTCTACGAGAGGAGTAACGCCACCACCGCGCCGACTCCTGAGCATAACATGTTGACTGCATCGTTTTCAAACCTGATCACTCCCCCTACGTGTTGAGTTAGCGTGCCGCAGTCGTGGACGCGCCGCTCCGTTGAGCAAGCGCATAGCTCGCACCAGCGCCGTTCCTGTATGGTTCCTCCTAGCAGGGAATCTGCCAATGCGCCTGCCATTCCGCCGAGCGACACGGCGGCGAAAGGAACCGGCCAGTTGGCGAGCAGGGTTGCTGCGGCGATGAAAAGCGCGCCGCCAACCGCCGCCGCTGTGCCAACGGCCGTGATACCGCCAGAAGTTCCGGCCGCCACACGGCTGCCTGAGGTGATCGAGATGGGCTCGCCGCCAAAGAGCGTTCCGACCTCTGTCGCCCACGTGTCGGAGGCTGCCGCCGCCAACGCACCGGCCCCCATCGCGTACCACACAGGCGATGGGAAGATCATAAAGCCAGCTGCGGCGACTGCGTGCAGCCCGCCGTTCGCGATCACTTGCGCTGCGTCGCGCTCACGACGAATGTCGATGACGCCGCGAAGCCGTTCCGCCTTCCGTTTCTCGCCAATTCCCGAGAGTCCGCTCGCCGAGACAAACATGGCCAACAGCAGCGCGCCCCAGGCCCATCCGGCGGCGACGCACAGTGTGCCTGCCACCCATGCCGCGAGCGCACCGCTGGTCGAGAGCGTCCGCGTTCGCTTTGCGACGTAGACGACGACGGCCGCGAGCACTGCGCCGCTGATGACGCGCGTCAGTATTCCAGTCAGCTCCATGACTCCGCTACCGATTTAGCCAGCGCCGACTTGCGGGCTTGCTGCTTGAAGGCGATTCGAGCCACCGTTAGCTTGCGCTCTCCGCCTAACAACCAAATGCCCGGCACTGTAAACGCCATCGTTCCCCTCAGTCTCCTCGAAGCAGTGCGCTCGGTCGACATCCCCGAGGGAGACGATGTCGATGTCGAATATGTGCAGGAGCATCGCAACAAGCGATTGGGGTTGAGCGACACGGTCATTGCGCAGATCCGACGCTACAAGGATGCGCTCAGGCACAATCAGCAGATCGCCATCCACGAGGCGAGCGGCATCGCGCGTCTCATTGGGCGGCGGCCCGACGCCGAGGGCATCTTCACCCGCGCAGGCAACATCGTGGCGAACAGGATGTACGAGATGATTTCAGCCTCCAGGCGGCAAATCATTCACCTTCTTCCGGGGTTCCTCGCCCGTCCGCTTGCTTTCCGTCAGGTGAAGAAAGCCGGGGAGAAATATCTCGGCGCTTCAGTGCGAAGAGTTGGTGCGTCGATAGTCTTCGGCATCAGGGACTCCGTGACCTACGGCACCGCACCACGTGCGCTTGGATGTCTATACTACGAGTCGGCGTTGCGTGAAATGCTCAAGCTGCTCGTGCACGGCGGCGGCATGATTGACCACGTGCATTGCCGCGAGCGGGGCGAGGACATCTGCGAATGGCGCGCTGAATGGCGCGCGATCAAAACCTCGCAGTAACGCGCTCGTGCTCCAGCCTCGATCTCTTCCAGCGCTCCGATCGGCGCTCGAGAAAGCCGGAGTCGACGGCTGGCTTCTATACGATTTTCACGGTCTCAATCCGGTTGCCGTCGGCATGCTGGAGCTGCCGGGTATGACCACTCGGCGCTTCTTCGTCTACATCCCGCGCGACGGCGATCCGGTCGCGATTACGCACGCGATCGAGCAGGGCCCGTGGGCTGATTGGCCGAAGGGGTGGCGGCGCGAGAAGTACAGCAGTTGGCGACAGTTGGAGTCGCTCATTGCCGACCTCGTGAAGGGAAAGCGTGTGGCGATGGAATATTCACCGGGCGACGCTGTGCCATATCTCGACCGTGTACCTGCCGGAGTAATCGAGATGGTGCGAACAGCCGGCGCGACCGTCGTCACCTCGGCAGATCTTGTCTCGGCGTTTTACGCGGTATGGACCGACGAGCAACGCGCCTCCCACGAACGCGCGGCGCGCGCCGTCGCAACACTCGGACAGGAAGCAATTCGACTTGCCGGCAGTCGCGCGGACAGCGCGGCGCCGCTCACCGAGCATGCGCTGCAGAGCTGGATCAAAGAAAAGTTCGAGGCTGGTGGCCTCGAAACGGATCATGGCCCCATCGTCGCGATCGGACCGAACGCGGCTAATCCGCATTACGAGCCGACGGCGTCGAATTCCGCGACGATCAACCGCGGCGACATCCTTCTCGTCGATCTCTGGGCGCGCGAGAAGAACGGTGTTTATGCCGATCAGACATGGATGGGTTCGTTGGGTACGCCAAGCGACCGCGATACCAGGATCTGGCTTGCGGTTAGAGACGGCCGCGACGCGGCGATCTCCCTGCTCAGCGAACGTGTTTCCCGCCACGCACCGGTCCGCGGCGGTGAGGTGGACGATGCCGCGCGCGAGGTGATAACCACACGGGGATTCGGTGAGCGCTTCATCCATCGCACCGGACATTCGATCGACCCGCGCGACCTGCACGGCTCGGGGCCGCACATCGACAATCTCGAGACGCGCGAAGAGCGCACGCTAATTCCAGGGGTCGGATTTTCGATCGAGCCCGGAATTTATTTTCCCGGCGAAGTAGGAATGCGCAGCGAGGTGAACGGTTTCATCGGGTCCGATCGGTTGCTGATCACGCCTTCCGACTACCAGAAGGATCTTCTCGTCGTCTAGGGCGCCGTGGAACGTGGCGCGCCGATGACATTCCAGACTGAGCTGTCCTCGAGCCCAAGCCGCCACAGCGCGAACGTAGTCACTCCCAGCTGCCTGGCTTCCCGAACGAGCGTCGCCAGCAGAACGCCATCGCTGACCCACAGCTCCCAGCCTTCTGGTGAAATTGCATGCAGCGTGGCCGATGCGTGGTCGCGCACGAGCGGAGTGTTAGTCGTTGTCGTCAGTCTGCGCGCGTCGTCGTAGCTGATCACCTCGGTGTCGGCGCTTCTGCGCCAGCGGTAGCCGTACAGCGGAAAGGCGGCAATGATTCTCGCCGCACCAACTTCGGCGACGCGTGTGCCGAGATTGCGGGCGACCCAATCGGGAGCGGCGATCGCCCCGGGCGACGACGTACTCCAATGCTGGTCGTATAGAACGGCCATGATGAAGTCGGCCGGTTGCAGCAGAAGTGCGGCTGGATATGCAGCGGTATCGCCTGCCGGAACGGCAATTACGACGGTGGACACACCGTGCGCTCGCACGGAATCCGCGACGGCCTTCGTGATCGTCAGCAATGGATCGAGATCGCGCGGCGTCATTCCCTCGAAGTCGATTACGACTCCATGGTAGTCACCGGAATCCACCAGCGATGCAACAGCACCTGCCGTCAAAGCAGCGACCTGGGCGTCGCTGCCGAGCCCGCGGATTACCTCCGGATGGAACCGGTTCCCGAGATACGAGGTGACGAGCGCCATCTTGCGCGATCCAAGCGCCAGCTCCGCCCCAAGGCTGTCGGGATAGAGCTGCACGGGACGAAAGCTCGTCGTGTCGAACGTGATCCATCCGGTGATGATTCGATCGAGCTTCGAGCCGTGCTGCTCCACCGAAAGATCGCTGCGCCTGTCCCACGGTCCGGTGAATCCCCAGTACTCGGGTTGACTGCGCGGCTTGGAGGGCAGATGTGCACAGCCGATGACCAGCGTGACGCTGATTGCAGCTCGCGCAAGACGAACTAAAAGCACGAAAAGATGTCCATGTGTGCGCTTGTGTTGGGCCGGCCGACGCGGCAAACTCCGGCTCCATGAGACATCTCTCAACCTACCTCGCACTTGCCGCGCTCGCACCAGTGGTGCTCGCCGCGCAGACATCGGCCGACCTGGTTCTCATCAACGGACGCATTTACACCGTCGACAACGCGCGACCCGTTGTCTCCGCGCTCGCCGTTCGGGGAGGACGCGTTGCATTCATCGGATCGGATGCCGAAGCGAAAGCGCTCGCGAATCCGTCGACGACCGTCATCGATCTCAAGGGCGCCGCCGTCGTGCCGGGCTTCGTCGATGCCCACGCGCATTTGCTCGGGCTCGGCACGACACTGCAACGGGTCAACCTGGCGGGATCGCCGTCATACGACGACGTCATCGCCCGCGTCAAAGCGTGGGCGCGGGACGTAGCGCCCGGCGCGTGGATTCTGGGCCGCGGTTGGGACCAGAATCGCTGGCCGACTAAAGAATTTCCCAGCCATGAAGCTCTGTCCAGCGCTTTCCCTAACAACCCGGTGGCGCTCACGCGAATCGACGGACACGCACTTCTGGCGAATGCGAAAGCGATGCAGCTCGCCGGGGTGAACGCCAGCACACCAGATCCGAGGGGCGGGCGAATCATCAGACTTGCATCAGGGGCTCCGTCCGGCGTGTTCGTCGATAACGCACAAAGTCTGATCACACGGGCGATCCCGTCCGCCACAAAGGCCGACAAAAGAAAGGCGATACTCGCCGCCGTCGCCGAGGCCAACCGATGGGGTCTGACGGGCGTGCACGACGCGGGCGAAGACGTCGAGACCGTCGGCATTTATGAGGAGCTCGCGCGCGCCGGTAGCTACAACCTGCGCAACTATGTGATGCTCAGCGATCCCGGCGAGCCCGGTTCGCCGGCGACGCTGCGCAATCCTTACATCCAGCGGGGACCGCAGAGCGCGCTCTACGACGGACACCTCTGGATTCGGGCGATCAAGCTGTACGCCGACGGCGCACTCGGGTCGCGTGGTGCCGCGCTTCTGGAGCCGTATAGTGACGAGCCCACCAATTCCGGATTGCTGGTTTCTCGTCCCGAACACATCCGCGCGTGGGCCGACTCAGCGCTGCGTCGCGGCTTCCAGGTGAACGTTCACGCGATTGGCGATCGCGGCAACCGTATCGTGCTCGACGCGTTCGATTCCGCGCTCAAGAAATCACCCAAAGCCGATCATCGCTTCCGGATCGAGCACGCCCAGGTGTTGAGCCCGTCAGATATCCCGCGCTTCGCCCGTCTCGGCGTCATCCCATCGATGCAGGCGACGCATCAAACGAGTGACATGCGCTGGGCGGAAGCGCGCGTCGGCCCGCAGCGAATTCGAGGCGCCTACGCATGGCGCTCGCTGCTCAACACGGGAGTCGTGATTCCTAATGGAACGGATTTCCCCGTCGAAGAGGTCAACCCGCTCCTCACCTTTCACGCCGCTGTCACTCGCCAGGATCCGACGAATTGGCCGGCAGGCGGGTGGTATCCTGAACAGAAGATGACTCGCGAAGAAGCTCTTCTGTCCATGACCATCTGGCCCGCGTACGCCGGTTTTCAGGAATCGATTCTCGGCTCGCTGACGCCGGGCAAATACGCGGACTTCGTCGTGCTGGATCGCGACATCATGTCGGTTCCCGACACCGAGATCCTCGGCGCTCGGGTAATGTCAACCTGGATTGGCGGAAAGCGGGTTTACCAGGCGAGGTGAGCGGCGAAGACGCGAGACAAATAATGCACCTGCTTTCAACGGCACATCGCTTGCCCCTTCCTGCAGCGGACTTCTACTTCGCACTGACATAATGCTGCGCCGGTCTCTCGGCTTTTTCATATTTCCGCTCCTAGCGCTGGCGTGTGGTCGCGACGACACCGCCTCCGCCCATCCTCGAAACGGCTCGCGATCTGACGACGACGGCGTTCCACCGCGGCCGTCCGTCATCGCGCCAGTGTCGCAGCCCTATAGAGTCGTGTCAGTTACAGGGGGCGGAGCGATCTCCGGGACAGTGGATCTGGAAGGGAGCCCTCCCGTTGCTGAAGTCGTAAGGCCGCCTGCGGACCAGAGAGTATGTGGTACCTCGATTGCGCCGAAGAACGTGACGCTGTCCGGTACGCGCGTCGTCGGCGCGATCGTGTGGCTCACCGATATCCGAACGGGCAAGGGATTTCCGCTCGAGCGTCGCTTCGAGCTCACGAACGACGGCTGCATACTCGATCCGTTCGTTCAGGTGATTTCGACGAACAGCACGCTCAACATCACCAACGACGATCGGACCCTGCACACCAATCGGCTTATCAATGTCGGAACAGGGAAGCTCGCTGCCATCGCACCGTTCAACGACGATGGCGAAGTGGTCCCCGTCGACCGGCTAAGGGAGCCAGCCGAGATCGAGGTCGTGTGCGAACAGCATCCGTGGACCCACGCGTGGATCGCGGTGCTCGACCACCCGTACTACGCGCAGACCGCGGCGAATGGGACCTTCAATATTCCTGACATCCCGCCTGGGAAGTACCACGTTCGCGCCTGGTACCCGAGTCTCGGCTATGCCGACGACAGCGTCGTCGTGACGGCGGGCCAGCAGGCAAACATTGCATTTAGAATCCGAAGAGCGGCTGCACCGACGCCTGCTCCTGCTCCACCAGCCGCGGAGAGCACGCCAACTACTGTCACACCACCTGCCTCGACCACTCCGGCCTCCTCGACGCCGTCTTCATCGAGTACGCCGACCGCGCCGCCACCACGACGTTAGCGGGAAGCGCAGCGGGAAGCGGGAAGCGGGAAACGGGAAACGCGTTACGCGTTACGCGTTACGGGTTACGGGTTACCCGACTAACGCGTCCCCCGGCCTGAACTGCCCCCGATACAGACGCGAATAAACTCCTTCGGATGCGAGCAGCTCTTCGTGCTTGCCCTCCTCGACGATCACCCCGCGATCGATCACGACCAATCGATCCGCGCGTAGAACCGTACTGAGGCGGTGGGCGATGATGAGCGTCGAACGCGCGCGCAGCAAATCTTCCATTGCCCGCTCGACCAGTCGCTCACTTTCGCTGTCGAGACTCGACGTCGCCTCGTCGAGAATCACGAGCGCGGGATCCTTGAGAAATACTCTCGCGATCGCGATGCGCTGGCGCTGACCACCCGAGAGCTTCACGCCTCGCTCGCCAACCCGCGTGTCGAATCCATCTGGCAGTCGGTCGATGAACTCCACCGCGTGCGCGGCCTTTGCCGCCGCGCGAACTGCGTCATCGCTCGGTCGCGATCCGTCGGCGCCAATGCCGGCGTAGGCAATGTTCTCGTGGATGGTTCCGCTAAAGAGCGTCGGCTCCTGCGGCACGATTCCGATCGCGCCGCGAAGATCGTTGAGCGCGAGATCGCGGATGTCGATTCCATCGAACATGATGCGACCCGCAGTCACATCCCAGAACCTGGGCAGGAGCGACGCGATCGTCGTCTTTCCGGCGCCGCTCGGACCGACGAGTGCGACTACCTCTCCCGCTCCTATTCTGAGCGAGAGCCCGTGCAGGACTTCCGGCAACGTCGGATTGTAATGGAACGAGACGTTGTCCATCACGATCTCGCCGCGCAGCGGTCGAGGCAGCTTCAGCGGCCGCGGCGGATCTTTGACCGAAGACTGGGCCTCGAGTAAATCGAATACCCGCCTCGCCGCGCCGACCGCCTCCTGATACGCGCCAAAGAGCGAAGCAAGCGATCCGACTGCGCCGGCGACGTACAGCGCGTAGAGCAAAAAAGACACGAGCGCCCCGGCGGTCAGACTTCCAGCCAACACCTGACGTCCGCCCTGCCACAGCACGGCGACGACACCGCCAAAGCCGGAGAAAGTCAAAATGCCGAAGAAAGTCCCGCGAATACGCGCACGGCGCAGCGCCGCCGCGATCACATCATGCAAGTGCGCGCCATAGCGCCGTACTTCCTCGGCCTCGGCGGTGTAACTCTGGACCGTCCTGATTTGAGAAAACGCTTCGTCCGCCGTGCCGTTCGCTTCGGCAATTTTGTCCTGTACGCCAGTGCTGGCGCGGCGCAGGGCGCGTCCAAACACGAATGCTGCACCGACCACCAGCGGCACGACGGCAAGCGTCGTCGCCGTGAGACTCGCGTCCGTCAGGATCAACAGAATGATCCCGCCGATCAGGAATAGCGTCTGCCGCGCGAACTCCGACAGATTGTAGCTGAGGACGGTTTGCAGAACGGTGGTGTCCGCTGAGAGCCGGCTCGTCAGCTCGCCGGTTCTTCTCTCGGTGAAAAATCCCGGCGAGAGCCGCACGAGGTGCGCGAAGAGGTCCTCGCGGAGCTGCGCGATCACCAGCTCCGACGTCGAGGTCAGCAAATACACCTGGACGAAGTTGAGGATTGCCTGAATCACGAACAGAATGAGCAGACCGAGTGCGATCCGGTTGAGCAGCGTGCTGTTCGCCGAAACGAACGCCGCGTCGAGCAGGTGTCGCACGATCTGCGGGAATGCGAGTGCGATGCTCGCACTGGCCAGCAGGCATACGAATGCCGCCAGTAATCGCCACCCATACGGTTTGACTCGGGGCAGCAATCGGCCGAGCGGCCGGGGCGACGAGACGGGGGGCTGCGCCCGCGGCGTGGGACGTTGCGCCGAGACCGCGAACGCGGCGGGTGTCGTCACGAGCCGAGCACCTTGCGGTCGATTACCATCGCGACGAACAGCAGCGCGAGGTAGAGAAGGGAGAACTTGTACACCCACCACGCCGGCTTCGTCCACTCGACGGTTTTCGCAACGCGGATCACTCCACCGAGGAGGATGCCGCCAAGGATGAGCGCCGAGATCAGGTAGACGAGCCCGAACGCGCCAAAGGTGAATGGCAAGAGCGTCAGGGCAATCAGGATCACGTTGTACCACAGCATCTGGCGCATCGTCTCGCGCTCTCCCCACACCAGCGGTGCCATTGGGATGCCGGCGCGACCGTAGTCTCGCTGTTTCAGAAGTGCGAGCGCCCAGAAGTGCGGCGGTGTCCAGTAGAACACGATCAGAAAGAGATATACGGCGGTCAGATCGATGGTGCCCGTCATGGATGCCCATCCAACGAGTGGCGGGAACGCCCCGGCCGCGCCGCCGATCACGATGTTCTGCGGAGTCGTCCGCTTTAGCCAACGCGTGTAGACGAACACGTAGAAATAAAAACCGGCCAGCGCGAGGAGTGCGGTGAGAACATTGGTGAAGCGCGCGAGCAGAAACGTCGCGGCGGTTGCTAGCGCAACTCCAAATGCGAGGACCGACTTGGGACCCATGCGGCCGCTGGGAATCGGACGTAGCCGAGTGCGCGACATTCGGCTGTCGATGTCGCGATCCAGATACATGTTGACTGCATTCGCACCGCCGGCCATGAGATAGCCGCCGATCAGCACGATGACCACGAGCAGCCACCCGGGATTTCCGGCGACGAACATCGGCGCAACGGTCGTGACGAGCAGCAGCGAGATGATTCGCGGCTTGGTCAACATCACCATGTCACGCAAAAGCGATGGTTGTGCCTGTTCGCGAGCGGTGACTTCCATCACGTGCTCACGCCCTCAGGAGTCGCAAACTCACCGCGTGATGGCGACTCGTACACGATTCGCTCGAGGTCGCTCGCACCAGCAGGCGCGCTTGCAAGCGCGGCGAGAGTCGTCACCGCGATCCAGAGCGCGGTTCCGATCGACTGGTGCAGCGAGCGAAGGCTCGAGGGGAGGTGCATCTCCACCATTCCCGCGGCGACGCCAATCTGAACGACCACAATGCCGAGCGCGGCCCACGCAGCGACGCGCACGGGTGCGGCTTCACGTCGCCGACGGACGCCAACTGCGACGCCTATGAGATGGCCGAACAACAGAAACGCGATCACGCGGTGCGAGACCTGAATGGCGAGAGGGGCGCCATGCAGGGGGATCGATCGGCACCAGGGAAACCCCTGACACGCGACCGCCGCGCCGGCGGTGTTCGCCGTTAGCGCGCCGAGCACGAGCGCGAGAAACGTGAGTGATGCCGCGGCGGCGGCGGAACGCCGCGTACGTCCTGAAGTCGCGAATACCGTTGCCGAGCCAAAACCTCCCGCGCGGACCACGACCACGACCAAAACGGCCAGCAGCGACATCGCGATTGCGAGGTGCGTAACTACCACTGCGGGATGAAGCTGCATCTTGACGGTGATTGCGCCGAACAGCGCGGCAACGATCACGAGCATGACCGCGAGCAGAGAAGGGCGGAGGACCCCACCGCGGCCGCGTACGCCTCGCTCACCGCGTTTGCGCCACGCCGCCGCGGCAAGAACGACGATCGCGATAGAAAGTGCCGCCGCGCCATAGCGGTGCGAGATCTCAACGAGCAGCGTCGGCGCATTGTGCGCCGGCGCGAAGGTTCCAAAACAGTCTGGCCAGTTGTCGCCGCACCCCATGCCGGAGCCGGTGATGCGGACGATCGCGCCAAAAACCACCTGGGCGAAGCCGAGGACGAGCGCGGTGTACCCTAGCCTGCGAATGGTTTGCACGTCAGCGTGTTGGAGACGTGGGCTTGGCCGGAGGCATTTGCATCGACTCCATTCCCGCATGTCCGGAGTGGTTCATCGTCTGCATGTGCGCCGTGCGTGCATCGACTTTCTGCCACGTGATCACCATGATCGCGGCGAGAGCCAGCGCAGGAATCACCGCCCACGCCAGCTCCCCGCGAGGAGATGCTTGCGGCACGAGCTCTGATTTGTTCGCCACACTGGCCGGGGTGCGGGTCGCGAACATCGATCGGAGGATGGCGATCTCGCCAACCGCGCACGCGATTGCGGCGATCCAGAATATGGTCTCAGCCAGCGGCTGATTCATTTGCAAGGGCTGGTAGGTGCGACTTCGCGCGGCAGAAAAAATGCCGAGCTCACTGGATGCGCGGCAAGAAAGTGTTCGCGCGCAGCTAAAGCTACTCGCGAGCGGAGCGGCTTTGCACTAGCGTATGCGCATGGCTGACCCGCGTCTCGCTGATACGTCGCCGCGATCGTCGACACCTGACACGAGCTTTGCGCGCGCGTCGGCGCTGCCGCGCAGGCTCGGACTCTGGAGCGCGGTCGCCGTTCTTGTCGGCTCGACGATCGGCTCGGGAATTTTTCGCTCGCCCGCGGGAATCGCTGACAAGCTGCCTGGTCCGGTGCCGCTGCTCGCGATCTGGCTCACCGGTGGGCTATTTGCGCTCTGTGGGGCGCTGACACTCGCTGAAGTGGCCGGTGCATTCCCGCGCACGGGCGGAGTTTACGTCTTCATCCGCGAATCGTGGGGACGACTGCCGGCATTTCTCTTCGGCTGGTCCGAGCTCGTCATCATCCGAGCCGCCGCCCTCGGCGCCATCTCGACGACATTCGCCGAGTATCTGCTGCGCGTGCTGGGACACGATCCACGCGCGGAGCCGTTTAGCAGCTACGTCCATTACATCGCGGCGATCGCGATTGTTTTGACCGCAACCTTTAATTACGTCGGGATCAGGTGGGGATCGCTCGTCCAGAACGTCACGACGCTCGCGAAGACGGGTGCGTTGATCCTCATCATCATCCTGGCGCTGGCGATTGGACTACCGCAGACCGGCGGACACTACACACCCGCTGTTCCTCAGGGCAGCTTCACCTTCGCGCGCTTTGGCCTCGCCCTGGTCTCGGTGCTGTGGGTTTACGATGGCTGGGCCGACGTGAGCTTCGTCGGCGGTGAAGTGAAGGACCCTGAAAGAAATCTTCCGCGGGTGCTGATCTACGGTACGCTGATAATCATCGGCCTCTACCTGCTGGCCAACGTGGCTTACCTGGCGGTGCTGCCAGTCGAACAGGTTAGGCAGTCGAAGCTTGTCGCCGCCGACGTCGCCGAACGGGTGATGGGCGCGGTCGGCGTTGCCTTCGTTTCGGTTGCGGTCATGATCTCTACGTTCGGCACTCTGAATGGGTCGGTGATGACGGGGTCGCGGGTGCTTTTCGCGATGGCAGCGGACGGTCTTCTCTTCAAGCCGATTGCGATCGTCGATCGGCGGTTCCACACGCCCGGAGTCGCGATATGGCTCGGTGCGACGCTCGGCGTGATCTTCGTTCTCGCCGGTACCTTCGAGCAGCTCGCCGACACTTTCGTAACGGCGATCGTCCCGTTTTACGCACTGGCGGTTGGCTCCGTCTTCATTTTTCGCCGTCGCCAGGGTTGGCAACCGCCCTTCCGTGTTCCGGGCTATCCCATCGTTCCCACGATTTTTATCGTCGCCACCATCCTCCTTCTCGGCAACGCGATTCTCGACCCGACCAGCCGCGTGCCGACGCTCGCCGTGCTGGGCGTGATTCTGCTCGGGATCCCGATTTATTTCGCGACGAAAACGCGCGCGACGGCAAACGGCAGGTAGGATACGGCGAGCGTCGAAGTCGTTGCCGGGTGGTGACAAAATTCTCTTGCCGTACCCAAACACCGGACGCTACCTTTTGGCTTCCCTCCCCACCTTTTTTTCAGAGATTTCATGCACAAGACACGTCTATTCTTGACTGTCGCAGCTTCCCTCGCGTTGGTGACTGGAGCTACTGCTCGTCTCCACGCCCAGGGTGTGACGACAGGAGCGGTTAGTGGCACCGTGACGGACCCTGGCGGAGCACCAATCGAAGGCGCCCAGGTCCAGCTCAGAAACGCGAAGACGGGTGCCAGTGCCGGCGCGATTACCCGCAGCAACGGCCAATACACCATTCAGGGCGTTGAACCGGATGCGGGGTATTCGTTGACGGTGCGCCGCATTGGGTTCCAGCCGGCAACGCACGACAACATTCGCGTATCGCTTGGTCAGGCCACCAAGGAAGACTTCTCGTTAGTCGCGCAAAGCACGGTGCTCGAGACCGTGACGGTTTCTGGCGCGACAAGCGCTGTCATCAACCCTTCCAAGACTGGTACCGGAACCACTGTCTCCGATTCGGCCCTGCGCCGGCTGCCCACGCTGAACAGAAACTTCGCGGACTTCGTCTCACTCGTTCCACAGGTTTCGACGGTCACGGGCTTTCTTTCGGGCGGTGGCATTAACGTCCGCCAGAACGCGATTCAGATCGACGGAGCTGCGGCGGGCGATTTGTTTGGCCTTGGAACGACGGGACAGCCGGGCAGTCAGGCGAATGCCAAATCTGTACCTCTCGACGCGGTCAAAGAATATCAAGTTCTTCTCTCGCCGTTCGACATCCGCCAGGGAAATTTCGGCGGGTTGCTGATCAACGCCGTCACGAAGAGTGGCAGCAACGAATTCCACGGCAGCGTTTATGGCTACACGCGGAATCAGAACCTCACGCGTTCGCAGCCATATCTGTTCGACTTTCTGCAGCAGCAGTACGGTGCTGCTGTCGGCGGCCCGATCATCAAGAACCGCGT
>JBJMOA010000019.1:0-19696 GCA_045803975.1 Gemmatimonadaceae bacterium
GTCTGCTCACCGACCGCGATCATCGAGATGACCATTGGCGGGAAGACCTTCGATTTCTGCAACGGCTGCGCGATCGTGTCACCACCGGCGATCGACGAGCGCGACTGCATGATCGCGTCCTGAATGACACGGTTACCCGCGGTCTTCGCCGTAATCTCGAGGCCTTCGAGAATACTGACACCCGAGCTGATCAGAGTGCCGAGTGTACGGGTGAAGCGCGAGACGGCCGACTTGCGGAGCACGTCACCCAACACCGGCATCTTCAGCATGAAGCGGTCGACAACGAGCTTACCGTTGTTCGACGCATAATACTTCTTGAACATGTATCCGCCGACGATTCCGGCGGCACCGATTATCCACCAGTACCCCTTGAGGAAACGCGACGCACCGATGACGATTCGCGTCGGCAACGGCAGAGCGAGTCCGACCGAGGCGAACATGTTCTCGAACACCGGAATGACGAAGATCAGCAAGGTCACAACCGCGATGCCGGCGACGCTCATGATGACGCTCGGATAGATCATGGCGCCCTTCACCTTCCTGACCAGCGCGTCGTTCTTTTCAAGGAACGTCGCCAGACGCATCAAGATCGTATCGAGAATACCACCCGCTTCACCGGCGGCGACCATGTTCACGTAGAGATTCGTGAACGCGCGCGGATGCTTGGACAGGGCGTCCGCAACCGTGTTTCCGGATTCGACGTCGAACACCACTTTCTTCGTCACTTCCGCAAGCGCCTTGTTGTCGGTCTGTTCGGCGAGAATCGTCAGCGCCTGCACGAGGGGCAGACCGGAGTTGATCATCGTCGAGAACTGACGCGTGAAGATGACGACGTCGCGGGTCTTGATCGAGCCGCGCCCGATCTTCTTCACCGCGTCCTGGTCGATCTTCACGACGCTGAGCCGCTGCTTGCGCAGCTGTGCGATTACGTCATCACGCGAGGCAGCGTCGATCGTCGCCGTGCGCAGATCGCCGTTGAATGCTCTCGCCGTGTAAGTGAAAGTAGCCATTACCTAATCCTCTATTAACGTCTTACCGGGGAGCCCGGTGCGGGTCTTGTTGCGCCGGCTTTGGCAGGCGGAGCGATTTTCCCGCTGCCGTCCTCTGCCGGATCGATCTGTCCGATCATGCGCTGGAACTCGGTCGGATCGCCGCTCACGCGGAGGCATTCGTCGGCGGTCACTTCGCGAGCCATGTACAGCTGGTACAGCGCATCGTTGAGCGTCTGCATGCCCCACTTCTTTCCGGCCTGCATCGACGAGTAGATCTGGTGAACTTTGTCGTCGCGAATCAGCGCGCGGATCGCGGGCGTCACGACGAGAATTTCGGCGGCCATAACGCGTCCCTTGCCCTGCGCTTTCGGCAACAGCGTCTGGGTGACAATTCCCTCGAGGACGAAGGCCAGCTGCGCCCTTACCTGCGACTGCTGGTGGGACGGGAAGACGTCGATGATGCGGTTGATCGCCTCCGCTGCGGA
Source organism: Gemmatimonadaceae bacterium (assembly GCA_045803975.1). Classification (GTDB taxonomy): domain Bacteria; phylum Gemmatimonadota; class Gemmatimonadetes; order Gemmatimonadales; family Gemmatimonadaceae; genus UBA4720. The sequence continues at coordinate 1,478 of JBJMOA010000019.1, forward strand.
ATTCGTGTGTAGGGTCGCGAACGCGAGGTGACCGGTTTCGGCGATCGTCAGTGCCGCCTGGATCGTCTCCAGGTCGCGCATTTCGCCGACCAGGATCGTGTCCGGATCTTCGCGCAGTGCGTACTTGAGCGCGTTGGCGAACGACTTGGTGTCGCTCCCGACCTCGCGCTGGTTGATGATGCAGCCCTGGTGCTTGTGGATGAACTCGATCGGGTCTTCGACCGTGATGATGTGGCCTTTGCGCTCGCGGTTGATCTTGTCGATCATCGCGGCGAGGGTCGTCGATTTTCCGGAACCTGTCGGACCAGTAACCAATACGAGACCGCGCGGCTTCTCAGCCATCTTCGCGATTGATCCCGGAAGTCCGAGCTGCTCGAATGTCTTGATCGCGAACGGGATCTGCCTGACCACCATCGAGACGCACCCGCGCTGCTTGAAAACGTTGCCGCGGAATCGGGCGAGGTTCTGGATTCCGAATGAAAAGTCCAGCTCATCTTCCAACTCGAACCGCTTCTTCTGCTGCTCGGTCAGAACCGAGTACGCGACCTGTAGTGTGTCCTTCGGGGACATCTCGTAGTCGACGCTCGAATTCGTGATGTCGCCATCGATGCGAAGCTTTGGTCGCTCGCCGGCGACGATGTGAAGGTCCGACGCGTTGCGCGAGACCATTTCCTCGAGGAGCGAGCGAAGGTTGAAGACGCTGCCCTGCGGTTTGGGCGGTCCGGACGGTGACGAAGTGTCAATGAACGGTAAAGTCATCGGGTATCGATTCGAGAGTTTGGGATCACGCTGCGGTTTCGCGGACAACTTGCTCGAGAGGACAGATCCCCTTGAGCACTTTCAGCCAGCCATCCATGCGGAGCGTGAGCATTCCCTCTTCGATGGCGACCTTCTGGATCTCTGCGGCGCCAGCGCTCTGCATGATCAACTTCCGCAGGCGAGGCGTCATGTTCATTACTTCATACAAGCCCTGCCGTCCCTTGAGGCCGGACCCGTCGCACGCCTCGCATCCTCTGCCACGAAACACGGGGATGTCTTCCATTTTCGTGTCGAGGGTGATCTGGTCCATGAAGGGCTTCGCGGCGTCCGTCGCGCGGGTCTTCGCGTCACTGAGGGCCATATCGGTGAAGTGCAAGTCGCGCAGTGTAACTCCACCACCGATCTTGGCACCCGAAATCTCGGCCGGGTCCATCTTGTACGCTTCCGCGCATTTGCTGCACACACGTCGAACGAGTCGCTGCGCCAATACGAGGTTGAGCGCCGAAGCGACGTTGAACGGCTCGATCCCCATGTCCATCAGACGCGTCACGGTTTCGGGCGCCGAGTTGGTGTGCAGGGTCGAGAGGACAAGGTGACCGGTTAGCGCGGCTTTGATCGCGATGCCACCGGTTTCCAGGTCTCGAATTTCTCCCAACATGATGATGTTTGGGTCCTGACGAAGGAACGCTTTCAGCGCGGCCGCGAACGTCATCCCGATCTCGGTGCGAACGAGAACCTGATTGATTCCGAACAGGTTGTACTCGACCGGGTCTTCCGCCGTCATGATGTTGACGTCGATGTTGTTGATCTTCGAGAGCGCGGAATAAAGCGTCGTCGTCTTACCGGAACCCGTCGGACCGGTGACGAGCACCATTCCGTACGGATTTGAGATCGCTTCCATCAACTCGCGCTCGGCGCGCGGCTCGATGCCGAACGTACCGAGGTCGAGGGTGAGGTTTCCCTTGTCGAGAATACGGAGCACGACCTTTTCGCCGAAAAGCGTCGGCAGGGTCGAGACACGGAAGTCGATGACTTTATTGCCGATCTTCAGCTTGATGCGCCCGTCCTGCGGGACGCGCCGCTCGGCGATGTTCAAGCTCGCCATGATCTTGAAGCGCGAGATGAGCGCGGGCCGCATCTTGATCGGCGGCTTCATGATTTCCTGGAGCGCGCCGTCAATGCGATAGCGAACGCGAAGCTCTTTCTCGAAGCATTCAAAGTGAATATCCGACGCACCTCGCCTGAGGGCGTCGGTCATGATGGCGTTGATAAGCTTGACGACAGGCGCTTCATCAATGAGAGCGGCGCCGGCATTGTCCGCGGCCGCTTCGTTCTCGCTCTCGAGGATCTCGATGTCGTCGTCATCGTCGATCTCGGCGAGAAGATTCTCCATCTGGGCTTCGCCCGACGCGTAGAACTTCTCGATCTGGTTGCGCAGGGTGAACTCACCAGCGATGACCGGGAAGATGTCGAGACGGGTGATGAACTTGATGTCGTCGAGTACGGACAGCGTCGCCGGATCGGACATGGCGACGGTGAGGGTGCGTCCGTCGCGCTTGAGCGGAAGGACGCTGTGCTTCATCGCGAGCTCACCGGGAATGAGCTTCGCAATGCGCGGATCGACCTGGAATTTCGTCAGGTCGACCGCTGGCATCTTGTGCTGCCGCGCGAGCATCCTGGTGAGGTCGGTTTCCTTTACGTAACCGAGCTTGACCAGGTTGTAGCCGACGCGCGTGCCGTTGTGTCTCTGCTCCTGGAGAGCCTTATTGAGCTGTTCTTGCGTAACCAGCCCTTCTCTCAAAAGCAGATCGCCGATTCTAGGCGTTTTGGCGGCAGGAGCTGTCAAGGACTCATGTCCCTCCGGTGAGGCTTCCTGCGTGCTTTTGGCAGTTCGGATCGCCTGGATATGACTTCGTTGTTAGGACGCGGGACGAGGGAGAAGGTTACGCTGGAATCGAGCTTTGCTACCATAGAGGGACCGACCCCTTTTACGCGTAGGAATCCGTCCATTGAACCGAACGGACCAAATGAATCGCGGTCCGCGACGATGCGCCTGGCGAGCGCTGGCCCGATGTGCCGAAGCCCCTCGATTTCCTTTTCCGTAGCAACGTCCAGGTCGACAGGCCCGCTTGGCTTCGGCGGGGTTTTCTGCTTCTTCTCGCGTTTAGGCTTGCGAAGGCCGGCGCGCCGCGCTGAATCAGCGGCCTTTATCTGGACTTCGAGTGCGTACCGAGCCCCCGAATCCGCGCGGGAGGTACTGTGGAGCGTCCGATATGCCCGGGTCGACGATCCGAGAACCAGGACAACCGAGAAGAACAGGAGCGCCTTGCGCTCGCCGGGAGTCGGCATGATCCGACCCTAGCGGACATTGCCCGCCCTATATCACCGAAGCGGCGCGACTCGGAGCGTACTCTTCCATCGAAGCTGTGAGCAAGAGCGTGGCAAGAACGAGTACTCCCGCTATTACGAATGGAAATCCCAATCCCAGGTGATCCATGGCGACACCGGCAGCGAGTGGAAACACCACGCGCGAGACTCCTCCAAAGGTGTGCTGCACGCCCATGTACAGGCCGCGGTGCCGTTTTGGAACGACGCGCGAAAGCATCGCTGTCACGCACGGAAAGACGAATGCGGTTCCAAGCGGCATCAGGGTGAGCGAGACGATTAGCGTTAGGTACGAATGCACCTGAGCGACGAGTGCTAATCCCAGTGCAAGCAGCACGAGGCCCAGACGTGTGAGACGCGCTTCACCGAGCCATTCGATCATGCGGCCAAGAAGCCCGGCGCGCACGATAACGCCCATACCGCCCAGATACATCACGAAGTATCCGACGTTCGCCTCGGTAATCGGCAGACGATGCGCGAGGATCAGGGGAAGCGTCGGCACCGTGCCGTAAAACGCGCCAATCGCAATTGCGTAGATCCAGATGAGACGCTGCGCGGGCTCTCGCGGCCGCGCGATTACGCTCCAGACAGCGCCTGATCCCGTCTGATGCGCGATCTCGTGCTCGGCCGTCGATACCGAATCGTCGCGCGACTCACGGAGATAGATGCCGGCAAACACGCTGATCAGAACGCAAAAAATTGCCGACGCGATTCCGGGCGCATGCCGACCCCAGTGAATGAGAGCTGACCCGATCGCGGGGCCCACGACGGCGCCCAGACTCGTAGCGGCGGACAACCAACCAAGACTTTTTGCGCGGTCGCGTGGGTCACTGGAGTCGGCAACGTACGCCTGGACCACCCCAATCGTCCCACCACCCAAACCCTGAACGACCCGGGACAGCAGAAGGAGCCACAGCGTGCTCGCATAAGCGAAGACAACGTAGGCGAGTGCCGAAACGAGCAGGCCGGCAAGGAGTGCAGGCCGACGGCCGTAAGCATCGGAGAATCGGCCCCAGAGCGGCGCGCTTGCCAGCTGCGCGATGGAGAACGCGGCAATCAGCACGCCAACGATGGTCGCGGAGGCGCCGAGCTGCGTGGCGTAGAACGGCAACAAGGGAATGACCATCGCCAGTCCCAACATGTCCACGAAGGCCGTGATCATGAGGACCGTGAGCTTCCCTCTCATTGCTATTTCCGGGTTACGAGCGCGGCGGCAACGTCACCAACGATTGCGAGCGATCGCGCCGAAATCTTATCCATCGTATCCTGCGGGGTGTGATGCGACGGATAGGTGAGATCGATGACGTCGATCACCCGGAGCCCGGCGTTGAGTAGTGGGATATGATCGTCCGTCACCGGACCACCGCTCTCTTGCACGAACACATCTCCATATCCCAGATCTGCCGCAGTCTGCCACACGCGCGACACGACTTCCGGCGCCTGCTGAAACGAGTTCATCTCGTACGGAATGCGCAGATCCTTGTCGCCAATCATATCCCACAGGATCCCATAGAGCGGCTTGTAGTCCGGCGACGGCAAGTGGGCGGCAAAATATTTCGAGCCGATCAACACGTCGACTTCGGGCGGGCCAAAATCTCCGTAGTCTTCGCCGTCGGTGAAAAGAAGGTCGACTCCGACGTTCGGCTTGGTTCGCTTCAGCACATCGCCCAGCGCAATGAACATCCCGACACCGGATGCGCCGTCGTTCGCTCCGGGAACGGGCATTTTTTTCTCAGCCTCGGTCGACGTTGGCGAATCAGAGGTTGGCCGAGAGTCCCAGTGCGTGAGGTACAAAACGCGCTCGCTGAGTGACGGGCGGAAACGCGCGAGAATGTTGCGCAGCGGGAGCTTCTTGCCATCGGCGGTGGTGTACGTGAAAGACTGCACAATGACCGTGTCCGCGCGCGCGCGCATTTGCTGGATGATCCAGTCGCCGGCTCGTTTGGCGGCCGGTGTGCCGGGGACGCGCGGGCCGAAATCCACCTGCGCCTTCGCGTAGGAATACGCAGAGGTGCCGTTGAATCCTGTGGAGGTGGTGCCTTCGCTCCTTTGAGCAGCGTTTCCCTGTTTTGCGTCACCTTCGCAACCGATAAATACGCACCAGACCAGAATGGCGAGCATCGATTTCACTTGAATTCCCCAGCGTAAAACTGCAGGTGCATCACTGCGCTCAGAACGGTCTGCGTGAAGCGGCGATTAAGGTTACGGTCGAAACTCTCGACGCGCGAGATCACGAAGCTCGAGGACAGATTTTCCGCGACGTCGGTATCGGCGCTCATACTGAACGCACGCCGTCCGTTATCCGACAGCCGGCTTTCACCGGTCAGCGCCAGCGGATTGACCACGAAATTCTGACCCTGGCTCTTCTGGTAGCTGACGCGCGTCCGCAGATCACTCCGCGGATTCCAGCTCGCCGGCAATCGCCACGGCTTCGATACATCGACGCTGAAATCGGAGTTATTGCCGTTGCTGCTCAGACCTGGCTTTTCGTCCAGCCGCTTGGAGAGCGAGTACCCGACCGTTCCAGCAAGCGGCCGCTCGCCCGCAAATACGATGGACCCGCTCATCGGATACGTGCGTACGCGGATCTCGCCACGGTCGTCGATCAGCTCCCCGTCGAGCGGCTGGGTTCCATTCAGCTGGCGTGTTTCGAGAACGCGTGCGTTGGCGCCAAGGCTCGAGATAATGGACTTGAGGCCGATGGGCCGCCCCGTCCACCGGAATGCGACGTCGGGGAATACGACCTGGGTTCCGTCCACTATGTCCTGGCCCTGCTCGATCCGGCGTGTCCAGTTCCGCGTGTTGATGCGTTGATATCTGGTTGCGAGGCTGGCGCCGAGGGGAAGGTTCAGAGTCTGATTAACCGAGAGCTGCGTCACGAGGCCAACGCTGGTCGCGAGCTCTCCACCCTGGCTCCGGAAGTTGTCGATGCTGCCGATCCCGAACTGGTAGGCGAGTGATGCCGGCGCAGCACTTCCATCGTACACCGACAGTACGCTGCGATTGAAGTTGATGTCGACGGGCTGGAGACCGCCAAGCAATCCGCGGAGAAAGCTGTTGCTGTCGGTGTGCAGCTTGACCACTCGCGGTAGATCGAGGGTAAGCCCTGCGGTGGTCGTCTGCGAGTTACCCAGGCGCCGCGGGATCCGCAGATCGCCGGTAGTGTCGCCGTCCAGACGCGCGAAGCTCAGCGTGTTCGGGTCGCGTAGCATGTTGTACGAAGTCCCGAAATCCAGTCTCGGTCGGAACCACGCGGTGATGGGCGGAGAGATGTTGATGCCTGCCTGCATCGCCCGCTCGCGCTCGAGGCCGGTGTCGTAGCCAAGCGTCCGATCGCGATCGCCCGTCGCGACGAGACCGAGCTGGGAGTCGCTGCCGTAGCTGCGCAGATCGCGCACCGACGTGAGGTCCCAGCGAACCGATGCCGCCTTGAACGGGCGGAAGACGAGGCTGCTGCCGTTGCGCCACGTTCGGTTGATTCCTTTGACCGTGCGGGCAGAATCGTCCGGAGCAGATGCCGGCTTGAGGAATGAGACGCGGTCGTCGTGGCCGTTCGTGTATACGCTCGTAAGGTGGAGCTCGCTCGGAGTCCATCGCGCGAGATTCGGCAACAGGGCACGCGAAAGGTTGAAGTCGAGTCCAATCACAAAATTCCTTGCGTTCCCATCCTCGTACTCGCTGCGCGACGCGCCGGTCGTGTACGAGGAGCTCAGGGCGAGATTGTTTAGTAACGGCGCCCACCGCGAGTCGGTCAGCGGTTTTGTGCGGCGGATACTGAGCGTCATCGACGTGGCGGCAGACCGTGGCGTACGCAGACCATCGATCGCGTCGCCCTGAATATCGGACTGGGAGATGTACAGCGGTTCAATCGCGGCCGAGGTGTAATTGACGGTGAACGGAATCGAGAGACCCAGCGACGCCGGCACCAGCTTCTCGAGGTGGAACGCGGAGCTTACGTCCCAGGTGTTTTCGTTCAGAAAAGTCGGCTGCTCGGCGAGCTGCCGGAAATTCGGGTCGCGCTTGCTGGCGTTGATACGGATGTCAGCGAAATCGCTGGCAACTATCGTCAGCGCGGTTTGTCCGGCGAAACCCGCCTGGTTGACAACGCCGGCGAGCCGGATGTCGTCCACCCACATCTCGAGCGTGTCCGCGGGTTGGACCGGGTTCGCCCCCGGCGCAACCGGCAGTCGCAGCATTCCAACAGCGAGCTCCTGCACCGCGGCGAGATTCGGAGGACTCGCGCCTGGATCGAGCGTATATACGATGTAGCCGTCATCGCACGCCGCGTAGCGAGAGGTGGCCGTTGTTCCGATGGGCAGTGGCGTGTTGGCAATGAGAACGGAATCGAGGCCGGTGCACGTGTTGCGTGCAGTGCCCTGAAGGTATGCGTTCTGAATCTTCGCGCGCAGCGTAAAGAATCGCTCGAAGCTCACGTCGATTTCAGGCAGCCACGCGGCCTTAGTCGCGCCCGAGTTAATCGGCGTTCGATACATGTAAAAATTGTTTTCGTCGCGCGCGACTTTGATGTAGAACTGGAGCTCGCCGTCGGCTCCCCAGCCGCTGCTTACTCCGCGCGCCCAGACGCGGAGCTGCTTGTAGCTCATGAAATTCTTTTCGCCTTCGGGAAACCGGTAATAAGACTCAGCGCGATCGAACGGAGCGAGATCGGTGGCGATTAGTCGGAGGGAGCGCTCGTTGATCTGTACGCGTCCCGGCTGGTACGCGACGGTTTTGCTCGTCGGCGCGTCGGTAATGCCCGGAGGAGACTCGTATGACAACCCCGGCCGGACATTCCTATCCTGCGTTCCGACGACGCCGGACTGGACTGCGCCGGCCGATGTCTGGACGCCGGCTATGCCGCGCAGCGTTCTGTCGCTGACCTTGAGCCACGGCGCGCCGGTCAGGCGCAGCCGTGCGAGCGGGACGGTGGTGAAATCGTCATCGGAGACGGCGTCGCCCGAGATCATCGTGATGCGAAGCGCGCGCGCGCGCCGCAGGAGGGGCTGCCCGAGCGAGTCGTCAGGAGTGCGGAACGGGATGCGGAAGAACACCCAGCAGACGTTGTCGCGGAGGCCACGCGGTTGTCCCGCGAGCTGCGGCGGCGGACCACATTTTCCGATGCGAGTAGATCTGGACAAGTCGGCCAGATTCACGATGTAGCGCCGCCACTGCTCCTGATCGCGATCCGCCGTCGTAAGATTGAGCACGTTGTCGGCGTCGATGTCCTCTTCGTCGAGGCGATTATTCTGGATCGTGCAATTTGTTTTGGAGTCGCCGAGGATTTGGCGGATGCCGAAACCTCCCCTGCAAGTCCTCGCGAAGCGCAAGATCCCAAACCTCGGCGCCTGGCCCGGTATAGTGTCGTACGCCACGACCAGGCTGTCTACGACGTCACCGGGCAGGCCGTTGTCGTTCGACGCGACGTTGAACGCCCGCGAAAACGGATCGCGCTCGCTGTCGAGCCGGTCGAGACCCTGAATTTTCTTGCCGTGATAGGTCGTGTCGCGAGATCCCGGGACGGTACCGGGGCGAACGATCAGTGTGTCGGGGCCAAACGAGATCGAGTTCTCCGAGACGTCTCCAAAATCGAAGACAAGCGTCGGATTCTTTGACGTAGCGCCGATTGGAATCTGGGCCCAGAACTCCAGATTTTCAGCGCGGGAAATGTCCGATCCGCTTGGACCGAGAACTGTGCGAAGCGAGCGCCAGCGTCGGCCGGTCGGAGCGTTGGGGACGGTCCACCTGAAGACGTTCGTGGCATTGTCGAGTTGACCGCCTATCGAGAGCGGATAGAGTGTGAGCCACAGCAGCGGCTCGGGCCCGCCCACGCCAGCACCACTCAATGACGCGAGGGGATCGATCTCGTCGATCCTGTAAGACACTCGCCCGCCCTCGGCGTTAGCGCCGTTACTCTGCCAGGCAAGCGTCGCGGCGCGCGGGAGATCGAAAACGTTCGCGCCGAAGCGAGTGGGGATCCTGCTGCCGAGCGCCGGTTGACTACTGAAGTACCATTGCGGATCAGACAGTGAGATCGGCAGTCCGCCCTCACCCTCGAATGATTCGAGGTAGGCCTGTTGCGACGCGTTTGTCTGGGGTCTACTGCCCGCGATCTCGGCGGCGAATCCAACGCGAGACGGGATCGTGGTCGGTCCAAAAGGAAGCTTCGATACAAGTTTGGTGAGTGGCTCGGCGTCGAAATTGAAGAGCGCGGTTACGCCGGCAACGAGCGACGCCGCCGGCTCGAAACCGAGCGGCGGGCGAGTGAAATTCGTGTGCTGGCTCTGGGAGATCGCCGTAAAGTTGATCTGACCGTTCGCGAACGGAAGCTCGGCGGTCGCCCCAAAGATAGATGTCGGCGTCTCTTCGAAAACCGGATTTTCCTCGTACTGCACGGTCACCTGGCGCGGCCGGGGAAAGAGCGTGTCGGGGCGGTTGAAGGAGACGCGGCCGAGATCGTAGTCGACGGAGTAGTCAGTGCCGCGCGTGAGCGGAACCCCGTCGACGAGCAAGCGCTCGGAGTTCGGGCGGATCTGAACGGCGCCGAGCATTAGCGCGCCACCGTCGCCGCTGCCCTCCGATTGGCCGCGCATGCGAATGTGATAGACTGCTTCGGGCCGCTGCGATGAGCGGACGTACTCCGGCGGCGTCGTGTAGACGGTGTCGTTGGTCGGATTACCGCCGACGGCGAGCCCGTTGGACGCGAACGGCTTCGCCGACGGGAAAATGAGGAATTGATCGCGGATGGTATGCGCGCCCGGCGATCCGAGACTCAGCTCGAAGTTTGGATCGCTTGGTCGCGGCCAGATGCGGTTCTCGAGATCGAAGCTCGAGCTGTTGGTCGATTGCGCGAGGCCAAAGAGTTTGAGGTAGGTGTCGGCGTTCCCTCCGACCGGCTTCTCCTGATCTTCGCTGCTGCCGGTCACGACTTTCAGCGTCACGCTCTGCCGCCTCAGATCCGGTCCGCCGAGCCGATATGCGCTTCTTATTTCGCGATCGAACGCGGGATCGCCGGGTTGGACGTTGGGATCCCAGATGAGATTGGCGAACTGGTCGCGCGTCGAGACGAAGGCCAGGTCCGGAGTGCCTCCAGTAGCGGCGTAGACGGTGTCGCGCCCGTTGATGCGAACTCTATACGCAACGACAAGGCGTTCGTTGTTGAGAGCGAGCGGCCGGACTAGCGCGATCCAAAGCAGCGATGGATCGGCGTAGTAATCGACACCCTCGCGCAAGTACTCATAGACTTGACCACGTCGCGAACGCGGATCGCCGATCAGACGAAACTGAGGACCGTTGGGGTTTGGCGGCTGCCCGCCGATGAGTAACCGATATAAAAAGATTTTCGTGGGACGGAGCGTGTCGGGGAGCGTCGCCGAGAGCGCGGCCATTTTTCTGGTGTCGAGGATATCCACGTTCGGGTAAGCGGCGCCGAACAAGCGCGGATCGACGGTGAAAAAAAACCGACGCGGCTCGAACTGATAGTCTTCGATTTTACGATCGATCGCTTGCAGCGTGCGGTCGCCGACGGTGAAGACGCGGTCGCGGACGATGTTTCCTTTTTGTTGGGCGAGAATGGTCTTCACGCGCATCGCGCCGAGCTTCGTAACGGCCTGAATGCCGTAATTGCCGCTCGGGATCCCGGCGGTCACGTAGCGCGAAGCGGGCGGTTGAAACGTTACGTTGCCGACCTCGAGTCGCTGCACGAACTCGCTGCCCTTTCCCTCGTAGTAAATCGAGATGTTGTTGGACGCGTCGAACTCGCGTTGAGTGTCGTAGTCGAGATTGACGTGCACGCGATCGGCGACGATACCACCGGACTTAGCGGCGAACTGAAAGTCCATCTTCGGCTCGAAGATGCTGCGGCAGTTCGCAACGGGATCGAAGAAAAAGACCGATGAGCAGAGCGCGCTTTGATTTTTCTCGCCGCGGAACTCGAGCCGTCCATCGAGCTGTAAGCCTAGATCGGCGTAGTCGCCAAGAATGGGCAGCGGCTTTGGTGTGACCACGGGCTTTGGAGCTGGTGGCAGGTCACCGGGGTACGACGGCGCGGGACGGGAAGTTGCGAAATTGGTGGTCGCGACCTGACCCCACACCGCCTCGAGGATCGCGCGCATGTTCTGCTGAAACGCCGTCGCGCGTGCGGCCTCAATCTGCGCCTGCGCCTGGCGAAATGCTTCCCGGTCGCCGCGGGACAGTACCGACGGAAGAACGAGCGGCAGCGTGTCGCGTCCCAGCCGTAGCCGCATGCCGGGCGTGCCGGGGGTTCCTGTGGGCGGCGTCACCGGCGGTGCGGGAATCACCTTGCGCGTCGTATCACGCGGGTCCTGCGCGTGCGCAGTCCCACTCGCCGCGACCAACAATCCAATCGTGGCGAGCACGAGCGCGGCGCGAGCTGAGCAGCGCGAGGCGAAAGGCGCGGAACTCGTTGTCTGCGTGTCGCTTACCAACGAGCGCACGGTATATTTCACCCCGTGAAGATACTGCACCGCTACGTACTTAAGGAACATCTGGGGCCGCTGACATTCGCGCTCACGGCACTCACGTCGATCCTGCTGTTGCAGTACATCGGAAAGCATTTCGGGGAACTGGTCGGCAAAGGGCTGCCGCCGTTCGTCATCGCCGAATTCTTTGCGCTGTCGGTGCCGCTCACGGTGGCCTTGACGCTTCCAATGGCCGTCCTCGTCGCAACACTGTACGCGTTCAGCAGGCTCGCCGCCGAGAACGAGATTACGGCGCTGAAAGCGAGTGGGGTGAGCCTCGTCAGCGTGATCAAGCCGGTATTGTGGGCGGCCCTCGGCGTAACGCTCGCTATGGTAGTGTTCAACGATCAGGTCCTGCCGCGATCGAATCACCGGCTGGCGGTGCTGCAGCGCGACATCGCGCAAACCAAGCCGACCTTCGGGCTGCGCGAGCAGGTGATCAACGAAGTGATTCCTGGCAAGTTCTACATTCGCGCCGGCCACCTCGACGAAGCGTCCAATCTGATGCGCGAGGTGACCATCTACGACATGGCAGATCCGACGCGACGGCGAACGATCTACGCGGACAGCGGCAACATGAGCATGAGTAAGGGCCTCCGCGATCTCGAGCTCAAGCTGTACAACGGCAACACCCAGGACATTCCGACGGTGAATCCCGACGAGCTGCAACGGGCTTTCTTCAACGTCGACGTCATACGCGTGCGCGGCGTCGGGAACCAGTTCCAGAAGACGACTGCCGACTCGTACAAGAGCGACCGCGAGATGACCGTTTGCGAGATGCAGGCGGCCCAGGATCGGGCGCGCCGTGAGCACGAGCAGGTACGGAAGGATTTCGAGAAAAAGGTTGCCGCATTGAAGAAGCAAAAGATTCCACTCACCAAGGACATACTGAACACGCGGACGAGCGCTCGATGGGACATCGGCTTGGGCAGACTCTACTGCCAGGGGATGGCGTTGCTCCTGCCTAAGGCCGCGAAAGCCCAGGCGCAGAGAACGCCCGGCCCGGTCGTGCCTTCAACGGGAATGAGCGGGCCGCTAGCGTATTCGCCGGACATGGCAGCGGTGGAGAGTCTCCGGATCAGATTGCAGGACACCGCGCAGCTCATGAATTCGTACGGCGTGGAAATCCACAAGAAGTTCGCGCTGGCGGTGGCCTGCTTCGTGTTCGTTCTCCTCGGCGCTCCAATAGCGTTGCGATTTCCGCGCGGTGGAGTAGGCCTCACAATCGGAGTGAGCTTGTTCGTGTTCGCGCTCTACTACATATGCCTGATTGCTGGTGAATCAGTCGCCAAACGCGCACTCATTCCGGCGGTCGTGTCGATGTGGACGGCGAACGTGATCTTCGCGAGCATCGCGCTCTCGCTGATGGCGCGGATCGGTCAGGAAGGCACGACGGCCCGCGGCGGCGACATGAAGGACATGATCGGCGCGATCAAGGGCGCCATCCGCTCCAGAATCGGCTGGAAGAATCGAAGGGTTCAGCGAGTACCGGCTTGACGAGAATGGTGCGGGCGCTGGACCGCTACGTATTCGTCGAGTTCTGGAAGATCTTCGTGACGACGGCATTCGGGTTTCCGATCCTCGTCAACATCATCGACCTCACCGACAATCTCGATAAATACCTCGCGCAGCGTCTGACGCCCGGGCGGATTGCGCTCAGCTATCTGTACTGGCTTCCCGACTCGATGTTCATGGTACTGCCCGCGGCGGTGCTGTTCGCGACGGTGTTCGCCATCGGAGCACTGACACGCCACTCGGAGATTACGGCGGCGAAAGCTTCGGGCATCAGCTTTTATCGGTTCATTGCGCCGATATTCGCCGGGGCGATCATCGCGACGCTGCTGGGTCTTTCGCTCGGTGAGATAGCTCCGTTTACGAACAAGAAGCGCCTCGAGATCCTGCAGACGAATCGCGTCAACTTCGGCAATGACCGCTACAACTTTGCCTATGCCGCCGACCTCGGCCGGGTTTACAAGATCGGCGCGCTGCACCTGCTCGAGCCATCGATCGAAGGATTGGTGATCGAACGAAAGGGCAAGGGGCCTGATTATCCATCGTACGTCATCAACGCGACGTCTGCACGGTATCGTCCGCGCACGGGCTGGATCCTGCAGCGAGGCGCGATTCACATCATCCCCGACACGCTGCACAACATGACATTGAGCTTCGATTCGCTCATTGATCGCCGATTCACTGAAGCGCCAAAGCAGTTGACGCTGGCGCAAAAGGCGCCGACGGACATGGGGTTCAAGGAGCTCGGGCGCTTCATCGAATCGATGGAGCGGTCCGGCGCTGAAGTGAACGAGCTGCGCGTGGAGCGGATGCTCAAGATCGCGATCCCCGTAACGTGCATTGTTATTCTCCTGTTCGGAGCACCGCTGGCCACGAGCACACAGCGCGGAGGCGCGGCGTACGGAATCGGACTCAGTCTCGCGACGACGGTGATTTTCCTGATGCTGATTCAGCTGACGAAGGGAATCGGCGGTAAGGGGATGATTCCGGCGGATCTGGCAGCGTGGCTGCCGAGCATCATATTCGGCGTGGTGGGAGCCATCCTCTTCGCCCGCGTCAGAACTTGATTCGCGATCCGCTCGTCGTTTTCCGCAACGTCGGCAAGCGCAGTTACTTCCTGCGCGACATCGGTCGCGCATTGGGCGATGCGAAGACTTATGGTCCGGAGACGATCCGCCAAATGCGCAACATCGGCGTCGATTCGCTGCCGCTTGCCGCAATCGTCGCTTCATTCATCGGTGCAGTGACCGCGATCCAGACGCGGTATCAGCTTTTTGGCGGCGTGCAGCTTTCGGTGGTCGGGCTTATCTCACGACAGTCGATCATTCTGGAGCTCGGTCCATTGCTGACGGGACTGGTTCTGACGGGACGCGTTGGAGCGCGGATCACCGCCGAGATCGGGACGATGCGCGTGACCGAGCAGATCGATGCGCTCGAGACGCTGGCGTATGATCCCGTCGCGTACCTCGTGGTCCCGCGTCTGATCGCGGCACTCGTCATGCTTCCGGTGTTGACGATTCTCGCCGACGCCGTCGGTGTTGGCACCGCGATGCTCACCGCGGTCATGGCGACAGATGTTACAAGCGCTGACTTCACGGCCGGCCTTCGACTTTCGTTCACGCCCTTTCAAATAGTGTATAGCGTCATCAAGGCAACTATATTCGGGGGCGCGATAGCCTTCTTCTGTTCCTACGAGGGCTACACCGCGAACGTCGGCGCCGAGGGTGTTGGGCGGAGCACTGCCCAGGCAGTAGTCGTTACATCGGTAGCTATTCTGGTGCTGGACGCGCTCATCGCCATCCTCTTGGCCCCTTACCTCCAGGCATGAAGAGAAGAGACGAAGTCCTCGTTGGTCTGCTCGTAACAGCAGCGGTAATCGTGACGATTCTCGGCTCGCTGTGGCTCGCGCGTGGCGGATTGTCGAAGGGATATCCGTTGTACGCGAAGTTTCCCTGGGGAGCGGGTCTCAAACAGGGGCAGCCCGTATGGCTCGTGGGAGTCAGCGTGGGATACGTCGACAACGTCGAGCTCCGACAGGACGGCACGCTGATCACGACGGTGCGGATCCAGAAGAATTATCAGGTGCCGATCACGAGCAGGGCGACGGTGGTTCCGAACGGCATCTTCGGCGACATGGCAGTCGCGCTCACTCCGTCGCGGCCTGATGCGCGGTCGTTCAAACCCGGTGACACCGTTCCAGTTGGTCCGTCGAATCCGGGAATCGCCGAGCTCACGAGCAAAGCGGATTCGGTGATGCGGTCAGTGAACTCGGTGACGGCGGCGTTGGAGCACGAGATGGTGGCAAGTGGAGGCATTCGGGATCTGCGCAACACGATCGGGGCGACGAACCGTTTGGTGAACGAATTCGCGGCGATCGCCGCCGAGCAGTCGCGTCAGTTGAGCGCGACGATGACGTCGCTGCGGCGAGCGACGGGGGCGATCGATCCGGCGAAGGTGGACTCGACGATCACCAATTTCCGCACGGCGAGCGCGAACATGGCGGCGATGAGCGCTGACCTCAAGGAAACGTCAGCGAAGCTCGACGTCCTTCTCGCGAAGGTGGATAGCGGGCCGGGGAGTGTGGCGAAACTGCTGAACGATCCGGGGGCTTACAACGATGCGCGCGGGGTGCTGCAGCGCATGGATTCGCTGCTCGCGGACATCAAGAGGAATCCGAAGCGGTACATCAACGTTAGTATCTTCTAGCGCGGTGTTGACTGCAAACTGAACAGGTGTGAGGTGCCAGTGGCATAGCTGTCAGCTTATTAGCTCACTGCTGCACTGACTTTACGAACTGGCGCGATAGAAAAAAAAGCCGGCGGGATTTTTTCCCGCCGGCTTTCTTCGTTCGACGGCTGCAGTATTAGAAACTGTATCTCATCGACAGCTGCATCCGGTAGTTCGAGCCAGCGTTCTGCGCGTTGAAGCGTTTGTAGTTCGTATCGAAGGTATACACACCTTGCGACTGGGTGCGATCGGTCGCGTTGACCTGGTTGCCGGTCTGCGTCAGCAAAATGGTCGCGCTGCAAAGCTGACCGCAGGTGTTCCCCTGATCGGAGAAGTACTGCAAGCCCCAGTGCGGGTTGAGCAGGTTGCCGAAGTTTATCACGTCGAGCCGCAGCTGCAGATTTTGCTGGTGAAAAGCCGTCAGCGACTGGCCAATGCTGATGTCGACTTCGTTGATCCAGGGATTCCGGCAGATGTTGCGCGTCAGCAGCTTGCCGCGATTGTTCCGCAGACAGGGAACGCTGTTGACGAACGCGTCGAAAGCAGCGGCCTGTGCTAGCGCAGCCAGCTGCGGGTTCGAACCTGGCGCGGCGTTGAAACCGGTGAAGAGAATCTCCGTCGGATCGAAGGTGTTTGCCGGAACGTACAGGAGGTCGTTTGCTGACTGGCCATCGGCGTTGGCGTCGCCGGAGCCAGTGCCGCTCCCAGATCCGTAGACGTAGTCGTAAGGTGCTCCGGACCCGCCTTGATAGATGAATGATATGTCCGTGTTCGTCGGCAGCCGGTACGACCCGGTCGCGACGATCTTGTGCGGCATGTCGTTCTTCGATCTCGACGTGTACTTGTCGAGAAGGTTCCCACTCACGTCGCGCTGGAAGCGGAAGTTGGAGCCTTGCGTGCTGCTCGTCGTGGTCGTGACGTCCCGTGCCTGCGAATAGCTATAGGAGACCGATCCTTCGAGCTTGTCCGTGAACGCTTTCTGAAGAGTTCCCGTCAGGCTGTACATGTGGTCGCCTGAGGAGTTCGACAGATCGAGCACCGTGTTGCGGCTCCCCAGAGTGGTGGGAACGTTGTTCGTGGACGTCAGAGTTCCGCCAATCGTCCCGTAGATCGTTCGTCCGAATCGGTCAACGTACTGAGGACCGGTGAGGGCGAGGTTCTGGTAGAAGACGTTGTTCTTTGACGTCGTAAATAGCCCCTCGAGCGACGCGACCAGACCACTCGAGAATCGGTGATCGTAGCCGATCGAGCCCTTGAGGTACTTGGGGAACTTGAAGTTTGGATCGATCGTCGCGACCGCGGCGCCGAGAGCGGTGGTCGCGCCCGGAATTGCTCCATTCGGAGCGCACTGCGTGGGCGGTGTCGCGATGTTCGCGGCGTTGAACGTTGGAACCCGGAAGGAAGTCGTCGCAGTCGACGATCCGTCGCAAGTGAGCGAAGCGAATCCGCTCAGCCCCGAGTTTCCGAATGCGTTCGAGAGATACACGAACGGCGGAGGACCAGTAAAGTAGCCGAGTCCGCCGCGAAGCTGATTGCGCTGATTGCCGCCAATGTCCCAGTTGAATCCGACGCGCGGTGAGAATTGCGTCTCGTCGGGCATTTCATTGGTCGCGCGGTTGTAATCAGTCAAAACCGACGGATTAAGCGGCGGAGTGTCCTTGAAGTGTGGCTTATCCCATCTGGCGCCAACGGTCAACGCGAAATTCGGCGTCGCCTGCCACACGTCCTGCAGATAGTAGGAGAGGAGGCTGGCGCGGAAGGTGGCGATCCCGTTGGCGGGGTCGGTCGCTGCCGGGGCGCTCACCTGATAGCGGTTTGCGGTCCCGGACTTCAACGCGGTAGTGTCCGCGAATTGCCACGATCCGAGCGAATTCGCGGCGAACAGGTTCACGGGTTTGTAAAACAGGTCCTTCGTGCCGAGAGTAATGGAGTGGCTGCGAACTGGAACGGTGAAGTTCTCGGTAATTTCGAAGGTGTTCTGATCGAGCGAGTTGCCCTGCGACGAAGACTCAGTGCCGAAAACGACTCTGGATGCGCCGGCTCCGGTGCGCGGAAACCCCAGCACTGTAACCTGCGGAAAGGTGACAGGGACTGTTCGGAAGTCCTTAATGGTTGTCTTGTTCAGCAGGAGCTCGTTGAACATTCCACGCGGCAAGTTCGTCAGAAATTCAGCAACGGAGCTGTGAGTCTTGCTGCTGAACAGATAGGAATTCGACGAAAGACCGAAAGTCGGCGAAGCCGCGCTCGCTATGCTTCTTGGTGCGGGGTTCGTGCGGTCCGCGGCGGAGTAGTTGTGTCGAAGAACCAGGCGCGTGCTGAACGGAAGGTATGCATCGATGCGGGCAAAAATGTTCCGATT
>JBJMOA010000020.1:0-5674 GCA_045803975.1 Gemmatimonadaceae bacterium
CATCTCTTAACTGTAAGCTTTTGACTACAACAGAACGGGTGCGAGGTGCTCGCACCCCGTAACTGCAACTGAACGGGTGCGAGGTGTGAGCAACTACCTGGTGAGTTAAGAGTTCACGACGTCGTGACGGCACCACGCGCATTCGTAGCACAAGCTGTCTAAGGCGCTCCGACCGGACCCGGCGTAGTGAACCCGCAACTCACCAAGGTTCTGCTCACACACTCGCACCCGTTCAGTTGTCGTTCAAAGCTTTCAGTGACGAGATGCCATCCCAACGCTCACGCGGTTCGTGCCCACGGTCGATGCTCGTGCGCCCACGCGAACAACTCCGGATGAAAGAGGTGGCCGAGCAGCTCGACTCCCTCCGCTACTCGCGGGCCTGGCCGCGCGAAGTACGCATTTGCGTCGACCGCGTAGATCTCGGCGTCAGTCACTCTCGGCAGCCTACTCGCGACGGCCATGGCTTGATCCAGACCGTAGCCGCACGGGGCGACGATGATCATCTCGGGAGACGAGGCGCAGACATCATCCCAGGTCATGCGGCGGGAGTCGGCCCCGGCTTCTCCGAGGGGATCATCGCCGCCGGCAGCTGCGATCATCTCCGGCACCCAGTGTCCGGCGCAGAACAGTGGCTCGGTCCATTCGAGGAACGTGATTCGGCGCGGCGACGCTCGACCAACAGCTTCTTTCACGCGCGCAATGCGCGCGCGACCGTCTTCGACCAATCGATGCGCCGCGTCAGTCCGGCCCGTTGCATCACCGATCGACAGAATGTTTTGCTCGATCTCGGCAAAGTTGCGCGGCGTCAGTGAGAGCACCTGCGGCGGCTTGTTCAGGTCCTGCAACGCTCGGCTAAGCTCGTTTCCCGACGGCGCGCACACCTGACACAGATCCTGAGTGAAGACGAGATCGGGGCTAAGCTGGTCGAGCAGCGCCTCGTCAACCTGATAGAGACTCTCGCCAGTCGCGAGATGCGAAGCGACAGCGCGGTCGATGTCGTGCTGGGAAAGCCCGTCTAGCGAAAGCGCAGGTTTGCTGACGACGGGAAGAGCGCGCACCTCGGGCGGATAATCGCACTCGTGGGAGCGCCCAACGAGATCCGCGCCGGCGCCTAGCGCGTAGGTGATTTCAGTAGCAGCCGGAAGAAACGAGACGATGCGCGGCATGCGGGAAATCTATATGCCGCGCGCTTATGTCACCCAAAACGAAGCTTCGCGACGCCGATCGCGCCGTTGAGCGCCACCATCCCCACATTAGTCGCAATAACGGACCAGTCGTCGATAAAAACGCCATAGATGATCCACAGTGTGCTGGCGGTCACGAGAAGAACGAACATTCCGAGCGATAGGTCGCGCGTCTGACGCGTTCGCCAGGTGCGGATGACCTGCGGCAGAAACGACACTACCGTCAGGAAGCCGCCGATGAAACCGAGATATGCCAACATTTGTTAAGGGGTGAAGGTGAAAACTGCAAAGGGCAAACTCAGAACTACCTGTTGAGGGTGATAGTTACCGGTGCACCGTTGCGTGTCTCTGCGCAAAGACACGGCACCGAGAACACGTAACCACTACTCTCAACAGGCAGTTCTGAGTTTGTAATTTCGAGTTGCAGTCGCCGTTCAAGCAGCAGGCTCGACGGCCAAAGCGGATCCATCCCGAATAGTGAGCCAATCTGTCCTCACGCGATCCCACTCCTGAATGAGCAGCCCCTGCTCCTCGAACACAAGGCGGATCTGACTCGGGTCGTAGCCGCCGATCTCCTCGAGCACCGGGATCAGAACGCTGAGCGCGTCGTCGCTGATGACTGTGCGACGCGCGATCTGCGCGATGTGCCGTGCCTCCGACGCCGCGATCGTGAGGCCCTCACCGCGATTGACGTGGAGCATCACGTGGATATCGGAGCTACCATCGCCGACATAAACCACGCGGTCGCTCGGCACGCCGAGTCGTAGGCGAAGAGAGTCGACCGCGGCGACCTTGCCGTAGCCAGCTGGGACCTGGATGATCGATTCGACCTCGCCAGTCTCGTCGTTGAAGCCGAAGTGGGCGCCGATGATGTGATCGGGCGGCACCAATCCCTGGAGCGCCGAGTTCACGACAAGCCACGGAGCGGCCGAGACGACGTAGAAGTCAAATCGAAATCCGTCGATGCCGTCCTTCAGGAAATCGGCGAGCAACGCGATGTTGCGCTTGAGGCGAATCCGCCGACCGACCTCCACGAGATCCTCCTGCCGCACGCGACGAAACTCCGGATCATGCCGCAGCAGGTAGGTGAGCTCCGCGCCCGCCTGCACGAGGTTGAGCCGCGAAAGATTCGCGACCCGCTCCTGAAAGTCCGAGATTCCCAGCATCTCGGCTAGCACGAGCCCCGAGTCGTTGAAGCTCAGGGTCTGATCGAAGTCGCTCACCAGCAGGTAATACTTCCTCATCGATCCTCCATTGGCGCTCGAAATCTGTTGGCCAGCGGGCGCGCCCGTCCCGTTGACCAAAAAAGAATCGCCCCCGTATCCATTCGGAACGCGGGGGCGAATCTCAGGCTGTGTCAGGTGTGTTTAACCCCGTCGCCGTCGCGCGCCACGCGTCCCGCCGCCGCAATTCTTTGCGGGGCCGAACATTTCGTTGGTGAGGCGGTGAGCGATGAGAATCATTGCTGTTTCTTTGGCTTTGAGTCGAGAAGCAAAACTGCGCTCTCGCATCCAACCTATTTACGCACGAGAGTCATGTCAACTTATTGACGACTCAGAATGGTGCCTTCGCATTCAGAGTCTGTCACATTGCAGTAACGACTGCGGACTGCAGACCAACGGCACTGCGCATCGCTGACTAACTGCGGATTGGGACACCTACTGCGGATTCGAAGGGAATGTCAACAAAAGGTGTGGGGTGCCGGGTGCTAGGTGCTGGGCACGAGCTAAACGCAGCGTTTTCACCTCGCACCCAGTACCTAGCACCCCGCACCCCACACCCTGTTTTGTTTGCGTTGTGCTCAGTCAGCGGTCCGCAATGCGCTTGGTCCGCAGTCCGCAGCAGTGAGTGCGCAGCTCGCAGTTAATCGACTCGACAAATCTGAACTGCTTGCGCGAGTGAGGCCCTCGGATCGCGCGTTGGGATGAATTCCTGGGCGACGTAGCCCGAGAATCCGGTCTCGGCGATAGCCAGCATCACGGCGCGGTAATTCAGCTCCTGCGAATCGTCGATCTCGTGGCGGCCAGGCACTCCACCCGTGTGAAAGTGCCCGATGTATTCATGATTGTCGCGAATCGTGCGGATCACGTCGCCTTCCATGATCTGCATGTGATAGATGTCGTACAGCAGCTTGAATCGCGGCGAATTGATCTGCCTGGCGAGCGCGACACCCCATGCCGTTCTGTCGCACTGATAGTCGGGATGGTCGACCTTCGAATTCAGCAGCTCCATGCACAGCGTCACACCGTGTCGCTCGGCAACAGGAATCAGCGGCGCCAATCCACGGGCGCAGATCGCGCGACCGTCTTTGTCGCTTTGTCCCTTCCGACTTCCCGAAAAGCAAATGACGTTGGGAACTCCAGCGGCCGCGGCAAGCGGAATCGCCCGCTCGTAGGCTGGAATCAGCCACGCGTGGTTCTCGACGCGATTGAAGCCTTCGGTCAGGCGCGTCCGGGGGTCCGGCACCGTGGCGTAGCCCATCGCGCAGGTTAGGCCATACTTCCGCGGAATTGCCCATTCACCTGGCTCGAGCAGCTCCACCGAATCGATCCCCAGCTCGCGCGCCATCTGACATAACTGGTCGAGCGTAAACTTGCCGTACGGCCATCGCGTGACGGAGAGCTTGAACTTCGAGCGCCGGCGATCTGCAGCGCCAGGGCGTGCCGCGCCGTTCCAATCCGACGCGTCGGCGCGCGCGGGCCTGCCAGTAATCAATCCACCTATTCCGGCCGCCAGTCCCGCGACGAGGATCTCTCGCCGACTGATAGGCCCTCGTTGTGTGGTATCACCGCTCATTGCTCTCTCCGCCGCAGACTGCCGGCGAATGTGCTGGCCATGCAACCGACAGTCAAGCAAACACCCGGAAAGAATTGCGCGGCCTTGTAGCGGTCGAGCCATAAAAGCTCCAGATTCTTCGCGGGCTCCGCATTGAAGGCGCGGGGCGTAGCGGGAAAAGAGGCTCGGACGTCCACTTCTCACCCCACGGACCGAACGCCATGAGCAATCTCAGCTTCATCGACATTCTCGTGATTGCCGCCTACTTCCTCGTATTGTCGGGGATCGCCTACTGGGCGGCGCGCAAAGAGAAAAACGTGAGCTCGGACTATTTTCTCGCGAGCCGAGATGTGGGTTGGCTGGCAGTAGGAGCGAGTCTCTTCGCGTCCAACATCGGGAGCGAGCACCTCGTCGGCCTCGCCGGCACGGGAGCAGCGAGTGGTCTCGCCGTCGGCCACTTCGAGTGGCTCGCGAGCTTCATCCTGTTGCTGCTCGGTTGGCTCTTCGTGCCGTTCTATCTGCGTAGCGGCGTCTACACGATGCCGGAGTTCCTCGAGCGCCGTTTCAATCCAGCATCGCGGTCCTATTTCACGTGGGTATCGATCGTAGGTTACGTACTGACGAAGATCAGCGTGACGCTGTTCGCCGGTGGAGTGGTGATGAAGGCCGTCACTGGCTTCGATTTCTGGACGAGCGCGGCAATCCTCATCGTCATTACCGGTCTCTACACGATTTTCGGTGGATTGCGCGCCGTCATCTACACCGAGGTAATGCAGGCGGTGGTGCTGATCGGCGGCTCTATCACGTTGATGTTCATCGGCCTTAACGCCGTTGGTGGCTGGTCGGGTCTTCAGGCAAGTGTGCCGCCCGACTTCTTCTCGATGTGGAAGCCGTCGAGTCACAAAGACTTCCCATGGACAGGTGTCGTCTTCGGAGCGCCGATACTTGGCATTTGGTATTGGTGCACCGACCAACACATCGTGCAGCGTGTGCTCGCGGCGCGGAACATCCAGGAGGCGCGGCGCGGGACCGTATTCGCGGGTTATCTCAAGATTCTGCCCGTCTTCATATTCGTGCTGCCGGGAATGATCGCCGCGGCGCTGTACGCCGATGTGCGCGGCGGTGCCGCCGACTCCGCATATCCCATCCTCGTTACGAGACTGCTTCCCGTCGGCTTCAAGGGTCTCGTGCTCGCCGGAATGCTTGCCGCGCTAATGAGCTCGCTCGCTTCGGCTTTCAACTCGGTCTCGACGCTGCTCACGTGGGACGTTTACAGAAAGTGGAGGCCTGACGCCTCTGAAGCGCGGCTGGTATTTGTCGGTCGCGTGACGACCGTGATACTGGTGTTGGTCGGCCTCGCCTGGATTCCGGCAATGAAATATGTCTCGCCGCAGCTCTACATCTATCTGCAAAGCGTTCAGGCGTACATCGCGCCACCGATTGCCGCGTGCTTCCTGCTCGGCATCCTGTTTCCGCGGCTCAACGGCCGAGGCGCGCTCGCGGCGCTCTGGACGGGCTTCGTACTCGGGTTCGCGCGCCTGCTGCTCGAGCTCGACAAATCACACCTCACTGCGGGCTCGCTCTGGTATTGGTATGCAGATATCAACTTCCTGCACTTCGCGGCGCTGCTATTCGCGCTGTGCAGCTTTATCCTGATTGTCGTGAGCGTTCTGACTCCGCCTCCGGCTCCGGAGCGCGTGGCCGATCTCACGCTG
>JBJMOA010000021.1:0-6428 GCA_045803975.1 Gemmatimonadaceae bacterium
CACCTCGACAACTTCACCAACGCTGTGCGAACGGGGACCAAGCTCACCGCGCCGATCGAGGACGGCGCGAAAACGGGAATGCTGTGCCACTTAGGCACCATCTCCCAACAGGTAGGGCGCAGGCTCACTACGGATCCGAGAAACGGACACATCCTCCGCGATGAGGAAGCAGCCAGGCGCTGGTCGCGCGAATACGATCCGCGGTGGAAGCCGGTGGTGTGACCGGACTACACGAAGACCGCTTCTTCGATCCAGACCCGACAATTCGGCGCAACGCCCGCGCGCTGTACGACGAGACACGTGCGCTTCCAATAATCTCTCCGCACGGACACGTCGATCCCGCGGTCCTCGCGAACGACGACGCGTTCGCGGATCCGTCGTCGCTGCTAGTTACTCCGGATCACTACATCCTGCGCATGCTCTATTCGCGCGGCGTTCCGCTGGAATCGCTCGGCGTTCCATCGATCGATGGGTCGCCTCCAGCCGCCGAGACGGACCCGCGAAAGATCTGGCAAGTCTTTGCGGATCACTGGAATCTCTTTCGAGCAACACCCACGCGTGCGTGGCTCGAATACGAGCTTCGTGAGGTGTTTGGTATCGCACCCGGGCTCGACTCCGGTTCGGCGCAGAAGGTCTATGATGCGGTCGCGGAGCGGTTGCGATCACCTGAATTTCGTCCCCGCGCACTGTTGAAGCGGTTCAACATCGAAGTGCTGGCAACGACCGATGGCGCGAGCGACACGCTCGAGCACCACAAAACACTGCGGGAGTCAGAGCTCGGCGCGCGTGTGATTCCAACTTTTAGACCAGATGCATTGTTTCGAATTGCCGCGCCAGGCTGGCGTGACGAACTCGCCCGTCTCGAGGAAATAGTGGGGGAGGGCATCGAGACCTACGGCGCGTTTATTTCGGCCATCGTGCGGCGTCGCGCCGAGTTCAAAGATGCGGGCGCAACGGCAACCGATCATGCCGTGGTGGTTCCGCACACGGAGTGGCTCAAGGCCAGCGACGCCGACGAAATATTCTCCAAAGCGCTGGACGGCAACGCTACGACTGAGGATCAGGCGCGCTTCGAAGCGCATCTGCTGATGGAAATGGCGTGCATGTCGGTCGAAGACGGTCTCGTCATGCAGCTACATGCGGGAGCGCTGCGCGATCACAACGAATGGATTCGTCGGCGCTATGGACCAGACCGCGGCGGCGATATTCCTGTCACCACTGAGTTCACGCGCAACTTGCGGCCGCTTCTCAACGCCTACGGAAATGACGATCGCTTCCGACTCATCGTGTTCACGCTCGACGAGTCGAGCTATAGTCGCGAGCTTGCACCATTAGCTGGCCATTATCCGGCGATGCTGCTCGGAGCGCCGTGGTGGTTCCATGATTCCATTGAGGGAATGATGCGTTTCCGTCAGCAGACCACGGAAACGGCGGGAATCGAGAATACGGCCGGTTTCACCGACGACACGCGCGCCTTTTGTTCGATCCCGGCTCGCCACGATCTGGCGCGCCGGGTCGATGCGAACTACCTCGGCGGTCTCGTCGCGCGGCACGTGATCGACATGCGAGATGCCAGCTCGATGGCACGAGCTCTCGCATACGATCTGGCCAGGCGCGCTTACAGGTTGACCTGAGAAGGAGAAAGAATGTCCGACTCAAACTTGCCGCGTCGGAGCTTTCTCAAGCTCGCTGGTCTCGGCGTTGTTGGCATCGGGATTGGCGGCGACGGCCCATTTGGTCTTGGTCCTCGCTTCGTCGCGGTGAAGCCATCGCGCAGGGGCTTTGAAGAGGCGAACGTGAAGCTAGGCGTCGCCAGTTATTCGCTGCGCAACTTCACGCGCGCGCAGGCTATCGAGATGACCAAGGCGCTCGGCGTGCGCTACATAAATCTGAAATCGGTTCACCTTCCATACGAGGCGTCAGCATCCGAGCTCGCCGCGGCGAGACAGGAGGTCGAGGCCGCCGGCCTGGTGATCGTCGGCGGGGGGACGATCACGTTCGAGAGCGACACAGACGACGGCGTGCGCAAGTACTTCGACTACGCCAAGGCGTCCGGAATGCCTCTCATAGTTTGCACCTGCAAGCCGGCGATCCTCGCGCGCGTCGAAAAATTCGCGAAGCAGTACGACATCAGGGTCGCCATCCACAACCATGGACCCGAGGATGAGAACTTCCCATCGCCGTACGACGCATTGCGCGCGGTGAAGGGCATGGATCCGCGAATGGGTCTTTGCATGGACCTCGGACACACAGTGCGCACAGGCACTGACGTTGTTCGCGCCATCGCCGACGCCGGTCCGCGGCTCCTGGACATGCACGCGAAAGATCTGCGCGACCTGAAAGTCGCGGAGAGTCAATGCATTGTCGGCGAGGGAAGGATGCCAATCCCTGAAATCTTCCGGCAGCTGCGCAAGAGCCGATACGCCGGCTACGTCAACCTCGAGTACGAGATAGACGCGGATAGCCCAATGCCCGGAATGAAACAGTCTCTCGCCTACATGCGCGGAGTGCTCGCCGCCCTCGCCCTCGAGCGCTCGTGATCCCAGCGCTGTCGTTCGTTAGTGCGTAATAAAAGATGTAGTGGATCAGCAACCGCCTAACGAAGAATGACGAGGAACGACATGAACCTTTCAGTGAAACGCGGGCGTGCGATATTGTTCGCGCTCGCGTCAATCGCATTTGTTGCGTGCTCCCGTGACGAGCCACAGACCGCGTTTGCCAAATCCAGGCGAGACAGCAGCTCTGCACCGGCAGAGGCTTCGGCAAGCGACGCGCAGGTCCAGGGCGCGACACTGCGGCTGGTTCTTGCGCCAACCGGAAACACCGCGCGTTATCGCGTTCGGGAGCGGCTGGTCGGTCGCGACCTTCCGAACGACGCAATTGGTGAAACCACGAGATTAGCTGGCTCGATCGCGTTCGATTCCAACGGGAAAGTGATCCGGCAGGCGTCGAAGTTCACCGTAGACGCCGCGAGTTTTGTGAGCGACAAGAATCGCCGCGACGGCTACGTGCGCGGGCGACTGCTCGAGGCCGACGCGTACCCGGAGATTGTATTGCTGCCGACGGAAGTTCGCGGCGTGAGTCTTCCGCTTCCGACTTCCGGCTCGCGTCCCATAGAATTGCTGGCGGATCTCACTGTGCACGGTGTGACGCGCCCAACCGTCTGGAAGGGAACCACGCAGTTCGGCAACGGTCAGGTCACGGGATCGGCCGCGACTGCATTCACCTTCGACGACATTCAGATGGAGCAGCCGCGCGTGCCGGTTCTGCTCAGCGTAGCGGACACGATCCGACTCGAGATCGGCTTCAACCTGCTGAAGCAGTAGGGTCGTAAACAAAAACGGGCACCCCGCTAACCGGAGTGCCCGTTTTTTTGTATATCAGTTTGTGGGTCGAAAAAGACAGCTCCCGAGGAGGGACTCGAACCCCCGACCCGGTGATTAACAGTCACCTGCTCTACCACCTGAGCTACTCGGGAATAGCTACGAAAATTAGCCAGTCCAACCCGTCGAATCAACTGAGATCGATGAGCATTTCTCACGTAATTCTGCTGCCGTGCGGCAAGGCCTAACTTGAAGCGCATGCCTCCAAAAAATAACGGCACACAGCGCAAGACCGCGCTCATCACCGGCGGCTCCGGAGGAATTGGCCTGGAGCTCGCCAAGGTTCTCGCCCGCAAGGGATTCGATCTGGTTCTCGTCGCGCGACAACGGGATACGCTCGAAGCGGCAGCGGGTCAGCTCGAAGGAATTCACGAGGTGAAGGTCACGGCCTTCGCCGCCGACCTGCGTCGACGAGAATCCCCCGAGGCAATCTTCGATTTTCTCCATAACGAGAACATCCCCGTCGAGATCCTCGTCAACAACGCCGGCTTCGGCCTGGGCGGCGAGTTTGCTGACACTGACCTCACGCGCGAGCTCGAGATGATCCAGGTCAACATCGCCGCGCTGACCCATCTCACCAAGCTGTTCCTGCCGGCGATGATCAAGCGCCACTCGGGCCACATTCTCAATGTTGCTTCGACGGCTGCCTTTCAGCCGGGACCACTCATGGCCGTCTACTACGCGACCAAAGCTTATGTCCTCAGCTTCTCCGAGGCGTTGGCAGAGGAGCTGCGCAACAGCGGAGTATCGGTAACGGCGTTGTGCCCAGGTCCTACGCGCACTGATTTCGCCGCGACGGCGGAGATGACCAACTCGCGCTTGTTCACCGCATTCGGCGCGGCGGACGCGGCTGATGTCGCGGAATACGGAGTTGACGCGATGATGCACGGTCGGCGCGTCGCCATCCCCGGCATCAAGAACAAGATTATCGCTCAGGCTAATCGGTTCGCACCACGCACCGTTTCGGCGAAAGTTGCTCGCATGATTCAGGAAACGCGTTAGACAACGCTCACCGAGGAACGCCCGCTCCTATAGGGCGATTTGGTGCGACATCGACTCGATGTCGCCACGTCCCGACACAATCCGGGGCGCGATATCGTTGGTTGCCGGCCGTCGTTTGAGCAATGGTCCGAGCCACCGTCCAGTGTGCGACTCTTCTACGCGCACGATTTCTTCGGGTCGACCCATCGCGACGACGTGACCGCCACCGACTCCGCCTTCTGGTCCGAGATCGATTATCCAGTCAGCGAGCTTTATGACGTCGAGATTGTGCTCGATCAAAACCAACGTGTGACCCTGCTCGAGGAGGCGAT
Organism: Gemmatimonadaceae bacterium; assembly: GCA_045803975.1. Classification (GTDB taxonomy): domain Bacteria; phylum Gemmatimonadota; class Gemmatimonadetes; order Gemmatimonadales; family Gemmatimonadaceae; genus UBA4720. The sequence goes on from JBJMOA010000021.1 coordinate 4,697, forward strand.
CAAACACTCTCGACAACTTTCTGATATCGTCGAGGTGCAGGCCGGTTGTCGGCTCGTCCATCACGTACATCTTGCGACCCGATTTCTTGCCGGCCAACGCCAGCTCGCGGGCGACCTTGATTCGTTGCGCTTCGCCGCCTGACAGCGTGGTCGCCGGCTGGCCGAGTCGGAGATAGCCAAGTCCGACTTGCTGTAGCTGCCACAGCGCCTGTCCGAGCTTTTCCTCGCGCGGAAAGAATCGAATCGCCTGATCGACGGTGAGATTCAAAACCTCATAGATATTCTTTCCGCGAACAGTGACATCCAGAACTTCCGGCTTATAGCGTTTTCCGCCGCATTCCTCGCACGGCACATACACGTCGGCCATGAACACCATCTCGACCTCGAGCGCACCCGCACCCTCGCACGCCTCGCATCGTCCGCCGTTCACGTTGAAGCTGAACGTCCCAGCCGTGTACTTCCGCTGCCGCGCAAGCGGAGTGTCGGCAAAAATGCAGCGGATCTCGTCGAACGCTTTCACGTATGTAACGGGGTTCGAGCGCGGCGATTTTCCGATCGGGCTTTGATCGATCATCACGACATCTTCGATCGCGTCGAACCCCGTGATCGTCTCGTACTCACCGACTTTCTCGCCGAGGTGGACCTTGGCTGAGTGTTCACCGACGAGGTGCGTCTCGAGCGCCCGATAGAGAACATCGTGCACGAGCGTGCTCTTTCCGGAGCCAGACACACCCGTCACCACCGTGAGCGCCCCGAGTGGAATGCGGATGTCCACGTCCTGAAGATTGTGCTCGCGCGCGCCGGTAAGCGTGATCCAGCGCGGACCGAGCCGACGACGCTGATCGGGAAGGGGAATCGATCGCGCGCCCGTCACGTACTGACCGGTGAGCGGACTCTCGCTGACGCGTGACATCGGTCCGGCAAAAACGATATGCCCGCCCGCTTCGCCGCTTCCCGGGCCGAGCTCCACCATGTAGTCCGCCATTTCGATCGCCGCGAGATCGTGCTCGACGACCAGCACGCTGTTGCCCGCGTCGCGCAGGCGCTGTAACAGCTTGAGTAGCCGATCCATGTCCCGCGAATGCAATCCAATTGACGGCTCGTCGAGGACGTAGAGCGTGTCGACCAGCTGAGAGCCGAGCGAGTTCGCCAGCCCAATTCGTTGCGCCTCGCCACCCGAAAGGGTCCGCGTTGCGCGGTTCATGGACAGATAGCCGAGCCCGACGTCCCGCAGGAATGTCACCCTGTCGCGCGTCTCCTTGAGAATCATCTCGGCGACGTTTCGCTCGAACTCGGGGAGCTCGAGCTCCGTCACCCACGTCGCCAGCCGATCGACGGGAAGCTCCGCCACCTGCGCTATGTTCAGTCCGCCGACGCGCACGTTCAGCGCTTCCGGCTGGAGCTTCGTTCCGTGGCACCGCGGGCATTCCTGCGCCGTCTGATACTGCCTCAGGAAAACGCGGATGTACTGCTTGTACCTCTTCTCCTCGAGGTCTCTCAGGAACGGGAAGATTCCTTTGTAGCCGCGCGTCCTCGATTGCAGCAGGAGCTCGCGGTGCGCCGCCGTTAACTGTTCCCACGGCTTGTCCATCGGGATGCGCTCGCGCTTGGCGAACTCAGCCAGCGCGCGCCGTTTGTTGTCGTAGCGCGGCTTCGTCCATGGATCGATCGCTCCGTCGCGAAGGCTTCGCGTCGGGTAGGGAACGACGAGGGATTCGTCGTACTCGAGAAT
>JBJMOA010000022.1:0-8926 GCA_045803975.1 Gemmatimonadaceae bacterium
TCGCTCGCTAACACGGTCATCCACGAGCTGACCCACAACACCTTCTACGCGTCGGGTCAGGCGCCGTTCAACGAATCATTCGCGATGTTCGTCGGCGCGCGTGGGTCGGCGGCGTTCTTCAGATCGCGAGGTCAGCCGGCCGCAGCGGCGCGGCTCGACGCCGAGTGGGAAGACGACAAGCTACTCGCCCGCTTCTGGGCGGGCGTGATAAGGACCCTCGACTCGGCGTACGCAGCGCATCCCGAGAGCAAGCAGGCGCGCATTGCCGTTCGCGATACGGTCTACGCGCGTACTCGCGTGACGCTAGTAAAGGAGATCGCGCCGCAGCTGAAAACCATCAATCCGTTGTACGCCGAGCGAGTGCTGTTGAACAATGCGGCGCTGCTGGCGAGGCGGGTGTACGCAAGCGATCTCGACGTGTTCGATCTCATTTATGAGAGGGAAGGCCGCGATCTCAAGCGGGCCATCGGGCGGATTATCAGTTTAGCAAAATCAAACGCGAAGGCGCCGTTTGTGGCGCTCCGGGGCTGGGTTGGCAAACAGCCTTAAACGGGCCACTTACGAACTACCTGCTATTAGCCTTGGGCGGAGCGGCTCGGGGCTTGGAGCGTTACTTCGGGTTGCGGACCATGTGCACTGCTGACTGCTGACTAATTGCGGATTGGGAAACTAACTGCGAATTGGGAGACTAATTTCGGGATGCGGACCTGTCCGCAGTCCGAAATCCGCAGCCGTTAGTCATCAGTGCGAAGTAGGTGTCCCAATCCGTAGTTAGTCAGCAGTGCGCAATGCCGTTGGTCCGCAATCCGTAGTAAACGTCCGCCCGTGATCTAGGGAACCTGCCGCCACGCAGGTGTCGCTCGCCGAAGTTTGCAACCGCCGTCACTTGACGCGGTAGCGCTCGCGACTAGACTACTCCTTGATAGGCGGGACTGCTACCTCTTCGATCTGCCATCTGATCGAAGGCTGGGACCAGACGCCTGCAGTTCAGGATCGCCGCAAACGACGATTTCTGAACGCAGAGTGGCAGGTGACGATAGGCTCACCGCCCGCTAGCAGTAGGCCAGCAAGCTAGAGGGAACCACGAATGCCGGCATCCACATATCGGTTCGGCTCTGCATCGCATCCATTCTGCCTACCGCACATCCATCCGGCTTTACGCGACGGCGCATTAGCGCTGTCGTTGAAAGTGCAACGCGACAAATCGTCGCGCCGCTATTTCCATGCGAGGGGAAAACAGTGGAGGCAGTATGAACCAATTTGTGCGAGGGTTGTATCGAGTGTCCGTAGCCACCGGTGCGCTGATGTTTGGTGCGTCGAGTGCGCAAGCGCAGGAGGCGGGAAACATTGCTGGCCGAGTGATCGACGCCAGTACGAGCGCTCCCGTCCCGACAGCGCAAATCCAGGTTGTGGGCACCACGCGTGGTGCCGTGACGGCGGAGGACGGCCGATTTAGAATCACGGGTATCAGGCCCGGCGATTACCAGGTCCGCGTACTCCGTCTCGGATATCAAGCGTCGTCACGTGCAGTCACCGTGACCGCGGGCGGCACCGCGGATTTAGAGTTCAGCGTCACTCCCGCGGCGGTGAGCCTCGAAGAAGTGGTGACGACAGCCACCGGAGAGCGCGAGCGCAAGAGGGAGATCGGCTCCGCCGTCTCGACAGTGCAGCCGAAGGAAGAGCAACTGGCGAGCGCGCAGAATGTCAGCCAGCTACTCACCGGAAAGGTTCCCGGAGTCGACGTCGCGCAGGCCGGTGGCACGATCGGCGCCGCATCGCGGATTCGCATCCGCGGGTCGAACTCCCTTTCGCTGACGAATGAGCCGTTGATCGTGGTCGACGGAATTCGCTTCAACAACAACATCGGCAACAGTGGCACGACTGGATCGACGACGATTGGCGTCGGTGGTCAAGTACCATCGCGGTTCAACGACATCAATCCCGAAGACGTCGAGACGTTCGAGGTGCTGAAAGGCCCCGCAGCGGCGGCGCAGTATGGAACGGCCGCGGCAAACGGTGTCATCCAGATCACCACGAAGCGTGGCCGCTCGGGAAAGCCACAATGGAGAGTCTTCGGAGAGACAGGCTCGATCAAGGACATCTCCGATTACCCGGCGAACTACGCCCAGGTGGGCACAACAACGGCGGGCAATCGCACCACTGCCTGCACCCTCGATAACCAGACGCGAGGCTTGTGCACCCCGAATCCGGATTCGCTCGTTTTCTTCAACCCACTCGTTGCGCATAGCCCCTTCCTTGGCGGGAACCGCCGCGGTTACGGCGCCAGTGTCAACGGTGGAAACGATCAGGTCACTTATTACGTGGCGGGAAATTACGACCGGCAGCAGGGCGTATTCGTCACGAGCACAGGTAATCGCGCATCGGGCCGGGCAAACGTCTCGATGCAGCTTCGTGACAACTGGAATCTTCAGGTCGGCACGAGCTATCTCGCCGACCACCTCAGGCTGCCACAGAACGACAACAACACGCTTGGCATCATCTCGGCGGGACTGTTGGGAACGGCGTTCGATGGCCCGGGCAAAGGATATCTGAACGGAATCTTCCCCGACATGGTCTACAACATCGACACGCGCCAGGACACGCAGCGATTCGAGAATACGCTCAACTCGTCGTACCAGCCGCTGTCGTGGCTTACCGCGACGGCTGTTGCCGGACTGGACTACCTGAACCGGTACGACAACGAAGTGGTTCCGCCGAATCGCGTTGCGTTTGGATCGCTGCCCGATGGACAACGTACATCCAATCCGTACCAGATCTATAACTACTCGGCGAACGGCACCCTCTCGGCGGCTTTCACTCCTCTTCCGGGTTTGAAGTCGACGACCAAGGTCAGCAGCCTGTTCAACAAGGAGCTGGTGCGCGGCACGCAGGCGTTCGGCGCGAAGCTCGTTGCTGGCACCGAGTCGCTTGCCGGCGCGACGTCACGCTTCGCGGTCAATGAGACGAACACCGACAACAAGACGATCAGCGCGCTAGCTCGCGAAGATCTCGCATGGCAGGACAGGATCTTTTTCAGCGCTGCAATAAGAAACGACAAAAACAGCGCGTTCGGTCAGAATTTCGGGAGCATCAACTACCCGTCGTTCACGCTCTCATGGGTAGTGAACGAAGAGTCGTTCTTCCCGAAGAATGATTTCTTCAACTCGTTGCGACTCCGCGCCGCAAATGGCAAATCCGGCCAGAAGCCCAACTTCCGCGACGCCATTACGTTTTTCAACTCCCAGACCGTGACAGTCGCCGGGACCGACGTAGCGGGCATTACCGTCGGCGGAACCGGGAACCCTGACTTGCGTCCAGAGCGCTCGAAGGAAACGGAGCTTGGATTCGATGCCGGCTTTTTCAGAGACCGAATTGGCGTCGAAGTAACGCACTACAACAAGAAAACGGACGACCTGTTGATCGCGGTGCCACTTCCGCCGTCACTTGGCCTTACCGCGACGCAATTCAAGAATCTGGGAACGGTATCGAACAAGGGTTGGGAGTATCTGGTCAACACCAAGGTCGTGGATCTGGACAGGTTCGGGTTCGATTTCCTCATTTCGGGGTCGACAAACAACAACAAGCTGCTCTCACTCGGATTCCTGCACGACACAGTTCCGGTGCCATCTATCCTGGTGAACACCCAGCAGAGACACCAGGTGGGTGTTCCCCTCGGCAGCTATTTCCAGCGGAGCATCACGTTCAACGATGCGAACAAGGACGGCATCATCAGCCGCTCCGAGATCACCCTGAGTGATACGGCCGTCTATCTCGGCAACCCGCTGCCAACGCACAATTTTGCGTTCACGCCCAACATCACTCTGTTCAAGGCGCTGCGAATCTCGGCGCTGTTCGATCACAAGGGTGGTTACAAGCTGTTCAACAATACGCGTCGGTTCCGCTGCAGCTTCGGCAACTGTCGGGAGGCGTTCGACAAGACAGCTCCGCTGGCTGACCAGGCGGCAAGCATCGCGATCGCTCTTGGCACGGACGCCGGTTACATCGAGGATGCAACCTTTACGAAACTGCGCGAGCTCTCTTTCAGCTTGCGAGCACCCGAAAGCATGACGAGGGCGTTCGGAGGCCACACCGTCGAGTTCACCGTCGCCGGTCGCAACCTCAAGACGTGGACGAATTACACGGGGTTCGATCCCGAGATCAACTCATCTCCGGGATTGCAGTTCAGCACCTCTGATTTCCTGACGCTGTCCCCGACCAGAACGTGGACAGCGCGCGTCAACGTCAACTTCTAACGCCAATCCTCCACCGAGAATAATCAAATGCGAAATAGATCTTTCTTGCGTCGGCCGCGATTGACGCCGGCGCGAATTGCACTCGGCCTTGCCGCTCTTGGCCTGTTCGCGTGCCAGACGGATGAAATCCTGCAGGTTACAGACCCCGACGTAGCCCGCCCCGAAGCCCTGCAAGGCGCCGCGGCACTGCCGACGCTGCGCGCGGGCGCCATCGGCAACTTTGGCGTCGCGTACAACGGTGGAGCGGCCGATGTCGAGCAGGTCCATCTCTCCGCGCTGCTGTCGGACGAATTCATCAATACAGAAACGTTCCCAACGAGAATCGAGATCGATCAACGCGCGATCACTACTACCAACACGAGCCTCGCGAATACGGTTCAAGGCGGGACGTTCTTCGACATATCACGGGCACGAGCGTCGGCGGACTTCGCAGTCGACGCGTACAGAGAGTTCGCGAAGACCCTCGCGGATAGCGCCGGATTTCCTGAGGTACTCTCGTTGAGCGGTTTCAGCTACATCTTCTTCGCCGAGAACTATTGCGGGGCGGTGCCGATCAGCAAGCAGCAGCCGGACGGGTCGTTCACGTTCGGTGCGGCGGAGAACACCAACACGCTGCTCGACAGCGCGATCTCAAAGTTCAATCAGGCATTGGCGATGCCGAGCACGGGTACGGGTGCGCCGCTGACGGCGACGATCAGGAACTTGGCGTCGATTGGAAAGGGCCGTGCGTTGCTGGACAAGGGAGATTATGCGGGGGCGGCAGCGGCTGTCGCCGCCGTCCCGACGACGTTCCAGTACAACTATCTCCACTCTGAGACGTCGGGACGCCAGAACAACGGAACATGGTCTCTTACTTCGAGCGTCGGGCGTTTCGGAGAAGCTGACGCGGAGGCAGGCATTGGGCTTCCGTATGCATCAGATGGAAACCTGAAAAAAACGACGGGTGTCGTAGATCCGCGTGTTGCCGACAGTCTTGCCAGACGAGTGTCCGGCGGCGTGGTAAACACAAAGGGCTTCGACGGCGCTACCGATCAGATGGTGCAAGCGAAGTATCCGCTGCGCGCGTCGCCAATCACTGTAGCGGACGGAGTCGAGGCGAGGCTGATCGAAGCTGAAGCTGCGCTCAACGCGAGCGATCCGGTTGGTGCGTTGACCATTCTCAATGCGCTGCGTAGTAACGCGGCGCTGCTTTCGCTGCGCGGCTATCCCGCCGGCTCGTTAGCGCCGCTCACGCTGCAGCCGACTACCGCGGGCCAAGTGGATCAGCTCTTCAAGGAGCGCGCGTATTGGATGTACCTGACCTCACATCGGCTTGGCGACCTTCGTCGCCTGATCCGGCAGTACTTACGGCCGGTAAACTCGGTCTTCCCGAACGGGCCTTACTTCAAGGGTGGGACGTACGGAACCGATGTGAACGCTCCAGTTCCGTTCCAGGAACAGAACAACCCGGAGTACGTGCCGGGAGCGTGCAAGCAGAACGAAGCATAGAGGGATGGGGGATGAGGGATGTGGGATGAGGGGTTGCAGATCCAGGTCTTGTGCTAATCACGGGAGCAACCGACTCGCATCCCTCATCCCTCATCCCGTTACCTAGACGACGCTTCCCAGGTGTGGATGTAGATCACGCCAGCAGACGCGTTCGTCCCGTGGGCGGACGTTCCATTGATTCCGCTGAGAAGCTCGATACTCGCGATCGCTCCGGTTGGCAGGTCGCGCAGCACGCCGAAGTCGACGAGCCTCGCGCCATCCACTACTACCAGCGGAGTGTCGGAGTCGGCGACCGCGATAGTGCTGCGACCGCGCTTCGTCCGAATCGTGCGCGGCCGACCATAACGATCCTCCGAAAAATCGTATTGACGAATGCGACTGCGCATCAGATCCCACGCATTCGTGGATGCGGAGCGGGAAATTTCTTCGGGGCCGATAAAGTCGGCGCGACGCTTCTCCTGGTCTCCAACTCTACTCGCGCTAACGCACCCGGAAAAAGTGCAAGCGAGGAGGAATCCTGCGACGGAGATGGTGTTGGCAAGCTGCATTTGCAGCCTCACGTGGAGACGCTGCTGTTCGATCTGGAAACTATGGTCCCGTACTGAGAGGTGCCAGAGCGAGTTTCACGCCTCAGGTCGTGAACCTGGCCCTCAGCAGCGCGCGAAGGTCGAGCAACGGTTGTTTAATTGCCTCGAAAGGCGCTGCGGTGTTGTCCGTTCCAAGCGCGACACGCTGCATGTTGTCGCGCACTCCCCGGTCAATGAACCTGCATAACTGATCCAGGGAGTAGTCGGCGCCGCGGCGCGACGAGTAGGCGTTGAGGGGATAGGTGACGCTTAGATGATTCCGGGCGCGCGTCAAAGCGACGTACATGAGTCGCCGCTCCTCCTCGGTTTCATCGTCGTCGTTCAGGCAGCGTGCCGATGGGAACCAGCCATCCACCGCCCAAATGACAAATACCGCGTCCCATTCTTTTCCTTTTGCCGAATGCGCGGTGCTGAGAATGAGACAGTCATTCTCTTCACGGGTTCCGGTGGCGAGATCCTGTGTCGCTTGCGGCGGCTCGAGGGCGAGCGCGGAGAGAAACGTCGCGCGATCAGGATAGCCGGCGGCGATCGTCTGCAGTTGATCCAGGTCAGCGAGCCGGGGCTCGACCCGGTCGTAGCGCTCGCGGAGGATGTTGTCGTAGAGCAGCCGGACGCGCCCAATATCGGCGGCGACCTTCGCTTCGTCGATTGTTGGTCCGGATCGGAGACCGTCGAGCAGTCCGACTAACGCCGCATGCGCGGCTCTCGCTCTTGGTGGCGGACTGTAACGTCCGAACGCGGTCGATTCCCACGCCGCGGCAGCCATCGCATCAATGGCCGCGCGCGCGGTCGCGTCGCCGATTCCGGGCAGAAGGAGAAGCAGCCGATACCAGCTCACCTCGTCCCGTGGATTCTCGAGGATGCGCAGAAATGCCAGCACGTCCTTGACGTGCGCTGCCTCGAGAAACTTCAGCCCACCCCATTTCTCGAACGGGATCTTGCGATTCGTTAGCTCGATCTCGAGGTCGGCTGACATGTAGCCCGCACGAAAGAGTACGGCGATCTCACTCAGCGGCGTGCCTTCCTCGTGCAGCTCGAGGATGCGGTCGACGACAAACTGAGTTTGCTGCTGCTCGTCGCGTGCGGCAACGAGCCACGGCGCTTCGCCGCCAGTACGCTGCGTCCAGAGGTTCTTCGTGAATCTTTCCGCGGCGCGCGAGATCAACGTGTTAGTGACGCTGAGAATCGGCTGAGTCGATCGGTAGTTCTGCTCGAGCGCGACGACCGTCGCGCCGGGAAACTGCCTCGGGAAGTCCAGAATGTTTCGGAAATTGGCGCCGCGGAACGAGTAGATACTCTGCGCATCGTCGCCGACCACGGTGATGTTACTGTGGGTCCGACACATTCCGCGAAGGATCCGCGCCTGCAGGACGTTGGTGTCCTGATACTCGTCGACCAGAATATGGTCGTAGAGTCCAGCGATTTTTTGGGCTAATTCCGGCGACGCTTCGAGCAAGAGCGCCCAGAACAACAGCAGGTCGTCGTAATCGACGAGATTTCTTTCCTGCTTTCGGCGCGTGTAATCGGCGTAGATCTTCCCGAAGTCCTCGAGGTAGTCGACGAACTGGGGATAGCCGTCACGTACGATATCCTCGATGGAGATCGCTGTGTTGAGGTGGCGCGAGTACACGTACTGGAGCGTTTCTTTTTTCGGAAATCGCTTGGACTTGGTGGCGTAGCCGAGCTGGGCCCGAGAAAGCTGCATCAAGTCGGCCGAGTCGCCCTGGTCCATGATCGTGAAGTCTTTAGCGAGGCCGGCCGCCTGTCCGTAACGGCGCAGGAGACGGTGCGCCGTCGCGTGAAAGGTCCCGCCATGCACTCGCTTGCTATTACTGCCGACGAGGCGCTCCGCACGCGACAACATCTCCTGTGCCGCCCGTCGCGTAAAAGTCAGCAGCAGAATCCGTTCGGCCGATACCCCGCGCTCGATCAAGTGCGCGACACGATACACCAGCGTCCGGGTTTTACCGGTTCCAGCACCGGCGATGATGAGCAGTGGGCCGTCCCCGTGCGTCGCGGCGGCAGCCTGCTCGGGATTCAGCTCGCTCGCGAAATCGCGCGGTGGCGCCGCCGATTCGGGACGCAATCGCGGTGGATAGACCTTCAGCGTCTCGGTCACGCCACAGTTTCCAGAAGCGCCGAGCGGGAAGTGACGACAGCTGTGAGGTCGAAAGCTTCGGCGAATTTGGCGCTGATGCGGTCGCGCAGATCCTGGATCGATATGTCCCCCACGCCCAGCTCACGCGCGACGGACGTCATGACTACGCCATCGATGCCGCAGGGAATGATCAGATCGAAGTACGAAAGATCTGTCGTAACGTTGAGGGCGAAGCCATGCCAGGTGACCCAGTCACGCGCGTGCACACCAATCGACGCGATCTTCTTGCCACGCGTCCACACGCCGGTGTATGCCGTGTTGCGCTCGCCCGGAATGCCGTAGTCTTCCAGAGTATTGATGAGCGCTTGCTCGATCGTTCGCAGGTACCAATGCAAGTCCTGACGGTGGCGCTTGAGATCGATGATCGGGTACCCGACGAGCTGTCCTGGTCCGTGAAACGTTACGTCGCCGCCGCGCTCGACCTCGAACAGCTCGACGCC
>JBJMOA010000023.1:0-2574 GCA_045803975.1 Gemmatimonadaceae bacterium
CGTAGCGGCGAGCAGCATGGTTGCGGTGCTTGGACTGGTTCTCGTGAACGGTTTTTTCGTCGCGGCGGAGTTCAGCCTGGTCGCTGCGCGTCGCAGCAAGCTGGACGAGATGATCGCCAAGGGCGACCGTGCCGCGCGGACTGTCCAAACGGCGCTCCAGAACCTCGATCGCTACATAGCCGCCACCCAGCTCGGGATCACGATTGCTTCTCTCGCTCTGGGATGGGTTGGTGAGCCTGTCCTCGCCCAGCTCTTCGACCAGGCTTTTCGAACGCTCGGCGTAAACCCGTCGCCGACCACGACCCACGTTGCGGCAGTCCCGGTCGCGTTCTTTCTGCTCACATTCTTCCACATCGTGCTTGGTGAGCTGGCGCCGAAGTCAATCGCGCTGGCAAGCCCCGAAAGGACCGCGCGTGCTGTAACGCGGCCGCTCATGGTTTTTTCGCGGTGTATGTCGCCCTTCATCTGGCTCTTCAACGGCGCCGCGAACGCGCTGCTCCGCATCTTCGGCGTCGACCCCGCGAGCGATCAGGAAGGACACAGCCCCGAAGAGATCCGCTTCCTGGTCATGCAGGCACACGCGCGGGGAACGCTGGACGAGTCGGATCGCGCGATGCTGGCCGGGGTTCTCGACTTCCACGAGAAGAAAGCGCGCGACGTCATGCGACCGCGGACGGATGTTGTTGCGCTGGACGTCGAGGCCACCGAACAGGAAGTCTGGGAAGTCCTCAGACGCGAGCGCTATTCGCGCTACCCTGTCTACCGCGACTCACTCGACGACGTGATCGGCGTATTCCTCGCGAAGGATCTGTGGCTGCATTCCGGCGACGCCCCGTTCAATCTCGCGGATTTCGTTCGCGAGCCGATGTACGTGCCTGACAGTCGGCCCGCCGAACGAGTGCTCGACGACCTGCGCCGGACGCGCGCGCACATGGCCGTCGTGCTCGACGAGTACGGAGGCACGGCCGGGATTGTAACGATGGAGGATCTCGTCGAGGAAGTCGTCGGCGACATTGCCGACGAGTATGATTTCGCGTCACGCGAATCGATCATCACCGACGGGGTCCTCGAGCTCGCCGGATCACTTTCCCTGATCGATGTGCGCTCCGACTACCGCATCCAAATCCCCGAGGGAGATTGGACGACCCTCGGTGGATTCGCGTTTGCGAAGCTGGGACGACTGCCGCGTATGGGAGATCGAATCCCAATCCCGGGTGGAGAGATGGAAGTCGTCGCGATGGATGGCCGGCGAATCGCCGCGCTGAGGATTCACCGCGCGGGGGTCAGACAGGCGGCTCCTGTGGCCCAGCCCGCCTAGAGCTTCCGCCTGAATACTCCGCAGGCGGCGACGGTGGTCGAATCACGCGATCGATCGCGTCGCACCGCGCCACACGGAAGAAGTGACGTTTTCGCGATCCAGTTTGATCGATGGCGCGACCCCACGTCGGACACGAATCGATCGACGATTGGCGCGCGCGAAGGGTCGAACGCTGACAGCGCCGCCGCGGACTTGATCGCCAGCTCGCTCTCCCGGTCGCGCATGTAGAGCAGCGGCAGATGCGCGGCGACCGCGATGTCGGCGCTCGGAACCGGTCTGTCTATAGACTCGGGACGATTCCAAATCGATTCCGTGTACTTGGCCTCCAGATAATCCGAGTAGAGCTGGGCGGCGGTAGCGCTGCGACCTGCGAACTCGAGCCTCTTCCCCATCGACAAGTAAATCTCGGGGGCGCCCGCGTAACCGAGGCGCAATGAGCTCTGTAGCATCGCGAGAGCGGAGTCGCTCTGACCGGCGCGGAGGTAAGCCTGCGCCAGCTTGTATCGAGGCTCGCCGAGCATCGGATCGATCTTCACCGCGTCGCCGAGCACTACGATCGCGCGCTCGTAGTCCCGCTCGCTCATGTACATGTTCGCGAGTCCGAGTCGGGGCTGGATCCGGCGTGGACTCAAGTCGATCGCTTTGTGGAACGCGTCGATCGCCTGTTGACGATAGACCGACTGTCCATAGAACTCCGCTGCGTCGAGTAACAGCGCAGCCTGGTGGGTATAGAGCCTGTCGTTCAGGGTGTCGCGATGGATCTCGCGGGCAAATACGGCGAACGACTGATCGAACGCACGCTCGAGTATCCTGCGTTCGTTGGGATTCCCGCGCATATGACCAAGGCGCGGATGAAGCGATGCGATGAACTCCCCCATGATGAGCGGCGTATGAGCGGTCTGCGGCGCCGTCGTTTCTGACAGTCGCTCGAACGCGGTCAGATTTTCTGCCAGAGAGCCACGCGGGGAATCGATCCTTGCCAGCGCCCTGTTCGCACTCAGCGGCGTATACGCTCCCCAGTACAGCAGCGCACCGAGAGCGGCGATCGAGGCTAAGGCAAGTTTGGGTTGAGCGCGCACGGCACCCATATCATGCCTTGGTGTCTCCAGAACGACAGAGCCGACCGTACCACGAGACGCGATGAGCGCCGCGATAACTATCCAGAGCATCGTCGAGTTGAGATCGACGAACCAGAAAACGAGATACGTGGCGTACGCGACCTGGAGACCCGCCAGTACACCGATAGCGGCAGCGGA
>JBJMOA010000024.1:0-5311 GCA_045803975.1 Gemmatimonadaceae bacterium
GCGCACCTTTCGCTCTACGGCCTGACCGTCGAAACCAAGACCCCGATCGCGCGTTGGGCTGATCGCGGTGCGGTCGTGCAGGGGTCCGAAGAGAACTACGAGGAAGAGTTTCTCACCGCGCACTCGATGATGACCTCGGCAGGGTTCGAGCACTATGAGGTCTCTAACTTCGCCCGCCCCGGCCTGGGGTCGCGGCACAACTCTGCCTATTGGACCGGTGAGGCGTATGCGGGCGTTGGCCCATCCGCGCATTCATTCGATGGCGCTGTGAGGAGCTGGAATGTGGCCGCGTACTCCGAATGGCTTCGATGTCTCGCCCTCGGGGAGAGCGTGATAGCGGGAGAGGAGACGCTTACCGACGAGAACCGGATCGCCGAGGAAGTGTATCTAGGGCTGCGTACTCAGCGCGGGTTGGCGATCACCCACAACGACTTGCCGCGGGTGCGGGTTTGGGAGTCGCAGGGGTGGGCAGCGGTGGAGAACCACGGCGACCCCAGCCGGGTCCGACTGTCGCCGACTGGTTGGCTGCGGCTCGACAGTCTCGCCGCCGATCTGGCCGCTGGAAGAAGCAACCCGGTGAACACGACGATAGGCGCAACTCCTAGTCATTGCTATATTTGAGGCTATGTCGCTGCCGAGTTTGAACGAGCGCGAGCGTCGCGTTCTGGAAGCAGTAATTCAGATCTATGTCGAGACGGCCCAGCCGGCCGGCTCGCGTAGTCTTGCCCACAAGTTTGGCCTTGGCGTTTCTCCGGCGACGATTCGCAACACCATGAGCGACCTGGAGGAGAAGGGCTACCTCTTCCATCCCCACGCATCGGCTGGTCGGGTCCCAACCGACGTCGCGTACAGGGTTTACGTCGATTCCTTGATTCCCGTCCGGCCAGCCGCCGCAACCGAGCGTCGGCGCCTAACGGCCCAGATCTCGGCGGGCGGCTCCGCCGTCGAAGCCATTCTTCGTCGCGCTGCTCAAAGCCTGGGCATCATCACCCAGGAGCTGGGTATTGCATTGGGCCCTCGGCTGGACAACGCGATACTGGAGCGGGTCGAGCTGATCCGCCTGTCGTCAGAACGGCTACTCGTCGCGCTCACGCTGTCCGCTGGTGCCGTCCGTACGATTTTCGTCGATGTGCATGGCGAGATCGCAGATGCCGCTATCGCCGAAGTGACTCGCGTTCTCAATGACCGGCTCGCCGGTCTCACTCTCCGCCAGGTTCGGTCGTCGCTCGGTGACCGCCTGCGCGACATCGGCCCAACGCGGGAAGCGTCCGATCTTCTCAACGTCTTCATCGAAGAGGCAGATCAACTCTTTGATAGCGCCCTGGAGTCGGACGACGACACCGTTTTGCTCGGCCAGGCATCGGTTCTTGCCGAACAACCGGAGTTCGCCAGCGTCGACAACATGCGGAAGCTGGTTGCACTGACCGAGACGCGCGAGAAACTCGGCGAGCTGCTGCGTCGTCGTAGCGAGACGGGTGGCGTTTCGATCACGATCGGCAATGAGCACAGCGACCCGCGTCTTGCGAGCTTCACGGTAGTGACGGCGCCGTACCACGCTGGTCCGCTGGCAGGCGTAATCGGCGTCATCGGACCAACACGAATGCCGTACGACAAAGTCATCTCGCTCGTGACGCACGCGTCGGAGCTGGTCACGGATTTACTGAAGGAGAATCCCAGAACGCATGGCTGATTTTTACAGCACGCTCGGCGTCGCGCGAGACGCCAGTGATGAAGAGATAAAGAAGGCGTATCGCAAGCTCGCGATGACGTATCACCCCGACCGCAACAACGGGGCGAAGGACGCCGAAGAGAAGTTCAAGTCGATCACCGAGGCGTACGACGTGCTCCGCGACCCGAACAAGCGTGCGCTGTACGACCGGTACGGCGAGGCGGGCCTCCGCGGTGGCGCCGGTGGATTCCATCACGTGGATCTCTCCGAAGCCCTCAGCATCTTCATGCGCGACCTGGGCGGACTCGGTGGGTTTGGCGACCTGTTCGGCGGCGGTGGTGGACATAGCAGCGGGCCTCGCACCGGATCCGACATCAAGATCGCGATGCCGATGACCCTGGCCGAAGTCGCGACCGGCGTCGAAAAGAAAATCACTGTCCGGCTGCTGGAGCCTTGTGATCGCTGCGATGGGAGAGGCGCCGAGCCTGGCTCGTCGACGACGACGTGTTCGACATGTCGCGGCAGCGGGGAAGTGCGTCGCGCGCAACGTTCATTCTTCGGTCAGGTAGTGAGTGTCGCGCCGTGTCCGAACTGCTCCGGCGAAGGCGCCGTCGTCTCGTCGCCGTGCAAGAAGTGCCGCGGTGAAGGCCGTGTCAGAGGCGAGAAAGAAATCATCGTTCGCATTCCTGCCGGCGTTTCGACGGGCCAGTACATGACGATGCGCGGCGTCGGCAACGTCGGGCCGCGTGGCGGTCCGCGCGGCGACATTCTGGTCGTGTTCGAGGTAGAGGAAGATTCGCGCTTCGAGCGCGACGGCGAGGATCTCTATACTGAAGTGCTTGTGTCGTATGCTCAGCTCGCGCTCGGCGCCAACGTCGATGTCCCGATGGTCACCGGAAGCGTCACTTTGCAGGTTCCTCCAGGAACACAGAGTGGTCAAGTCTTCAACCTGCGCGGTCGCGGACTGCCGAGAATCAACTCGAGCACAACGGGTGATCTGCACGTGAGATTGCAGCTCTGGACGCCCGACACTCTTTCCGACGAAGAGGCGGCGCTCATTCGCCGGCTCGGCGAAGTCCAGCAGGTTCCGGCGCCTCGTCCGAAGGGACTCTGGTCAAAGATCAGAGAGTCGCTCGGTGCATAGCGCCGCGTGAGCTGGATAGCGCTGCGCGTCACTCCCGAGTCGAACCGTGACGGAGTGATCGCGGCGCTCTTCGAAGCAGGATCGCAGGGTGTTCAGGAAGATGGCGCGGCAGTAATTACGCATTTTCCATCCGACGCGCCGATCGACGACATCCGTGAAGCGGTAATCACCGCGGATCCGCGCGCGGACATCGCGATCGCTGCTACACCTGAAACCGACTATTCGCAGTGGCGCGCCGCTGTGGGTGCGCACGAAGTCGGGCAGTTTGTGGTGGTCCCTCCCTGGCTCGCCGACAATCACGACCGCGCGCGCAGGATAATCGTGGATCCGGCGATGGCATTCGGCACAGGCGAACATCCAACCACGCGCGGTGCAATCCGGTTGATGCAGGGCGTGGTACGCGGTGGGGATGTCGTGGCAGATCTCGGCGCCGGAAGCGCGGTGCTTTCCATCGCGGCCATCAAGCTCGGCGCGTCACGCGTTGCGGCGGTCGAGATCGATCACGATTCGATCGGCAACGCCGAGGAGAATATTCGAGTCAATGGCGTGAGTGACCACGTCGAAGTGATCGAAGGCGACGCGACGATCCTTCTTCCGTTGCTCGCACCGGTCCGCGTTGTGCTCGCGAACATTATTTCGTCGGTGATCATTCCGCTGCTTCCCACGATCCGAACGTCGCTCACGAACGACGGTCAGGCGATCCTCAGTGGGATTCTGACGACGGAGCGAGAGACCGTGGTGTCTGAACTCGAGGCCGGAGTATGGACGATAGAGCGCGAAGACACGGAGGACGCCTGGTGGAGTGTGCAGATCAGACCCCGGTAGCAACGTTCTTCGCCGGTGACGCGTTTGTCGTTGGCGGCACCGTGACACTTTCGGATGAAGCGGCGCACCACATCCGCGTCGCACGAGTGGGAGTCGGCGAGTGCATCGGACTTCGTGATGGCGCCGGCAAGGCCGCCCTTGGAACCTTGGTGAAGGTCGCGAAGAGCTCCGCACTCGTCGAAGTGAATGAGACAAACGACATACCTCGACCAGCAGCGATACACTTGCTTGCTCCAGTAGCGGATCGCGAGCGGATGCTATGGCTCGCCGAAAAAGCCGTCGAGCTCGGCGTCACGAGCTGGCGGCCTGTGATATGGCGGCGGTCGAAGAGCGTTTCCCCGCGCGGCGAGGGCCAGGCGTTTCAGGCGAAGGTGCGTGGACGAATGACGTCCGCGCTCATTCAGAGTGGGGGAGGATGGCTGCCGGAGATTTTTCCCGAAGCAACCGTCGAGCGCGCCATCGCTGCGGCGCCGCTGGGTACGCGTGTTCTGCTCGCGAAGGATGGCGAGCCGATGGTCGGCGTTCCGATGCGCGTCCCGATTACGATCGCTCTTGGTCCAGAGGGAGGAATGGAGACTGCCGAGCGCGATCTCTTCATCGGCGCGGCATTTCTCCCTGTGACGCTCGCCCAGTCCACGCTACGTTTTGAGACCGCGGGAGTCGCTGGGGTCGCGATCGCCGCGGCATCACTGGCAATGTCGAGGCAATCGAATGGCTGAGTCGAAGAGCTGCATTTTCTGTCGAATCGCCCGTGGCGAGATTCCCGCGCAGATAGTGATGAACAACAAGGAGATCGCGGCATTCCGCGACACGAATCCGCAGGCGCCAGTGCACATCCTGGTGATTCCGAAAAAGCACGTGTCTTCTCTCGACGACGTCAGCGATTCGAGCATGCTCGGGCAGTTGATGGGCATGGCCGCTGCGATCGCGCGCCAGGAAGGAATCGCGAAATCCGGCTATCGGACGGTCATCAATACGGGCAAGAACGGCGGTCAATCCGTCGATCATCTGCACGTTCATCTCCTTGGCGGCCGCGCGATGACCTGGCCTCCTGGCTAGCCGGTTCCGCTTCGACGGGCATTTGCGTACGTGGTCGGCGAGGGTATCCCTCTTCGGCCGCACACTCCCTCATCGTGCCCGCGAGCGGGCGCCCCGAGCCCCTAACTACGCTCGTTCGCTCTGCTCACTCGCGGGTCTCCTTGGTCGGTCGTTTGCAGCGGCCTACGAGGGACACCCTCACCTCCCTGCAAAGATCTGCAACTGCACCCGCAGTGCGGGCGACGCGCAGCGTCGCGTTCCCTACGCGTGCTGATGCCCCACTTTGTGGCGGGAACGCCGAGCTATGCTCGGCCCGCTCCCGCGGGCGGCGCCTAGGGGTCAAGCGAAAGATCTCGAGCGCGATCGAGGCGCGAGCACGAGACTGTGTTCGAACGCGAGCTTAGAGGGGAGACGGGCGGGGGTCCTCGTAGCGGCTTTGCAAAGCGAGCGCGAGGAGGAGACCCACGACCGAGCGGAGCGAGGGAGTGTTCTTAGGGGCTCCGGGTGCCCGCTAAGCGAAAGCGTGCGGGCGGGGCAGCGAGTGTAGCTGCCGAAGAGGATGCCCTCGCCGACCACGTACAAGATGCCAATCGAAGCGCGCGCAAAACGGCGCGCAGATGCGTAGAGCAGTAGGG